>JAICQQ010000174.1 GCA_025937785.1 Polyangiaceae bacterium
CCAAAGGTGGTGCGGACACAGCTGATAACCTTGGCCTCAGGTGCCCAGCGCATAATGCTTTGGAAGCCGATCGCGACTACGGCACAGGCTTCATGGCCCGCAAGCGGGCGCGGAAGGCGCTGAAAGTCAGAGAACCACTCGCGCGATACGTGCTGCGAGACGCCGTGCCGGTGGCTTCCACCAGCGTCGCGGTGAGCGGCGGGGGGGACCCAGCGCGTGGCGGGGGGGACCCAGCGCGTGGCGGGGGGGACCCAGCGCGTGGCGGGACGTGGACCCTCGCGACGACGGTGGCGACGGACTGGACTGCGGAAGAGCGTGAGCGGCGGCAGGCCACTGAGGGGGTGGGAACGGGGCGCCTTGGGCTGTCAGCGGCCGGGGCTGAATACTCATCGCCTCGAGTGCATCAAGCAGAGCGCAAGCCACTGCCTGTGGCGATGGATCCCAAATCGGGCATTTTCGGACACACCAGCGTGAACGAAATGTTAACTCGACGGCTCGTCACCAACGTTCACGTACGATTGCGGTTTGTTTGAACACCGGTCGTGCTACTTCCGTCCAAATGACTCGTGGGCCCACCTGCTCGGGAAACCAGCGGTGCATTTCCAGGAAGAGATGTCGATGAACAGAACCGTATTTTCTTGGCTCCCCATCACTGCAGTGCTCGCTGGAGCCCTTGCTTGCTCGTCGAAGTCGTCGAACAGCAACAACGACGGCAGCGGCGGCACGACTAATTCCGGCACGACGAGCTCCGGCGGTACGACGAGCTCGAGCGATGGAGGCAGCTCCGCCGGCGGATCCGTCGGATTCGGCGGGTCCATCGCCACGACGACCATAGGTGCGGGTGGGGCGGGTGGTAGCAACGTCACGACGAGTTCTCTGGGTGGCGCCGCGGGCGCAGCCGGTGAAACGACTGACGCCGGGTCAGGCGGTTCGGCGGGCGCCAGCGACGGGGGTGCAGGCGGATCCGGGGGCAGCTCCAGCGTTACACCCGGCGATCCGTGCGAAGGCTCCGACGTGGAACCCAACGACGACCACGAGAGCACCACCCCCTACGAGCTCGGCACCGCGTTCGACGGCTGCTTGCAGTCCGCCGAAGACGTCGATGTGTACGAGTTCTCCATCCCCGAAGACGATCGGGGCGGCGTCGCCAGCGTCAGCATCACCGAGGTGGGCCCGAACGGGGACACCAACGTCGAGCTCTGGGCGGCGGCCGACGACGGCGAGTTCCACTCGACGGGCAGCAACACGGAAGGCGCCAGCGTCTACTTTTATTTCAATGCCGCACCGGGCGCGACGTTTCGCCTGGTGGTGACGAAATACCTCCAGGTGACAGAGCCGAACCCCTATCGGCTGACCGTCGACTATGACCAGGTACCCGACGAGCACGAGCCGAATCAGGTCCGCGGCGAAGCTGTCGCAATCGAGGTGGACGAGGACGTCGAAGGCTACCTGTTCGCTGGCTGGATCAACTCCACCGGCGTTGCCGAAGAGGACTGGTACGACTGGTACTCGGTCGAGCTCGAAGCGGGCGAAACCAGCTTCTTGGTCGACGTGATGGCGTCCGACATCGACCACGAAATCGTCCTGTACGACCCGATCGGGACTCAGATCACGAGCGAAGGCACGAATACCGAGGGCTCCAGCGTTCTGCTCGAACACGAGGTACCCGAAGCCGGCAAGTACTTCGTGAGAGTGAACCCGTACATCCCCCCCGATACCTTGGGCAACTCGCTCGACACCCCGGAATACGCCAGCACGCCGTACACGCTCACGATCACCCAGTAGTCAAAGGCGTCGGTCGCCGCACACACCGATACCAAGACAATCGATTCCGAACTGCGCCGCCGCTTCGGATGCGCGGTGCGGTCTTGCACTGGCGTACAAGACGCTTTCGTTAGAACTGAGTACCTTGTGCGCCATGTACCGCGTGGCCCTGCTTGGCCTGACTAGCCTCACCGTGCTTGCCTGCGCGAAGCGCACTCGATACCTGGAGGGCGACGCGCCCGAGGTGATGGGGGCAAGCACAGGTTCGACGCCGAGCGCCGGGGGCGCGAGCTCGACGAACGCAAGCTCGACCGACGCAAGCTCGACGAACGAGGGCTCCGCCGATGCAAGCTCGACGAGCGAGGGCTCCAGCGATACGGGCTCGACGGGTGCGCAATTGTCCTGCGGCAACGGCATGTTCGACGAGGGCGAAGAGTGTGACGGGGACCAGTCCTGCAGCGTCGACTGCAAGATCGTCGCCTGCGGCAACCTGCGCGTCGACGAGGGCGAAGAGTGCGAGCCGCCCGGCACCGGTACTTGCGACGCCCGCTGCCGCAACATCGAATGCAACAACGGGCGTATCGACGAAGGCGAGGAGTGCGAGCCGCCGGGCACCGGCACTTGCTCGCTGGATTGCCTGCGCATCGAGTGTGGCAACGATCGCGTCGACCCGGGCGAAGACTGCGACCCACCGGATGCCGCTCAGTGCGATTCGGCGTGTTCGAGCATCGAGTGCGGCAACGGCGTCGTCGAGGAAGGAGAAGGTTGCGACCCGCCCGAAGCCGGTATGTGCGGTGCCGATTGCCGTCCGCTCGGTTGCGGCGACGAAACCATCGCAGCGACCGAAGAGTGTGATCCGCCGGAGCCCGGTAAGTGCGACGGCCAGTGCAAGAACATCGAGTGCGGCAACGACCGCGTCGACGACGGCGAAGACTGCGACCCGCCTGCCGCCGGAGCCTGCGACGATGCGTGCCAGCGCATCGAGTGCGGCAATGGGCGGATCGAGTCGGGCGAAACCTGCGACCCGCCCGTGTTCTCGCTCTGCAACGACGATTGCCAGGAAGTCACCTGCGGTGATGGCCGCCTCGATCCCGGCGAAGCCTGTGAGCCGTCTAGGCAGAACGACCACTGCTCGGACAAGTGTGCCATCGTCGACGCAGCGACCGGGACGGAGTACCTGTATACCTTCGATACCGACGCCGAAGGCTGGCAGCTGTACGCGACCTCACCCGAGCGCTTGGAAGCGTCGACGGGCGTGCGGCACGACGCGCAAAACGGCGACAAAACGCCTGGCGTGCTGAGGCTGGAAGCACCGTTCGACGCGCCGAACCAGAAGATCGAGGTCCAGGCGACCTTCAACCCGACGAACATGCAGGGGCGTACGCTGCGCGCCCGGGTGCGCCTCCAAAGCGGCTTGAGCGACCAGCAAAACCCCGGTGGTATCAAGCTGTTCGCGAAGGCTGGAGCCAACTACGGCTACGCCTCGGGCGAGTGGACGTACCTGCGTCCGGGTGAAGGCTGGGTCGAAGTGACACTGGATTGCGACGCTCCCATCTTGGTCCCCGAATCGTTCGACGCAGCCGAGGTGCGTCAGGTGGGCGTCGAGCTCAGAACGTTCAACGAAACGACCGGTGTCAGCAACGCCCTCGTGTTCGTCGATGCGATCAGCTACTGAGCGTCATACAGCCCGTCGGCCCCGCGGTAGAATTTTGAACGCCCCCCGGGGGGACAAATTGGGGGACTCCCCGACGCTGTACGCAAAATGATTACCTGTGGGCAGGAGACTTCGAGATGCCCCACCAACCGACAATGATTCGCCACCTTCGCTGCGGAGCAGCCTTGGCGCTGTGTGCTGCACTAGCGGCGTGCAGCAGCGAAAGTGCGGACAATACCGATCCGCTGGACGGAACGATGGGCCCGACTGGGACCCTAGGAAACACCAACACGAGCACCACCGCGTCCGTCTCCAACACGGTGACCAGCACTAGCTTCGGTGCAGCCAATTCCACGACGTCCAGCGGCCCGACCACGGGGGGACTGGGAGTGACCACCGCGTCCGTGACGAGCGTTGCCAGCAGCAGCGCGAGCAGCACCGGCGCCGGCGGGAACACGACCGGCGGGGGCTCGAACACGATGGGGCCGAGCAGCACGAGTGGCGGCGGCGCCTCGAGCACCGACGGCGGCACGAATGACGCGAGCAGTTCGGCGGGCGGCACGACCGGTGGCCCTTCGACCTGCGAGTCGAGCGGGGTGGCCGGGAGCGAAGTCCTGATGATCGGTGAGTCGTTCATCGCCTTCTCGCACGGGATCACGCACACGATCGAGGACCTGGCGCGCGCTGCCGGTGCCCTCGACGCGGGCGAGTCTTATCGCGACAACTCCATCAGCGGAACCACGCTCGCGGGCGGCGGCAATTCGATCCCCAACCAGTACCAAAGTGGAGTGGATCAGGGCCCGGTGAGGGTGGTGCTGATGGACGGTGGTGGAAACGACTGCTTGCAAGCGAACAACCCCAGCGGAGCGCTCTCGGCGGCGGAAGGCTTGTTCCAGAACATGCAAGAGAACGGCACCGAAAAAGTGGTGTACTTCTTCTATCCCGATCCGATTGGCGGCCAGTTCTCGAGTTTGAAATCCTGCCTCGACACCTTACGCCCGCAGATGCAGGCGCTCTGTGAAGGGCTCACCAGCCCGGAATGCTACTGGCTCGATCTGCGCGAGGTGTGGAACGGGCACCCGGAGTACACGGATGACGGCATCCACCCGCCGCCGGCCGGCGACGCCGCCACGGGCGAGGCGATCTGGGAGGTCATGGTCGACAACTGCGTCGCGCAGTGAGGCCAGGCGCCCGCTAGGGCGCCGGCAGCGCCACCGCGTCGAGGGCGTAGTCCTCGGTCGCGGCGCGCAGCATGGCCGCGAGCACTTCGGGGTGCAGCACCTGCGTGGTCGATCGATCGAAGAGCCCGAAGGCGTCCTCGCCGCTGCCCGGGCCACCGTTGTCCCAATACACCGGTAAGATGCCACGATCGCGAGCTGCCTTGGTCACGTACTCCATGTAGTAGCGGCGATAGTCTTCGAAGCCGGTCTGCTGCACGGCGCCATACTCACCGATGATCACCGGCAGCCCCTGATCGACGTAGGTTGCTTTCAGCGCATCGAACTTCGCGACGACGTGATCCTCTTGACCCCACGAGTCGCTACCGGGAGAGCTCGCGCCCCAGGTGTTCGTGTTCGCGGCTCCTGCATAGTCCCACGGATCGTAGTAGTGAACCGACAGGATCAAGTGATCGCTCGTAGGATCGCTCGGCACCTCGAACCCTTCCAGCGTGTAGTCGATGTTGGTGTTGTAGCCCGGGACGACGAGGTGGCGGGTAGCGTTGTTGCCGCCGCTCGCGCGCACGACGTCCACGAAGGCCTGGTTCAGGTCGTTGATGATGTCGTAGTAGGCCGGGTCGGGGGCGTCGTAGCCGTCGTGAATCTCGTTCATGGACTCGAACAGGAGCCCATGGCCGTGATCTTTGAAGTAGTCCGCAATCTGGATCCACACTCGCTCGAACTGGGCGCGCACAGCGCTGTTGTTGGCCTCTGAGATGTTCCCGTCAGCGTCGTTCAGCGTGAGCCACTCGACTCCGTCGTACTCGTCGGCCCCGTCGTGATGCAGATTGATGATCGCGATCAGACCCGCACTCTCGGCGTAGCCCACCACCTCGCTCACGCGCGCCAAACGCCCCGGATCGATCGTGTAGTCGGGGGCCGCGCCGAGCGATAGCGACCAGGTCACCGGGATCCGCACCAAGCCGAAGCCCGCCGCTTTCACCGCGGCGAGCAGGCTCGCCGCGACCTCGGGGTTGCCCCACGCGGTTTCGCCCTCGGGCACGTCCAGGCTGTTACCGAGGTTCCACCCGAGCGGGATGTTCTCGAGCAGCTCCGCGGAGGTGCCTTCGGTGGTCGGCAAGCCGCTCGTCGACGAGCTGGTGAGGCTCGTGCTTTGCCCACCGCTTCCACCTGCTCCACCGTTGCCACCGACGCTGCTGGTCGTGGCACTCGTCGCCGCACCGGAGGCGGTGACGCCCGTGGTGACCGGACCCGTGGTTGTACTGGTATCGGTTCCGGTCGTCGCAGCGCTCGCCGCGTTCGTTGCGGTGACTCCGGCGACATTGCTGGAACTGGCCGTGGTGGTGACGCTCGTGGACGTGACACCGGGGCCGCTGCTGGTCGCCCCGGACGTCTCGGAGGTCCCAGAATCCGCCGGAGAACACCCAGAAATCACACAGGCGACCGCGGGGGCGCAAAACGAGACCGCGAAGCGGAAAGTGGCAGAACGGAGCGACATGCGTAACCCCGTTCATGCCCACGGGACGCGGATGGATCACGAAATCGACGAGGCCGGTTGATATTCTGCCACGAGGGTTCGACCCGCGCCCTCTTGCGGCGCTCCCTGGCCGTGGTGTCACTCAGTCTTCGAGCGAGATCGATTGCACGCCGTCGTAGCCCATGCTGACGACCGCGCTCGACCCGATCATAGACAGGTCGGAGACGTAGCCATTCACGGGCACGTCCCGTACGACTTCAGGGTGCTCGGGGTCACTGGCGTCGAGCAAGGTGAGCTCGCTGCGCCAGCCACCGCTCACGATCGCGCGGCTGCCGCTGGCCACGATCAGGCCGTCGCCGTACCAATCGCCCTGGCTGACCTCCACACGCCCGACCGTGAGCTCACCGCCGAGAAGCCCGCCCAACGTGAGGACCTTCAGCTTGTTGCGATCGGTGTAGAAGCAGTCGTAGCAGTCGCCCACGTAGTAATAGTAGTTCGCGTTGCTGACGGTGACGAAGGTCACTGCATCGCCCATGGCTATGCGACCCAGCCGCTCGTCCGGCTGCAACCTTTCCGTGCCGAGCAGTTCGACCTTGGCGCCGTCGATGGCGATCAACTTCAGCGCTTGGACGATCGAGGTACAAGTACCCTTTTCGGGTTGGTCGTCCTTGGCGCCCGTGGTGACCTCGAACGACACCACCCGCGCATTCTGGTAGCAGGCATCCGCTGCCACGTCTTCTTCCACGCGGTATTCGAAGTCCACGGTGAGCGCGCGGCTGCCCGACATTGCGACGACCGAGCCCGGAACGTTCAGGGACGGCAGCCGCTTCGGTTTGGCCGGGTTCTCGACATCGACGCGATCCAGGTAGAAACGTACGCTGCCGACATCGTCTGCATCCGCCAGGTAGTGACTGCGCGCCACCACGGTACCGTCGACGAACAGCGCGCTGGCACCGTCGGCGCGGGGCAGCTCGACGTACTGGGTCTTGGCCCCGCTCGGATCCGATAGATCCATCACGTGCACCCCGCTCTCGACCAGGGTGTTGTCGTCCGGGTAGGCCCCCCAATCGATGACCTGGTGATTGAAGACGATGGCGTCGCCCGCACGCACCACGTGCTCCCCCGACGGCAGCCAACTATCGGACGTGTACCACGAGATGGCGCTGTCGATCAGTGCGACACCTTCCAACTTCGGCGCATCGGCATCGGCCAGATCGAGCGTCGCAACGCGCACGACTTCTTTGCCTCCATCGACGTCGGGGTCGTAGCCATAAGAAACCAAGTAGGCTTTGTCCTCGGTGGCCATGACATCGATCAGCGACATGTAGCTTTGGCAGCTGTCTGCATTCGAGAGCTCGACCTCGAGGCCAGCCTCGGAGCGCGGCTTGCCTACCTCGCTCAATGGGACGACGTCGACCTCCAGCTTGTCCGTGTACCAGTTCTGGCCGACACGCAGCGCGCGGTCGCCGGCGGCAACGGTCTGCGAAACGTATTGGGCCAGCGCGACGTTACCCGTGCGCGCCGGAGCGTCGCGATCCGAGATATCGAACACCTCGACGCGATCGTCGCTCACGGTGAGCAAACGCTGCTCGTGCAGGAAGCCTCGCCGTGCCTCGGAGGACATCTCCGCGACGCCGCGGGTCGTCAATTGGTCGTTCTGCCAGTCGATCAGCTGAACCCCGCTCACCCAACTGCCGCAATAGTAGTCATCGTCTTCGGCGTACACCCAACCGTTGAAGGGCATGACAATCAAACCCGCTTCGTCGAACAGCCGGAAAGCCTTGTGGATCCGGTCCTGATCCTCGACCATCCAGCCCCAGTCGCCGCCAAAGTTGGCGCGATCGATCATGGTTGGCTCGTTCAGGTTCGACACATCGAACAGCGACACCGCCAGCGCGCCGTCGGGATTGTCCTGGTCGAAGCCGAGCCCCACCAGACGATCGCCACGCGGCTCCATATGGTAGAGCCAGCCCGGCATCTCCAGCATGCCGGTTTGCACTGGAGCTTCGGGGTCGCTGAGATCGATCGTGAACAGAGGATCGGTGCGCTCGAAGGTGATGGCGTAGCCGCGCTCGCCGTCGAAACGCACGCTCTGCAGCTGCTCTGGCCTCGGGAGCTCCAACGCGACAGCGCCCAGCGGTTCGAGGTCGTCGGCCGAGTTCACGGTGAACGTCTCGACGCTCGGCGGTACGGCGAGATCCCAGGCGAAGGGTTGGCTGATCACCCTCAGCACACCCTCGTACTCGTCCATTTGCCAGCGGCTGTTGACCTGCCCGGCAACCTGCACGGTGTCACCCTCGACCAAGTCTCCGGTCGGATCGGAGATGTCGACCACCTGAATCGTCGACCCTACCGGACCGTCGTTGCCCCACTCTGGACCGGCCACGTACATGCGTTCGTCGGTCACCGTGAGACTGCGCCGCCATCCGTAACTTCCCTCTCGATCGTCGAACGAAAGCTGGTCGACCTTCTGGACGCGCGAAGGGTCCGCGACGTTCAGCGCCATTACCGTGGTGCGCGGCTGATTCTGCGTGCACGACCAACAGTAGCCGTCCTCGAAGGCAGCGACGTAGAGAATGTCTCCGACGATGCGCGAGTCGCTGATGTAGCCCGGAATCGCGAAGCGCGACAGCACGCTCATGTTGGCCGGCTCGCTCGCATCGATCACCACCACGTGACTCGTCTGTACGAAACGCGCCGTGCCCTCGTCCTCGTCGTAGATGTATTCGCCGTAGTCCTGATACAGCGCGAACACGACGTCTTCCTTCACGTACATCTCGAACGGGGTCGCCTCGATTCGGTGGCGCCCCAAGAGCTTCGGCTCGTCGACGTCGGCGAGGTCGATCGCGGCGACGCCGCCGTAGCGGCTCATGGCGTACAAGCGATCGCCGGTTAGCTTGACGATGTCCGCCTCCTCGATCAGGCGCCCCGGGTCCTCGCCTCCGCTATCGCCACCACCGGTGCCGCCGCTGCTGGTGTTCACACCGGTCGTGGCCGTGCTTCCATTGCTGCCGTCACTAGCGGCCGAAACGCCGACGTTTCCGGAAGCACCGCTGCCTTCGGGCCCGTTCGGGTTGGCGGATTCGAAGTCGCCCGTGACCACTGGATTGGCATCGGGGTCGTTGCTGCTGCCACTGCCACTGCCACCTTCACTGGACCCGCACGCGAGCTGAAGCAGCGCAAAGAGGGCGGTGGTGGCGAACCAGGCAATGGGCTTGATGGGACGGCGAAGCATAGATTTTTCCTGACACGGGGATAGCACGAAGTGCGCCACCGCCGGGGCCGGGGTCGCCGGGACGCTGCCCCGCCATCGTAACGGTAACCCAATGAATTTACGGCTAATATCAACCGGGCTCAACTGTGCCAGGTGGCACAGGTTGACCCAGCCCCTGACTTCGAGTTCTGCCCCTGAGTCGCTGAACCCGTCGCTGTGACAGGGCCGACCGCTCCCTAATCCCGCTGGAAATGGGGCAACACGTCACTGCCCATCAGCTCCAGCGAGTCGCAGAGCTCGTTGAAGGGCATACCACCCACATCCATCAGCAGGATGTGGTTGTCGAGCCCGAGTCGCTCGTTGATGAAGGCGATTCTGTCTGCAACCTCCGCCGGCGAACCGCAGATGGCCGGCCCCGCCATCAGGCTCTCGAAATCGACGTTGCGCCCAAAGCTTCCGCGCAAGCTGCTCACGGCGGTAACGTACTGCTCGAGGCGTGGCCGCCATTGTTGGCGCGCCGCTTGCGTCGTCTTCGCTACCCAGCAGTAGTTCGGCATCCCCAATCGGATGCGCTCGGGCCAGCCTCGAGCGACCATCCCGTTGCGATAGCGATCGACGATGGGCTGGTAGTCCTCGGGGTGGCGGAACAGGCTCGGCAAGATCAGCGGCAAGCCGAACTTCACCGCCACGTCGCAGCTCGCTTCGCTGAGCCCACCGCCGATCCAGATGGGGGGGGGCGCCTGCAACGGGTGGGGCACGACCGAAAGCGGTCGTTGATTGAACTCGCCTGGTTCGAGCGCGCCGCCTCGCAAGACGTGGAGCAACTCGACGAGCTTGTGCTCCAGATCGCGGTACACCGTCGCCTCGCTGACTCCGAAGTGACCCGCCCCTTCGAAGGTCACCCCGCGCGCCACGCTGAGCTCGATGCGCCCGCCGGAGAGCTGATCCAGCACGCCGACGTCCTCCGCCAGCTGGATGGCATGCCGGTAGGCGAGCAGCGTCACGGTCGTGAACAGCCGGATGCGTTCGGTACGCACCGCGAGCGCAGACAACACCAGATTGGCGTTGGGCACCAAGTAGTTGGTGAAATGGTGCTCGCCCACGGCAAATCGCTCGAACCCCGCCCTTTCGGCGACCACCCCTTGCTCGATCACCTCGCAGAGCCGTTGCCGCATGCTCGAGATCTCCCCCGTCACCGGATCCGCCAGGTGATCCGCCAGACTGAAAAGTCCGATCATCGTCATGTGATACCAAGCGTGCATCATCCGCCACGCTCTGTGTAGTGAATGCACTTTAGGCTTGTGATTTCTGCGGTTCGTGGCGATCGTCGCTGCGCCGGGCGTCCGGTGGGAAACAGCGGACTGGAGCTTCGGCCTCATCCAAGAGATCTGAAAACGGAGTTCCGCCAGTGACCGTCCTGTGCATAGCTCAACGTCGGCGCCCGGCACTCAACAGCTCACCTGAGGATCACTCGAGATGGCGAAACAGACGTTCGTCGTACAAGAATCGTTCGTTGGCTTGCTCTACGAGAATGGAGCCTTTGCCCGGACGCTCGAGCCAGGCAAGCACGAGATCGGAAGCCTCTTCGATTCGACCACCAGGACTCTGAGAATGGTCGACCTGCGCGAGCGCTCGCTGACGATCAAGGGGCAAGAGATCCTCACCGCCGACAAGGTGGCGATCCGCGTGAGCCTGTTGGTCTACTTCCGGGTGGTGGATGCGAAGGCTGCCTCGCACAACGTCGCCTCGTACGAAGAGCGCATCTACGAAGACGTGCAACTCGCCGCCCGCCGCTTTCTCGCGAGCCGAAAGCTCGACGCCATCTTGAGCGATCGCAACGAGATTTCGGATGCCGTGCGTCAGGGCGTGCGCGAAGCAGCAGCTTCGTACGGCGTCGAAATCTTGCGCGCCGACGTGAAAGATCTGGTGTTTCCGGGAAACCTGAAAGAGATCATGAACCAGGTGCTCGAGACGGAGCGTAAGGCGGAAGCAAAGTTGATCCAGGCGCGTAAAGACGCCGAGTCGCTTCGCATCAAGGCGGACGCCGAGCGCGAGGCCGAGCTGCGCCGGCTCGAGGCAGAAAAAGAACGGGTGAAGCTCACGGCGGAGGCCGAGACAGAAAAGCTCCGCTTGGCTCTGCAGTCGCAGATTGACGAGGCCAGAGCGCTCGCCCAGCACCCCGAACTCGTGCGTATGAAGCAGCTGGAGACACTGAAAGAGATGGCACGGTCCGGGGCAAAGTTCGTGTGGAGCGTCGACGAAGATCCACTGCGCGGCGCACTGGGTGACGACAAGTAGCGTCGGTGGAAGCCGTCTGCGCGCCCGGTAGTGCCGCAGGTCATTCCCGGCTAGATTGCTGGCCATGGCTCCGACTCTTCGCGTGCGCGCGCTGCTCCGGTGGCTGGGGCAGCACGAACTGGGCTCGCTATTGGCGATCAGCGCCGTCTCGCTCGGAACGTGGGTGTTCGTCGAGGTGGCGGACGCGGTCGGTGAAGGGGGCACCCAGAACCTGGACCGAAAGCTCTTGCTGTCACTGCGCACGGCGGGTGACCTTTCGGACCCGATCGGCCCGGGTTGGTTGGAAGAGGTCGGACGCGACCTCACGGCGCTCGGCGGCGTCGCGGGCCTCTGTTTGTTGACCATTGCGGTCGTGGGGCACTTGCTGCTCGCTCACAAGCCACGCGCGGCTGCGTTCGTCGCTGCCTCGGTCACCGGCGCGCTGCTGCTGTCGCTCGGGCTCAAGCGCTTCTTCAATCGGCCACGCCCCGATCTGGTGCCGCACATGTCCGAAGTGCTCACTTCGAGCTTTCCGAGCGGTCACTCGATGCTGTCAGCGGCGGTTTACCTTACGCTCGGTGCCCTCCTCGCCCGGCTGCAGGCGAGCCTGGTTCTGAAAGCCTACATCCTCTTGTGGGCGCTCTTTCTGGCGTTCCTGATCGGCGCGAGCCGCGTCTATGTCGGCGTGCATTGGCCCAGCGACGTGCTCGCCGGTTGGGCAGCGGGAGCGAGCTGGGCCGCGTTGTGCTGGCTCTTGGCCAGGGCCCTCCAGCGACGGGGCGAAGTGGAATCGGCCAACCACTCCGCGCCGACTGAACCGCACGCCCCGGAAAACGCGCCGAAGCCCTGAGCGCCAACGAGCGGCGTTCGAAGCCGCTCCTGGCACCGGCAAGCCACAGCCCCGTCCCCGCCGCCGACGACGAGCCACAAGGCCCGTGCCGCGCGCCACCGCGCCCGTGTCGCCGACACTGACGAGCCACGCGGCCCGTGCCGCGCGCCACCGCATCGACGCGAACGCGCTTCCTCGATCTCGACCGACGCGACGCGACCCGCGCAGCGCAGCGCAGCGCAGCGCAGCGCAGCGCATGGGATAGATTTGAATGAGTGCTTTATTATATGCGCAACCGCGCGTGTGTCAAGGTGGCCCGCTCGGTCGACGACAGTCCTGGGTCGTTGCTGACCGCTCGCACGGGCATCGAGCCTGGAGTGTGGAGTGTGGAACACGGGTGCCCGAGTGCAGATAATGAGTCTTCGGTGAGAAGTCCTGGACAAGACCTCGTGCCCCTGGGTGGCGCGTGACGCCTCCGACGCCCCAGCGACGGGCCGGTCTGGTCTACGAACCATCGACGCTTCGTATACACCATCCCACAGGGCAGCATTGACCACCGCCAGGAAGCGCGCGGCGACCGGGTTTAGTGGAAGCAAGAATGTGCGTTTCTCGAACGACCCATGGCGAAATCCGAGTGCAAGAGTCGTCGCTGGACCTTGCACCGGCTCGGGCGGCGCGCACGACCCTGGATAGGGGGCATGACGCTCGTGTTCGTGGGCGCTTGCGGAACGCCCGCGCCGAAATCCGTGACCACTGAGGACGGCCGCTCGGCGCTCGAGCTACCGTACTGCCTCGAAGCCACGGATTGCTTCGTGACCGCCGACCAAACCTGCCCGCGCGGGTATGACGTCGTGCGCTGGCAGTCGTCACGCCCGCACATCATCATCTGCCAGTAGTCGAGCGCCGACGGGGACATTCTGCCCCGTAGTGGCAGCCGAGTAGCACCACCACGCCCCCCTTCCCTTGACGTGGCCGCCTACGTGACGATCAGCGGACCGTCGCGACGGCGCCACTGGCGCAAGCCCTCCATGGCAAGCCGGACGAAGAGCGGCCCAAGCAGCAGCCCCGATGCGCCAAACGCGACCAGACCGCCCAGCATCGCGCAGAACAAGACGAAGGTAGGCACGCGCAGCCGACCGAAACGCGAGAGCGCGGGCCGCAAGAAGTTGTCGACCGCACCCGCGATGCAGCCCACGACCAGCACTATCACCGCATCGGTGATGCGACCGGATAGGGCGAGAACCCCCGCCGCAGGCACCCAAACCAACGCGGTGCCCACCGATGGAAACAGCGCAGCCGCAGCGGTGAGCAATCCGAGCACGAGGGCGTGCGAAACACCCGCGCACAGATAGCCGATGCACGCAATCAAGCCCTGCGCGAGCGCCGTCAGTCCGACTCCCAGCATCAAACCGCGACCCGTCTCGTAGAAGGCGCGCGAGAAGCCGCGGAACTGTGCGGGAGTCAGCGGCAGATTGCGCTCCAGCCAGGCACCGAAACGCGGTCCATCGGTGAGGAAGACATAGAAGCCCGCGACGAACACCACGGTTCCCAGGATCGCGGCGAGCGTGGCCCCCGCGACGTTGGTGGCCAGGGTGAGCGCGCTGGCGCCGTTCTCGCGCAGCATGACCAACAAGCGTTGCGGATCTGCGGTGACCAGCTCGCGCCAATCCGCTGACCCCGGTTCCTGAGAGATGAACGATTGCAACGCGGCGCTGGCACTCTCGGAAGCGCGGATGCGGTCGAAGAGTAGGCTGGCGTCTCCAGTCAAGGACAGCACGACCATTACCAGCGGCGTGAGAACTCCGAGCACGAGCAGCACCACGACGAGCGCCGCTGCCCGCGACCTGCCGCGCAGCCGTTCCGCCAGCCTGTCACTGATCGGCCGCGCCAGATGCGCGAACCATGCGGCCAGCAGAAGCGGCAGCCACAAGGGCAGTAGTGCCTTGAGCGCCATGATGGCAGTCAGCCCTACGGCAAGCGCGAGCGCCAGGTGGCCCTGGGCCAGAAACGGAGCGTACTTGCTGGGTGGGGGCCGACTGACTCGCACGGACATGCGTCGAGTTACCAGCACGAGTCATGCCGGTCGTGCCAGCCCGTTGCACACGAGGCGATAACGCCACGACGTGGCAGGATGAGCCTCGTGGCCCGCGCGCTCGCACTGGTACGTCGCTTGCTTCGCCAGAGGCATGCAAACCATCACGCGTGAAGCGCTGAAGAAGAAGCTCGAGTGCGGCGATGACTTCGCACTCGTCGAGGTGCTCTCGCCACAGGCTTACGAGGAGTACCACCTCCCGGGCGCCATCAACATCCCGCTCGGACCTCATTTCGACGAGCGGGTGCTGCAAACACTGCGCGACAAGAACCAAGAGATCGTCGTCTACTGCTCCGACGAGAACTGTTCCGCATCCCCAACCGCTTACAAGCGCCTGAAAGACCTGGGGTACCGGCGGGTGTACGACTACGAGTTCGGCAAGCACGATTGGCTGCAAGCCGTGGGCAAGGCCTGACGTTCTTCCCAGTCGGCACCGCTGACCTCCCAGCGTCGATGGTACTCGCAGTGCGTCGCCGGTCCATTTCGACCGAACCCTCAATGGTTCGGTCGAAACTTCCGCTGCCGCAAGGCCTTCCACGCTTCGTAGTTCCGCGCGGCGCTGGTGCGGGGTTCCCCGAACTCTTCCTCGAGGGGATTCGTGGCACATGCCTTGGAACTCGCGCTCGCGGTCACCTCACGCCTCACGCCATCTGGACCGGTGAGTCTCCAGCGAGCATCACGGTCACCGAGAGCCACGACCGGCGCGTTCCCGTAACGGCCTGGACGAAACTCCTCGATCCCAGGAAAATCGAACAGAGTGGTGCCGGCCCCCGGGACCCCGAAGAAGCGGTTGGCAGGACCTCGGCGCACGAACACGGTGTCTTGGTTGTCGTTGCGATAACCGAACGAGGCGATGAGCTGCGAGCCGTCGCCGGGATCGTAAACACACTCTAGACGTGGCCTGAGTGGGCGCGCTGGCGCGCAGCGAGCACTGGATTCACCGTCGAAGTAATCGTACACGCAGGCTTCACCTCGAGCGCACGCGCGGCCGCAACCACCGCAATGGCGAGCACCGAGCGTGTTGGCTTCACATCCGTTGAGAGGTTCGCCATCGCAGTCCGTGAACCCGTACAGGCAGTCACCGGGGAGCTCTTCCAGGGCATCGCAAGTACCGGCCTGGCACTGGCTCACCCAGATCCGGTACTTGGCGACTCTGGCGTAGACCCCCGGAAGGCCCGGCAGTCCGCACCCGAACCCCCAGCTGGTGATTCCGACGAGCCGCGTGTCCGCACCGTTGCCACTGGTGAGCGGCCCCCCGCTGTCGCCCTGGCAGCTATCTTTCCCGGCTCGGCCTGCACAGAGCATCCGCTTCGTCACGATCTCGTCCGGATCGAGACGCTGGGCGGCGCCCCCAGAGGCTTCGTAGTAGGCAGCTCGACACTCCTTGGCCGTGACCAGCGGCACGTTGACCTGCATGAGCACGTCCGAGCTTTCGCCCGTTTCGGTGTCCGTGACGCCGTAACCCAGCGTCTTCAGTTTGGCCTGCTGGCGCTCGAGATCGGCCGTCGCCTGTGGGGTAGCTAGCTGAAGCACGGGGCCAGGCGAGCTGCTGGCTAATCTCCAAACCGCAACGTCGTTGTCGAGCGTGGCCCAATCGAACCCAGGGTGCACGTAGACGCTTTCGACCTCCAAGAGCTCCGCCTCGTCGATCGCCGCCAGCGAAGCCGGACGGCGCGCTACTCGCAGCACGGCCGGATCGGTGGGTCCGAACAGCAGCTGGTTCTGTTCGTCCAGCACGCTCAGGATGTCGACCGAACAGTGGGCGGCCGTGAGCACGACGTCTTCGGCGATGAACGTGCCCCCACAGATCTGGAAGAAACTACCGCCGAAGTCCTGGAACAGCGCTGCCACGAAGCGACCGCGGTCCTCTCTAACCGGCGAGCCTCCGATGATCTCGCTCTCGACGGTGCCGAGCGGGAGATCGTCGGGCGCGCTTGCGCCGCAGCCTGCGAACGTCAAGAACCCCAAAGCACCCAAACCGCGATAAGTAGCGCGAACGCACCCATGCAGGACAAGCATCTTGCGCATGGTAATCACCTTCCTCGCCGAGGCTTCTTCAGCGCCTCCTCGACAAACCAACACTCCGCTCCGGAGCGTACGAGCCCGCGTGCACGACGTCGAGCGCAAACGCGCACCACGGCGGGAGGCCGCATGTCTGGTCCTTGGACGAGCGAGCGCTTCGTTAGTAGACCTGGAGTGGAACGTTAACGCAAGCAATGGCCGAAGCTGAAAGCTCGCCGACTAAGCCATGCACATGGGTACAAGGGCGATTGCTGAGCCTGCCGTGCGTTTCGGTCGCCGTGTCCGAGCACACCGCCGCGCCCGGGTACACCGCCGCGCCCGGGTACACCGCCGCGCCCGGGTACACCGCCGCGCCCGGGTACACCGCCGCGCCCGGGTACACCGCCGCGCCCGGGTACACCGCCGCGCCCGGGTACACC
>JAICQQ010000349.1 GCA_025937785.1 Polyangiaceae bacterium
AGATCGAGCAGTTGCTCAAAGTGCTCGCACAAAAATGCCGCGAGCTCGAAGCGCTGAAGGGCAACCCCGAAGAGCTCCAGCAAACGCTCGCCTTCATGGCGGAGCTCACGAAAAAGGTCCAGCGTGCCAAGGCAGCTGCTTCCGAAGACGCCCCGTCAGACAAGCCAAAAAACTCGAAGAAGCCGCGGTCGAAGTTCGGAGCAACCGAGCAGCTCGAGCTGCCAAAGGTAGATCGATTGTACGAGCTGGACGTGGCCGACCGCGTGTGTCCCGCATGCGGTGGTGACCTCAAGCCGATGAAGGGGCAGTTCGAACCGTCGGAGATGATCGACGTGATCGAGGTCCGCTACGAGCTCGTGAACGTCCAACGACAGAAGTACAGCTGCAAGTGCGGCGGCTGCATCGAGACGGCGATCGGCCCAGAACGAGCGACGCCAGGCAGCCGCTACTCACTCGACTTCGCCATCAAGGTCGTTGACGACAAGTACGAGGACCACATTCCTCTCGACCGGCAGCGCCGAATTCTTCGTCGACATGGTGTGGTGATCACCGCGCAGACCTTGTGGGATCTAGTGGACGTCATCGCTCGGCAGCTGGAGCCAGCCGCCAAAGCACTGATCCAAGCCGCGCTTGCAGAACCCGTCATCGGGCTCGACCAAACAAGTTGGAAGCGACTCGATGGTAACGGCAAGCCATGGCAGATGTGGTGCATCACCACTCCCAAGGTCGTGAGCCATCAGATCAAAGACGACAAAGGTAAGGGTACCTTCGTGGAACTCGTGGGTGGTTACGAAGGCATCGTCGTTTGTGATGCGCTCAAGACGCACGAGGCCGGAGCACGCGATAGCCCGGGTGTCAAAGTCGTTGGGTGTTGGGCGCATGTGTTTCGCAAGTTCGAGGAAGCTGAGGCCGATCATCCTGAAGCCGGGCTCGCCACCAAATGGATCGGTGAGCTCTATGAGATTGATGCCAAGGCCGGCGACGACCTGGAGCGTCGCGCTGAACTTCGACGCACTGAGTCTATGGTGGTGCTCGAGCGACTCAAGACGTGGCTCTGGAGCCAAGCCCTGCTCAAGACGTTGTCGATCGGCAAGGCTGCCGGGTACGCGATCGCGAACTGGGAACGCTTGAAGCGATTCACCGAAGATCCACGCATCCCACTGGACAACAACGCCACCGAACGCGGGATTAGAGGTCCGGTCGTCGGCAGGAAAAATCACTACGGATCGAAGTCGCGGAGAGGGACCGTCGCCGCGTCGACCTTGTACTCGCTGATCGAGACCGCCAAGCTTCACGGCGTGAACCCAGCGCGGTATCTGCGCGAGGCCGTACTCGCTTCGCGCCGCGGCGAGGTCCTCCTGCCCTGGCAGCTCCCGAACTAGAAGCGGCCGGGCCCCTACCACGCCTGAGATCGGGCATCAGGACGGGCTCTGGCGAAAGGATACTTTCTTGCCCCGACGCTGCTTGGTGCGGGCGGCGCTGAACTCCTTGGCTTCCTTGAGCCGGTAGCTGTCGGCTTCGATCTCGACGACTTCAGCGCGGTGGATAAGGCGGTCGACGAGCGTGACGACGCAGGCGGCGTGGGGGAAGACCTCGCTCCACTCTGAGAACGCCTTATTGGTACTGAGCAGCAGTGGTTTTTGGGCGTCGTAGCGGCGAGTGACCACTTCAAAGAGGAGGTCGGCGTAGCGGTTGTCGTACGAGAGGTAGCCTACTTCGTCGACGCAGAGCAGGTGCGGCATGGTGTAGCGTTTCAGGCGTCGCGCAATCGCCGCAGAAGACTCCTGAGCAGCCAGATCGGCAAGCATGTCGCTGGCGGTGGCAAAACGCACGTTGTGTCCGCGCACTACAGCCTGGTGGGCGACGTTCTTGAGGATCATGGTCTTGCCGACGCCGTTGGGGCCGACAAGTACCGTGTTGTGGCCAGACTTGATGGAAGCGAGAGTGAAGAGCTCGTCGATGGCCTCGCGGTCGATCTTCTTGGGCCATGCCCAGTCGAAGTCGGTCATCGGCTTGAACGACGCGACGCGAGAGTGGCGGAGACGTCGCTCGAGGCTGCGTTTCTTGCGCTCTCGCTCCTCGATGGCGAGCACTTCTTGTAGCCAGGGTTTGTCGGCGATTTGGTCCCAGCAGGCGATCAGTCCGAAGAGGCCGAGCGCTTTGAGCCTAGGCTTGAGCTCGTCGGGATTGATTTCAGTCATGGTTTATGGTCCTTCTTGAGTGAGTCGTAGGTGGATAGGGAATGCGGAGTGATGACGATGTCTGCGTGCTCACCGCGGGCGATGGGGACGGAGACGGGCGGCGGGAGTCCGCGGATCGAGCGACGGCGGTCGACCACCTGTCGGACAGCCCCAATGTGAATGCTGTCGTGCTCAAGGACCTCGACGAGGGCTTCCTCGAGCTCGGCGGCCCCGACGGCGTCCAGTAGTTGGAGCAGCCGCGCTGTCGTGTTGCCGACATTTCCGCCGCGCTTTGCGATGATTCGGAGGAACGATTGGCTGCTACGACAAGCGCGCGCGAGGCGGTCGAGGCCGCGATGCTCGCGAGCCCGGCGCTTCTGCTCAACGAGGCGCTCGACGTGCTCGGGCACCTCGAGCTGTTGGCCGCGGTCCCAACAGCGAGTGTGGACGGCGACCACGCTGTTACCGTCCACGACGCGCACTTGGTCGAGATCGGCAAACACCACGAGCGTGCGGCGGGTCCGGTCATGAGGAACGGAGTAGTCGTTGAGGTCGAAACGGACGTAGGGCGTCTTTCCGACCTCGACCTCCACGCGCTCGTGCGCAGGGAAAGGCTAGGGCAATGGGAGCAGAACACCGCGCTCCTCTTCGAACGCCTGTCGCACCGTACGCGACCGATCCTCGACCCATGATCGGTCGAGTGCCGCGGTGGACGACCATTCTAGAGCCTGGCGATTCAGGTCTGCGAGGTCCGTGTAGGTCCGTGCCGCGAAGAATGCCTCGCGAACGTATCGAATCGCTCGCTCGACGCGGCCCTTCTCGTTGCCGCGAGCGACGGCGACTGGGCGCGGCTCGAACCGGTAGTGGGCCGCCATTTCGAGAAGGGTCGGATGGAACCGGATTGCGTCGCCGTGCCGCTCGAGAACGGCGCTTTTGAGGTTGTCGTAGAGCAAGACACGAGGAATCCCCTGAAACGCCGAGAAAGCCTCGACGTGTCCCCGCACGAAGAACGGCATCGCGGCACCATGAAAGAACTGCAGGAAGATCCGCCGCGAATAGCTGAGGACCATGACGAACGCCCAGAGGGCACGCAGGGCGCGACCGATCTGCAGCTTGCCAAAGTGAGCCCAGTCGACCTGTCCTTGCTCGCCAGGCAGCGTACGCAGCCGCTGAAAAGCCTCCGCGGGCTTCTTCGGTCGGAGCCGTCCTACAATGCGGCGCAGGTGATCGGGCCCGCCTGGGTAGCCGCGCTCCTTGATCATGACGAAGAGTCGGCTCGAGCGAAGATCGGGATACTTCTGGAGCTACTCGACGATGAACGGCACGAACGGGTCGACCATCGATGCCCGTGGCGCGACCACCTTGGAGTCGACGCCGGTATGCCGCAGCACGCGCTGGACGGTGGTGTGATGGATGCCGAGTTGGCTGGCGATCGTGCCAATCGGCCACTTCTCTCCGTGGTACAGGCGCAGCACGTCGGCTTCGATTTCCTTGGAGATCATGGCTGGGGTCCCTCACCGGGGTGGCCCTCGCGGAACCCGGGGGGCTCGCAAGTGCCCGCGCCGTCGCTCGCGAGCACCTCGTCGCCGAGCCCATGGCGATAGCGGTGCCCCGCAAATGGAGCAGCGCCCCACCTCGTGAACTGAAACGTCATCGTTGTCCTTTCTGCCGACACGAATCGTCGGCGACGAGGATGACGTGCTCGAGCCCGGGGCTTCTGTCATCGAGTGATGCGTCACTTTCTGTGCTGGAAGCTTGTCCCGAACCCGATCGCGGTAGCGAGCCTGCCGCGCCGCCTGGAGCCGTCGGGCCCGTAGCTTCGCTCGGTACGTGGCGGCTGCGCGACGCAGGGACTCACGCCGACGCAACGGCTTGCACTCGACACACAGGCGCTGTCCCCGGTCGCAGCGACCGCAGAAACGAAGCTGAATCCGACACCGCTCGCAACAGTCGAGCCGGTACTCCGACGATGACAAGAAACTCCATGCCGCCGTTTTCTGGACATGGAGTGCGAACCGTGATGACTTCACGGTCCTCCCGACGAAGGAGAACTCCTGAAAGCCTAGGGTTGCCGCCCTGGGCTTTCGCTAATTTGGCGGGCGGGCTCCTTCTACGCCGCCCCCTGCTCCCTGGCCCAAATCTTCACCGGTGAATGGTGAATGGCGCCGATCGCGTCCCGCGGGTTTCACCGATCCGCCGCGGGATCCGGAGATCACCGACACGAGGTAGCGAATAGGGATAGGTGAGCCAGGGAAGGACTGGCAGCTTGCCGTCGAGCTTGCGTCGCAAGGCACCGCGGAGAGAGAGTCCCAAGTCGGCAACGTCGCGCGGGCTTCGGATTCCGAAGCTCCATTTTTCAGTATGCGCTCGGGTCGTGCGCTGCCAATTGCCGCGCACCAGTTGTTCAGCGATCCTCGTAGAACCAATCTCCTTCAGGGCATGGTCCGAAGCAAGCGTCCCCTCGTGGGCGGGCGCCGCCTAACACAGGTCGGGTTCGAATGCCGCGCGTCAGTTCGTGGCGACCACTCGATGGACGACGAAAGGAGCACCGAGCTCTTCGCCTGCAGGCCTGTCCGTGACAGCGTAGACGCTGTTCGGGCCCGGACCTTGGCTCACCTCGAACCCACACGCCGGGCCCAATGGGCCGAAGGGCGAGGGGACGTTGATGCACACCGCGTTCGACGGCGCTTGCACGAAGAGCGACGCTTGCGCTGGCAGCAGCGCTTCACCTTCGAGCTCGTACAACCCCGCGCTCGTCACGAAGCTCGCCATCTCTCCTGCGCCGCTGGCGCCATCGAGCACGATGACGGTTCCGCCAGATGCGAGAAAATCATTGGCGGCTATCCTCCAGGACTCCCCGATCTCCGCGAGTTGGCCAGCTGGAGCCCGCGGCTGATCCAGCACGAGCAGAACCTGGTAATCGCGGACGTTGAGTTGCTGTGGAACATCGGCCGCAGCCTGTACGAAGGCGGCTTCGTAGCTCTTGGCGTGGAGATCTGCTGACCAGTCCAGCGCCTGGACGACGCGTGACTGCGCGCCGGGATCCGCGAACTCCGTGTAAAGCATCATCCTGATGACGGACAGCGGCGCAAGGAAGGCCGCGTTGCCCAGGAGAACGGTGGTCGGGTGGTACTGGCGGACCTGCGGAAAGCCAGTGCACATCAGCACCACGTTGCCGGGAACCGCGCCGACGCAGACACCGTCTTCACACAGCGCGCTCGCACACTCGAAGCCGCAGGAGCCACAGTTCAGGGGATCGACGTCCCGATCGACGCAGGCGGTGCCGCACACGACGCGGGGCGCATTGCACTCGGCGACACACTCGCAGTCTTCGCCCTGACAGGAGCAAAGCGGTTCCGTCGAGGGGCACGAGGTCGCGCACGATCCGCAGTGTTCGGCGGTCACGAAGGGCTCGACGCATTCGCCGGTAGTCCCTCCGGAGCCAGCCGTCCCCGGCTCGAAAGCTTCGCAGTACAGCCCTTCGTGGCAGATGCGTCCGCCCGGGCAGGCCACGCCGCACGCGCCGCAATTGAGGTTGTCGGTCGTCAGGTCGACGCATTCGCCCCCGCACTCGGTGAGCCCGACGTTGCACTCCGCCCCCACGAAGCTTCCGTCGTAGCAGGCGGGCGTCACGGCGAGCCCCGCGAGCGCGGAAAAGACCAGGGCCGGTGCCGACTTCATGGCTTCTCCTCGCTTTCGGGGGGGGCGGCGACCGGTGCGCTTCCCGCGGGAGTCGGCGCTGCCGGTGTCGAGGGTGCGCTCGTCGGGGGTGTATCCGTCTGCGCGTCGCCCGCCTCGTCGAGTGGGGCCCGGGTCACTTCGAGTTCCACCCGTCGATTGAGCGAGTATGCCTGCCACGTGGTACCAGGATCGACGGGACGCTCCGAACCGAACCCCTCCGAGCTCAAGCGATCCGACTCGACACCATGCTCGATGAGGAACTGCATGACTGACCTGGCTCGAGCCGCGCTGAGCACACGATTGTGTGCGTCGGGGCCGCGTGCATCGGCGTGACCCTGGACGCTGATGTGGATGTACTCGCGATGTTCCCGCAGCAGCTTCGCCAGGCGCTCGAGTAACGCAAAGCTCTTGGCCTCGATGACCGCACTGTTCGTGGGGAAGTGCACCACGTCGTCCAGGAGAATCTTACTCCCCACGACGCGCACTTGCTTTTCGTCTGGACAGCCGTCCTTGTCCTCGTAACCATTGACCTTCTCGGCCTCGTTCGGGCACAGATCCTGGGCGTCCGGGACGCCATCCTGATCGTTGTCCTCCTCGGGGCAACCATCCTGGTCCTGGAACTGATCGATGTCTTCGAACTCATCGGGGCATTTGTCCCGCGTGTCCGGAACGCCATCGCCGTCGTTGTCGGCGTCTGGACAGCCGTCCTTGTCCTCGAAGCCGTCGCGGTCTTCGGCCTCCTTGGGACAAGCGTCGACGGCG
>JAICQQ010000235.1 GCA_025937785.1 Polyangiaceae bacterium
CAAGCCCGACCCGCGCGCCCCCCCAACCCCGAACCGCGCGCCCCCCGCCCCGCAAGCGCGACGCGCGAGCCCCGCAAGCGCGAAGCGCGAGCCCCCGCAAGCGCGAAGCGCGAGCCCCCACCCCCGCGAGGCGCAGCCGAGCCCCCTCCGCCCCCGCTAACTCGACTCGACGTCGGGCTCCCCCGCAGGCAGCGTCCGCTCCCCCGCAGTTTTCGGCGCGATCGCTTCCCGCACGAACAGATTCTCCAGCGTCTCACTGCGTGGCATCACCCGCACCACCTCCAAGTTCGCATCCAGCGCATGCTGCAACAGCGGCTTCACCTTGTCCTTGCCCACCACGTCGATCGTCACTTGTTCCCGGACGCGCTCGACCCCGTACCCCGCGCTCTCGCACCAAACATCGAAGTCCTCGCTTTCAGTGCGCACCACCACCTCCGTGCGCTGCGCCGACCCGCGCAATAGATCCGAGAGCCGCCCGCTCACCACGACCTCCCCCTTCCTCAAGATCGTCACTTGGTCACACATCGTCTCGACATCGGTCAGGATATGCGTCGAAAAAAAGATCGTGCGCCCGGCGGCCCGCTCGCTGAGGATGAGGTCGCGCACCTCTTTGCGGCCCACCGGGTCGAGGCCGCTCATCGGTTCGTCCAGAATCAAGAGCTCGGGATCCGCCACCAGCGCCGCAGCGAGTCCCGTCCGCTGAAGCATGCCTTTCGACAGGCGCCGGACCGGGCGATCCGCCGCATAGAGGATGCCGACCAAATCGAGCACCCGACGTGTGCGGTCTGCGATGCTCTTGCGACTGACGCCGGAAAGCCGCCCGCACATCTCCACGAACTCGCGCGGCGTGAGGTAAGGGTACACGTAGGGGTTCTCGGGCAAGAAGCCGATGTGCTCCATCGCTTCTGGGCTCGGGATGCTCTTACCGAAGAGTTGGGCACTGCCTGACGTCGGCGAGATGAGCCCTGTCAGCATCTTGATGGTGGTCGTCTTGCCAGCCCCGTTGGGACCCAGGAAGCCGAAGATGTCACCCTGGTTGACCTGGAAGGAAACTCGCTTGACGGCTTCGACGCGTTTGCGAAGCAACCCTTGGCGGAACTCTTTCCTGAGATCGGATACCTGAATCAGCGGCTGAGCCAAGCTTCCCTCAACTTCACCTGAGCTTTTCGCCGCGACTCGTGGCCTCTACCTGTGTAACTCACGTTGACCGACTCGGACAAGCTTCGCCCCCCTACAGCGGCGAGGCGGCGGGCAGAGTCGCAACCGGCCGGCCGCCATGCGTAGCGCCGCGGGCTCGGCGCGCTCGAACGTTATGCCCTCGAATGACAAAGATTCGTCCGGGATGTCGGCACGTGTCTAGAATCAATGATAAAAAGGCCGAGTACGTGGGAAATATGAGTTCAAGCAGCGCGGCTTGCCCGAACGAGCGCGCGCTGCGATCGCGAATGGGGCATTGAGGAGCATGAGGAAGGTCCGTCTAGCGTCGTTGTTCTTGCTTGGGTCGGCTGTAGCGAGTGGAGTCGCTTTGGGGCAGCCACCGCCACCCTTGCCGCCACCACCACAACCCACTCAGCCAGGCATGCCGCCAGCACCCGCGCCGATGGACCCGGGGATGCAACCGCAGCCGGCCCCGCCGATGGGACCGGAGCCTACGCCGATGGCGCCCCAGCAACCGGCGCCGATGCCGCCGCCTGGTCCGCCGCCTGCGGATGACGGCGGTTTCAGCTACTCGGGGGAAGCGTCCGCGAGTGGTGATGGGTTCGAGAGCAGTGACGAAGCCAGCGGCGACGTCGGGGCGGCGGAGTCCGGGGGCGATTGGCGTGAGGATTCGATGCACATTCAGAATACCATCGGCGCCTCGACAGGGCTGCTCCGCGTGCGCGAAGCAGGCTCTGGCGCGCCGGGCACGTTCCGTTTCTCGCTCTGGGGCAGCTACTTTTCTGGTTCGGGCTTTTTGTGCGGACCAGGCACACCCTGCGTACACCCTGTCACGGGCGTGCCCAACGATGCCGAGGACGACGCGACGAGGGTGACGGCTAACCTCGGGGTTTCTGCGACGGTGACTTCCTTCTTGGAAGCGTACATGGGGTTCTACAACTCAGCGAGCTCCAACAATCGCTTGTCGCCGGAACTCTTACAGGTGCTGGGCGACATGAACCTGGGTCTGAAAGGGTTCATGCCGAAAGAGCGCGATTCGATGTTCTTCTTCGGCGGCGAAGCCGAGCTGTTGCTGTTGATGGGGACCGGCGGCATCGGTGTCGACGGCGCCGGTACCGGGTTCGCGCTGCGCGCGGTCGGCACGATGGACCTCAACAATCATTCGAACGCGGCGGAGAACATCCCGCTCAGGGCGCACCTGAACTTGGGTTACAAATTCGACAACTCGGGCAAGGTCGTCGAAGACATCGAGAACGCCGAGCCACCCGAAGGGCGCGGCGGTCCCATCACGCGTGTCGAGCGTTTCGGACTCAACATCAACCGCGTGGATGCCTTCCAGATTGGCCTCGGTGCAGAGTACATCCACGAGTACCTGCGGCCGTTCCTGGAGTGGACCATCGACGTGCCGGTGAATCGCCAGGGCTACGTGTGCAACATCGACGAGGCTGACCTGGTCGGTGACAAGTGCTTGGGTGAAGAAGCCGGATTTTCGACATCGCCATCGCGGCTGTCGCTCGGGACGCGGGTGTTTCCGTGGCAGGGCCGCGGGTTGTCGCTCAATTTGGCGGTGGACATCGGCACGGGCGGCACTTCGACCTTCCTCGAAGAGGTCGCGCCCGAGGCTCCGTGGAATTTCTGGTTTGGCTTCGCCTACGCGGTCGACACGCAGCCCCCGGCTCCGATCGTCGAGCGGGTAGAGGTGGAGCGCGAGCTGGCGCCGCCAGCGCCGATCGAGCGGTACATCAGTGGCACGGTGGTCGACAAGACGACGCGCGCGCCGGTGCCAGACGCTATCGTCCGCTACGACGGCCGCACGATCACGGGGATGGTGACGGGCACGGACGGGACGTTCCAGACGATCAATCTCGATCCGGGCAGCTACACGTTCAACGTGACGGCTGAAGGTTACAAGCCAGGGCAGTGCGTGGCGGTGGTGCCGGGCGACGCGGGGCCGATGGAGAATCCACCGTTTGCGCCGGCGCCGGGCACGCAGGGGCCGCCGGGGATGCAGCCGCTGCCGCCACAGCCGCCGCCGGGCCCTCCGCCCGCGGGGCAGCCAGAATACCAACCGCTGCCGCCCTATCAGCCGCAGCTGATTCGGGTCGGGGTTCCGGGGCTGGGGCAGGTGCCGCCGCCGCCGATGCCGCCGCCGCCTGGCATGCAGCCGACGGATCCGTCGATGCAGCCACAGCCGGGGATGCAGCCGCAGCCGGGGATGCAGCCGCAGCCGCCGCCGTATCCTGGAGCTGAAGCACCGTTACCGCCTCAGGGGCCAGGGATGGCGCCGCCGCAGGGGCCGAGCGTGGGACCTGCGGGAGGACCGGTGGTGGTTCGCGTGGAGTGCGAGATCGAAGCGCTGCCGAAGGTGGGCAACGTGCTGGGGTCGGTGCTGGACTCGCAGTCAAGCGATCCGATCGTGGCCGCGAAGGTGACGATTCAGGACAAGCTGAAGCGCGAGCTGACGTTGGACGCAGACGATGGAGGGTCGTTCCGCTTCGAGAACGTGCCGGCGGGGATGGCGCGGGTGACGGCGACGGCGCCGGGGTATTTGACGAGTGTGACGGAGTACACCGTGGAAGGGCAGAAGGATTTGCGGGTTGAGCTGACGCTCAACAAGCGACCGGAGCGGCCGAAGGTGGTGGTGACGGCGCGGGAGATCAAGCTGGCGGAGACGGTGCATTTTCAGCACGACTCAGCGGAGATTCTTCCGGACTCGATGGCGATCGTGCAGGAGATCGCGGATGTGATGGTGAAGAACCCGAAGGTGGCGCTGGTGGAGATCCAGGGGCACACGGACAATACGGGGGCGGCGCCTTACAATTTGAGGTTGAGTCAGGAGCGGGCGGAGGCTGTGAAGGAGGCGTTGATGCGGCTGGGGATCGAGGGGAGCCGGTTGACGGCGAAGGGGTATGGGCAGGACAAGCCGCTGTTGCCGAATGTGTCGGATGCGAACCGCGCGAGGAATCGGCGGGTGCAGTTGATGATTCTGAAGCGGGAGTAGGGGCGCTTCGGACGCGGCGGGCTCCCTCGGGGAGTTCGCCGCTCGCGGCTCACGGGGGAGCTCGCGCGTTGCGCATCGCAGGGGGCTCGCGCGTTGCGCATCGCAGGAGCTCGCGCTTTGCGCATCGCAGGGGAGGGGCTAGGGGAGCTCGCGCTGTGCGCATTGCAGGGGGCTCGCGCTTTGCGCATCGCGGGGGAGGGGCGAGGGGAGCTCGCGCTGTGCGCATCGCAGGGGCTCGCGCTGCGCGCATTGCAGGGGGCTCGCGCTGCGCGCATTGCAGGGGGCTCGCGCTGCGCGCATTGCAGGGGAGCTCGCGCGATGCGCATCGCAGGGGGAAGGGCTGGGGGAGCTCGCGCTTCGCGCATCGCGGGGGAAGGGCTGGGGGAGCTCGCGCTTCGCGCATCGCAGGGGCTCGCGCTTCGCGCATCGCAGGGGCTCGCGCGTTGCGCATCGCAGGGGCTCGCGCGTTGCGCATCGCAGGGGAGCTCGCGCTTCGCGCATCGCGGGGGAAGGGCTGAGGGAGCTCGCGCTACGCGCATCGCAGGGAGCTCGCGCTTTGCGCATCGCGGGGGCTCGCTTTGCCTCGGGGGCAAGCGCGTGCCGCCTACGGCGTCACTGGGCGCTTGCAGGGGGTGGGTGGCTTGCTCCCCCTCTAGTGCTCTCGCGGGGCTCTTCCTCGTGTTCTTGCTCCTTCCTTTCTTGCGAAAGGAGCAAGAACACTTATGAAAGAATATCCTCTTCCTCATCATCGGTTGGCGGCTTACGGGGTTGCGCTGGAGTTCCTCGGTGCTGTGAAGGAGGCGCGCATCATCGACCGCAAGCTGAAGGATGAGGCTTTGCGGGCGGCGAAGGGGGCTTGCCTGAACATCGCAGAGGGGGCGGGGCGGGAGACGCGGGCGGACAAGGCTCGGGCGTACGTGATCGCTCGGGGCGAGGTGGTGGAGGCTTGCGCTGCGGTCGAGATCGCGGTGGCGGGCGGCGAGGCGCGGGCATCGTCGCTGCCTCGCGTGCTGGCGCTGGGGCGGCGACTCGTCGCGATGCTCAATGGGCTGACGCGCTGAACGCGGAGCCGTCAGGGCTTCTTGCGGGTGACGATCGCCTTCAGGTGGGCGAGGTCGTTGCGATTCAGCTCGCGTGAGATGAGCAGTACGGCTGCGTAGGCGGCGACGATGAGGCCGGCGTGCAGGATGGTCATGAGTTTGCCGCCGTCGGGCAGGAAACGGCCGAGGGTGATGGCGAGGGCGGTGGCGGCGGCGACTCGGAGCGCGGTGCTCATGGGCATGAGGGCGCCCGCATGGCGTTTGACGAGCCAACCTGCGGCGATGGTGGCGAGCACCAGGCCGATGGTGGTGGCTTGGGCGGTCTTCCAGAGAACGTCGGTGCCGTAGCCGGCGGTGCGGGCGCGGAGGAAGCAGAGCGCGACGACGAGGATGAAGGCGGCCAGGGTGACGACGAGGCTTGCGCTTTCGTGCTTCAAGCTGTTCAGCACGCTGGTGAAAATGCCGAAGAGGGCAAAGGCGCCGAGGCCGAGGGACAAGAGCTGCATCGGGCCACCGCCGAGAGCGGCGGCGTCGGCGCCGAAGACTAGCGCGATGAGCTCGCTGGGAATGCCGCTGGTGACACTGACCATCATGCCGGCGAGCAGCACGGCCAGGCGCATGCCGGCGCGGGTGTAGTCCGCGACTGCTCGAGTGTCGCCGTCGCGGTGGGCGGTGGCGAGCATGGGGAACAGGATGAAGGTGACGGCGAGCAGCAGCTGGTAGGGCAGGAAGCAGAAGAGCTGGGCGGCTCGGTAGGCGCCTACCAGATCGCCGGCGGCTTCGGCGGACATGCCCGCGGCCACGGCGGCATCGGACGCGAAGCGGCGCAGCAGGAGGGCGTCCGCTTGGAACAGCAGGTTGAGCAGGATTTGACCGCCGAGCAGCGGGGCGATGTAGGCGATATGGGCGCCGGTGCGGATGCCGCCCGGTCCGCTCTTGCCGGTGCCGACCAGCACCAGTGCGAACACGACCACGGCGATAGCTCCCCCCACGAAGCCTACGGAAGCGCCTTCCACGCCGCCCAGCTCATCGGCGGCGGTCCTCGCGAACCACCAGGCACCGCCGATCAGGCCGAACGTGCGCAAGGTGGCGGCGGTGGCGTCGAGCCCGGCTTGCCACAAAAAGCGACGGGTGCCGTTCAGGGCGCCGACCAGCGGCGTGTAGATGCCGTAGAGCAGCAAGATGGCGCTCAAGATTTGCAAGGCGGGAACGACATGCGGGGCGCCCATCCACGCGCCCACGGGCTTCGCCAAGACGAAGAAGCCGGCCGCGGACACGGCGGCGAGGCCGATGTGGATGACGAGCGTGCGACGGAGCGATTCCGGTCGTTCCGCCTCGGCCGACGCGGCGACCGCGCGGCTCACCCCTTGGATCGAGGTGGAGGTGATGGGATTGTAGGTGACGCTGGCGGCTGAGAGCACGGTGGACAGATCGCCGTAGCCCTGCAGGCCGAGCACGGCCTTCAGGGCGATCTGCTGCACCAGGCCGACCATGATGAAGTAGAGCTTCGCAGCGGCAACGGCGAGGCCTCCGCGCCCGGCTGAACGGGCGGTATCTTGCGCGGTGCTGGCGTCACCTTGGGCCATCGGGGCTTCGGCGCTGGCAGCGACGGGCGCCCCGTGGTCGGCTTTGTCGTGCTGAACCACTGGTGACCGCGTTTCGCACGCGCACGCCCGCTGGTCAACGCCGGCCGACCGTGGGGGGTGACTTCTCACTGCCTTTGCGACTGCGTCGAACCGAGTCTCGCCGGCCCGCCCCCCCCGAGTGGCGTTTTCTGCCGCGAGAAACGAACACGACGAATCTCCTTCCGAATTCCTTGACGTTCCGCCCAGCGCGACTAGTCTTCGCCGCGCATTCCAGCTTAGCTCAGTTGGCAGAGCAGGCGGCTGTTAACCGCCGGGTCCCAGGTTCGAGTCCTGGAGCTGGAGCTGAAACCCACGGTAGTGGGAGAAAACGCGAGCCCTCAAAAGCTCGCGTTTTTCTTTTGGTATTCGAGCACGCACGTCACTCGGCTGCACCGAGCATCGGGAGATCCTTTCTCCCACCGGCCACCTTCGGGACGATCACGACTCGCTCGGCATGCACATCGACGTGGTCGATCAACTGGAGCGCATAGGTCCGGCCGACGTCGTGGTCGCGCAGGATGAAGTTCCGCCAGGCCGCGCTCACCTCGGATGTTGGCGGCCAGTGGTGTCGGCGCGCAAGTCTTCCCGCGCGCTCGGGCAAGCACACGACGTCGGCGATCGCCGCGAGCACAGCACCGTCGAGGTCTTCGACGCGCACGCGGAAGCCCGGGCACGCCTTCTTTCCGCCACGCAGCGTCCTGCGGCAATTGTAGTAGCAGTACGAGTAGGTCGCGCCGTCGAGCGACTTGCCCGAGGTCTCGAGCTGGTAGCTCGACCCGCAGAGCCCGCAGCGTGCCAGGCCGGTGAGCACGCGCGGCTTGGCCGAGGCACGACCGGGCAACTCCGTGGGACGCCGCTGTTCGCAGAGCTCCTTCACGAGCGCGTACGTCTTCGCGTCGATGATCGGCTCGACAGGCAACGTGATCCACTTCTCCGCTGGCTGCAGCTTGCCGCGATGGTGAACACCCCACCTTACGACGCCATCGGCCGCCGACTGCTGCAGCGTCTGGATCACGGCGCCCTTGTCCCAGAGGTTGCCCTTCCGCGTCCGGAAGCCAAGCGCGTTCAGCGACTCAGCGACCTTTAGCGCGCCGCTGCCCGTGATGTAGAGCCGGTACATAGTGCGAAGGATCGCGGCTTCGTCGGGCTGCGCCGCGAGGTGGTATCGGGGCTTCCTCCCCGCCTGCGCCTCGGCGGGCACCTTGCAGTAGCCGTAGGGCGTGAGGCCACCCGGGTAGAAGCCTTGGCGAACGGCCTCGCGCATGGCCGCCGCGGTACGCAGGCCGTTCACCTCCGACTCGTACTGGTCGATACACTCGAAGAAGCCCTCCATCAAGGTTCCCATCGGGTCCTCAGAGATCTCCTGCGTGACCGAAAGCACGCGCACGCCGGCGCGGCGCAGTTCCTTCTTTACGACGCGCGCATGCGTGGCGTCGCGTGTGAAGCGCGAGGTGTGGTGCACAACGATGACCGCGATCGCGCTGCCGGGCCGGAGCGCGTCGCCGAGCAGCTCGTTGAAGACGGCGCGATGTGTATCAGTGCCCGACGCGCCGGGCTCGACATAGTGGTGATCGATGACGGCCTCGTGGCGTGCAGCGAACTCCTCCGCCGATCGCCGCTGCGCCGTGAGCGACAGCTCCTTCTCGGCCTGCTCCACGGTGCTGACGCGGAGATAGCTGACCCAGCGGGTGCGCTCACTGCCCTTTGCCATCGCGTGCTTCCTTCGGCTCGATGGCGGTCGCTGTCGGCGTGTCAAAGAGGCGGGCGAGCACGGGCTCGACGAGGGCGCGCTCCCACTCCTCGATCGCGGGAGGGAGCGGTGCGAGGCCGGTGACTTCAAGGTGGACGGGCTTCTTGGGGCGGGGTCGGGGCATGGTCGGGGCCTTTCGGTGTGTGGGTGGGAAACGCGGTTCTCCACACCGAAACGGGACACGAATCCTCTCTGCGCCGGGGCGGCGAGTGCCCAATACCGCTCCTGTACATTGGCGCCCCATGTTAAGGTCGCGTTTTCACGGGGTGCCCATGGCAGAGATCGACCTACAGACCATCCGCGACGCGATCGCGGGCAACGCAGCGGCGTTTCGCGTCATCACAGAGCTGCAACCCGCCGGCGGCGACGGTGACAAAATCTTCCCTCCGACCTATGAGGGGTCGGTCTACGCCGTAGAACCGCGCATCATCAACGGCCAGGAAGAACAGTGCGTGCTCTTGGACTCGGTGCAGTCGCAGGCAAACCGCCTTGAGAACGCATTGCTTGAAGGCCATCGGTCGGGTGACCTCAAGTTCCCGCTCGTCGAAGTTGACTTCGCGGGCACAGAGGCGGCCGAGGTGGGGAAGGTCAGCAGCCTAGAAGCACCGCACCGAGTATTCGACGCACTCTTCCTCGCCTGCGAAGTCGAAGGAGAAGAGAACGGGCAAAAGAGCCGCAAGCCCTTCCGTCCCCGGAAGCCCGGGAGGGACTCGTCCGAGCATGGCAAGCGTCTCGAGAAGACCAGCGTTGCGAACGCGACAGCACTCTTCGAGCTTTGCCCGACGGCGCTTGTCTTCGGCGCGTGGGACTCGCACGGCGCGCGTGGCGGCCTTGGCGAGAAGTTCCAGCGCGCGCTCGTGTCCGAGGTCATCGGCATCGGCTTCGCTGCCGGCAAGAGGCCCGCGAGTCGGTTGGACTCCGTCATCCGCACCACCAAGGACCTGCCGGTTACCAAGAACGACGACGGCAGCTGGAAGCTCGCCGACGAGGGCGCGACGGGAACGTTGAAGCTCTCGGAAGTGGGGCTCGGAAACGTGACGCCCTCGCTCGTCAACCCGAAAACCAAAACGTTGAACCACGGCGGCGTCACCGTGCGGAGCGCCCGCCAGATTACGGTGCTTTCGCTCCCCGCGCTCCGTCGGCTGCGATTTCCGATTGACGAGGCAGTGATCCCCCACGCCGAGAAGCAGAGCGATGAAGCCGCAAAGCGCGAAGCGGATCATGAACGCGACCTCGCCGCACAGACTGTACTCGCCGTCCTCGGGCTGACGGCGATCGCCTGGCAGTGGAAGGTAGGGTTCTCGCTCCGGTCACGCTGCGATCTGTTTGCTGAGTGTGAAGAGCTGACGATCGAGCAGGTTGGGGGCGGGAAGAAGGATCCCTTCACGCTGACCTATGACGCGGCGCGGAAGCTGCTGGACGAAGCAACCAGGGACCTTTCGGCAAAGGGGTTATCGTGGAACTCCACACCGATCACCTTGAAGCCGACCGAGGAGCTCGCGAGGGTCGTCAAACGCTCCCGCGAACTCGCCGCCGAAGGGAACTAAGGTGCTTTCCTTCCGCGTGCGCTATCTGCTCGGGCGCGTCGCGGCTGCCGACGTCTCGCGTGGAAGCGAAAAGGATCGCGGCGAGTGGCCGCCCCATCCCGACCGCCTCTTCTCGGCGCTTGTACAGGCGTGGGCCGATCTTGGTCGGCCTGATCGGGAGCGAAGGTTCCTCGAGCGCCTAGCAAGTGCGCCGCCTCCTCACGTTCATGCCAAGAGGGCCGCTGCGGACGTCGGTCGGGTCAGCTTCGTGCCCGTGCCGGATAGCTGGAAACCGTACTACCGGGATCCGAACAGCAAGCAGGACAAGGCCTTCTCCGTCATGGGGGCGATGCGCATCGGACGCGATCGCAAGGAGCGTCGGTTCGTCTCGCAGGCCGTAGAACTCGAGCTCTCGGAACCACACGCAACCGTCGCATGGCTACGGCCGTTGGATGTCGAAGCCTGGACGAGCGAGGACCAGGAATGCGCGGCGAGCCTCTCTCGGCTTGTCGGATATCTGGGACACTCCTCTTCGCTTGTGGCCCTGGACGTTTCGAGCCAGATCTCGGCTCCTGCGCTCGTCCCGGATGACAATGGAACCACGTTGTTACGCGTCCCCTACGAAGGCCGCCTGACTCATCTGGAACACGCCTTCAAGGCCGGTCGTCGACCGCCGACGAGTTCTTGGCAACCATATGGTCAACCGGCAGCGGAGGCGCCCGCCGGTCCAAGACCTCCGTGGCGTGACATGGTGGTCTTGCGGCTCGTGGGTGGTCCCCATCGCCTGCCACTCGTTACTTCACAACGATCGACACGGCGCCTGCGCGAGACGCTCAACGACATCTTCCGTGCCCCGCCATTTAGCCAAGAGCCACCCGAAATCGTCAGCGGGCGCGCAATAAGCGATGGCGCAAAGACGACCGCACCGCACGTCGCGTTCGTACCCCTTCCCGACGTCGATCATCCCTTTGCGTCGGGTCATCTCCTGGGCGTCGCGTTGCTGTTGCCCGAGGTCCTCAAGGGTGAGGAACGACGAACGGTTCTTCGCGCAATTCAGCAGCTCACGATGCTCGACCTTGGCACGCTCGGGCGTTGGGAGCTCGAACGGCAGACGCTCGAGACGCCCCTCCACGGGCTTCTTCCCGGAACCTGGACTCGCAGCTCGAAGTTCTGGACCACCGTCACTCCGATTTCGTTCGATATGGACCCGGGAGACCCCCTTGGCGAAGTCGCCAAGCTTGGTGTCGCGCGAGCGTGCGAGCGCCTCGGCCTCTCTGCGCCTTCTGACATCCAACTCTCGGTTACCCCCTTCATCGCGGGTTCCGACCACGCACGGGAGTTCACGCTCTTCCGGTCAACCGCGAGCGCTCCGCGGCGCCGTCACATTCATGCGCGCCTTGTATTCGCGGAGCCTGTGAGCGGACCGCTGGTGATCGGTGCCGGTCGATATCTCGGCTACGGCCTCTGTCGTCCGACCAGCGGAGGGGCTGCATGAATCTCACCGTCTGCGACTTTGAGGAGTTTTTCCGCGAGTGCCACGGCGATAGGCCGTTCCCGTGGCAGAAGCGTCTGTGCGGGGAGGTGCTCCAAGGAAACTGGCCGCGCGTTCTCGGCCTTCCTACCGCGAGCGGTAAGACGTCTCTGATCGACATCGGGCTGTTCGTGCTCGCGGCAGGCGCTGCGGGCGCATGCCGACGAATTGCCTTTGTGGTCGATCGACGCGTCGTCGTTGACGAAGCCGCGGAGCGAGCGCGACACCTGGCGAGTTGCCTGGCGAGCGCCTCGGCGGGGAAGACCAAGCTTGTAGCTGACCGCCTGAAGAAGCTTGGCGATACCGATTCCCCCCTCGGCGTCTCCGTCCTTCGTGGAGGGATTCCTCCGGACGAAGACTGGGCGAAGACGCCCTCTCAGCCCGTTGTAGTGCTGTCCACCGTCGACCAGATCGGCTCGCGCCTCCTCTTCCGTGCGTACGGGCGACACGGCCCACGCTCGTGGCCCATCCACGCAGGTCTATTGGGCCGAGACACCCTCGTAATCCTGGACGAAGCTCACTGCTCTCGACCTTTCAGCCAAACGATGAGGGCGCTCGTCGAGCGCTATCAAGGTTGGGCAGACGTTTCTGTTGGCCGTCCGTCTCGGTTCCTCATGATGTCCGCAACCGCAGGTGAAGACCCTGATTTTGTTCTCGAAGCGACCGGTCATCGTGGTGACGTACTGGAACCGCGGCTGACGGCAAGCAAGTTGGCGCGGCTTGTTCCCGTCAAAGCCTCCAACGATGACCGCGCGGCATTGGCTTCGGTGATCGCGAAGGAGGTCGGCGCACTCATTGGAGGGCCAGCGGCGCAGCCTGCTGGGGATGATGCACAGCCTTCCGACGACAGGCTCAGCAAGCGCAGGGGGCGCAAGAACGCAGCCAAGACAGGCGCTGCGACTGAGGCGACCGTCAACACGCCCCAGGTGGTCGGGGTCGTCGTCAACCGTGTCGCGGATGCGCGTGCCATCTTCGAGCAGGTCAACCTCCCGCCCGAGCGAAAGCTGCTGTTGACGGGGCGAACACGGGGACTCGATCGAGACCGGCTTCTGGCCGAATGGCTTCCTCGCCTC
>JAICQQ010000071.1 GCA_025937785.1 Polyangiaceae bacterium
ATCCGCCGTAACCGCCCGATCCGCCGTAACCGCCCGATCCGCCGTAACCGCCCGATCCGCCGTAACCGCCCGATCCGCCGTAACCACCCGATCCGCCTGTACCACCGGTCGACGGGCAAATGCCGGGGTCGCCCGGATTGGAGCCGTTGAGGATGGCGGTCAGGTCTTCGATGCAGAAGTCGAAGCTCACGTCCTCACCCATGATCGCGGGGATGTGGAACTCGAGCCGGACGACCTCGTTGGCGGCTGGGCCCGCACCCGGCACGCTCTCCCAACATTCCAGATAGGTGTCGTCGAACGACACCGACTGCACGCCCGCGTCGCAAATCCGTTTGCAGTACTCGGCGCTCTGGCCGTCGACTCTGAAGCGCGCTCTGACCTCTGCAGGAACATCGAGTCCGGTCAGCTCGAAGCTGAAGCCGTCCACGCCCGGCGTCGCGGAGTCGTAGGGCAACGCGGTGCCATCCGGGGCATTGAGTTGAATCGCGACGAAAGCACCCCAGTAATCGTCGAAGTTGCTCCCCTGCACCTGTTCGGCATGACCCGCGATACAAATCCGGTCTGTCATTCCGGTGACGGAGATTTCGGAACCGGCGGAGTCTTTCTGCAGATAGATGGCGCCTTCGACGCCGACGCAGTTGTCGTCGCCTTCGATCCAGCCGGAGTTCACTTCTTCGCCAGGGATCGGGAGCAACCGAACTCCGTCGCTAGGGCTCGAGCAAGTGAGTCCACCCGTGCCACCCGTGCCGCCCCCGCTGCCACCGTCGCCTCCAGTACCGCCGGTGCCCGGCGTACCACCAGTACCGTCGCCTCCGGTGCCATCGCCACCCGTGCCGCCGCCTCCGGTGCCCGCATCACCACCGGTACCGGGGGTGCCCCCGGTGCCGTCGCCACCCGTACCTTCACCACCCGTGCCGCCATCGCCGCCGGTTCCGGCACTGCCACCCATACCGTCCGCGCCGTTACCCCCCGCACCGCCCACCGTGCCCCCCGCGCCACCCATGGAGGTGGTCCCTGCGCACTGGCAGGCAGACCAGCGGCGCCCGTCACTCGCGCACGCCTGGTTGCCTTCGCACATGCCGGGGCCCGTACAGCTGCGGGTGTCTCCCGGCTCGCAAAAGCCTGAAGCCTCGCCGGCGCTGCCTCCGGCGTTGGTGGTATCGTTGTCACTGCCGCCGCTGCCGCCGTGGTTGTCGCTACCGCCGCTGCCGCCGCCGTTGTCGCTGCCGCCGCTGTTCTCGGTGCCGCCAGCGTTGCTCCCCTCATCGTTCGAGCCGCTGCCGCCGCCACCGCCGCCACCGCAGTTCACGCTGAGCGCGCAGCTCACGAGCACACCATAGCCAAGGAAGCTTCTTCCAATCGTCATCCGCATCTCCTGAAACCCGTACCCCACTCCAGGTACTTTGCAGCGAGCGTAAGCGGCGCGGTGAGCCTCGAGCAAGCCCCAAGTCGGGCCTGGTGAGCAAGGAGCGAGCGAGCGCCTGGTCGCACCTTGTGGCAGCGCGCTGCTATCCGCCACCGAATCGGGCGCCCAATCATGGGGTATTGACGAAATCCGACTGGCAACGCGCGGGTCAGACTCCGGGCGGGCGACACCATGGAGCTTTCTTGGCATGCTGTGACGAGAGAACGACAGCACGATGACCCACCCGCTCTCGACCACCGAGGACGCGACGGACCTCGAAGAGCTCGCGCTGAGTAGCTGGGTGGGCACCTTCTTGGTGCGCGCTCTCGAGACCGAGGAGCTTTCTGCCGGCGCTTCACGACACGGCCTCGACCGGGTCGCAGAGGTCACGATTGGTCGGGGGCCTCGCTCACACCTGCGCCGTGGTGAGGGCGGGCAACGGACACTCAGCTTGATGGTCCCCGACATGCGGGTGTCGGGGCAGCACGCACGTCTCCGCCGAGCAGGAACGGTGTGGTTGTTCGAAGACGCGGGATCTCGCAACGGCAGCAAGATCGACGGCGCGCCGGTGACCCGCGCTGAGCTCCACGATGGCGCACTGATCGAGGTCGGTTCCACGCTGTTCCTGTTTCGGGTAAGCCGCGCCCCCCTGGGGCTCGCGGAAGACCTGGTCGTCCCCTGCGACCCGTCGAGCGGACTCGAGACTCTGAACCCGGAGTTCGAGCAAGCGCTGCACAAGCTCGAGCGCGTCGCCGCGTCGCAGTTGTCGTTTCTGTTGCTGGGCGAAACTGGGACGGGGAAAGAGGTCGTCGCGCAACGTGTGCACGCCCGTTCCGGACGCGCCGGTGCGTTCGTGCCGGTGAACTGCGGAGCACTGCCCGAGGCGCTGGTCGAAGCACTCTTGTTCGGCCACACGCGTGGCGCGTTCACTGGCGCCCACAAGGACGAGGCGGGCTTGGTCCGCAGCGCCGACGGCGGCACGCTGTTCTTGGACGAAGTCGCAGATCTGACCTTGGGGGCTCAGGCCGCCCTGCTGCGAGTGCTGCAGACCGGTGACGTCACGCCCGTCGGAGGCACGGCTTCGGTCCGCACTGATTTGCGCGTCGTCGCCGCCACGCACAAGGATCTGGACGCCATGATGCAAGCCGGACTGTTCCGGCGGGATCTCTACGCGCGGCTCGCTGGCTACGTTCAAACCCTGCCTCCGTTGCGAGAACGGAAGGAGGACCTGGGACTCCTGATCAGCCGGCTGCTCGCGCGGCACACGCGCGGCGCGCCCGTACAACTTCGCGTCGAGGCGGCGCGCGCGCTCTTCGGCTACCCGTTCCCGCTCAACGTGCGAGAGCTGGAGCAATGCCTGTCCTCCGCGCTCGTCCTCGCCGACCGGACGCCGATCGCTCGCCAGCACTTGCCGGAGAGAATCCGCGGTACGACTCAGCCCGACAGACACTCGGCTCCACCGGCCGCCACGGGCTCGTCCTTGCCCCCGCGTTCCGACGAAGACCGCGCCCTCTACGACGCGCTCGTTACAGCGCTGCGGAACAGCGAGGGCAACGTGAGTGAAACGGCGCGGCGCATGGGGAAAGCCCGCCAGCAGATCCAAAAATGGCTGCGGCGTTTCGGGGTAGATCCCGGGCAGTTCAAGGTCACTCGCTGAGCCTTGCTTGCTCCCAGCGCCCTGCAACCGTGGCGGTTGCAGGCAACTGTTGCATGCAACCGTGACAGGCACTCGCTTCCGGTAGCAGCGCCATTTCGGCTTCGCGCCTGAGCGCCGCCCAAACCGTGAGACTGGTTGGTCTAATGCTCGACTTCGGAAATCTGACGAGCATCGTGCCGCGGCGTCGCAGCGCGGGCTCGCCTCGAGCAAGGGAAGGCATGGCGCTTGCTGTGAGGTACGGGTGGCGCTGGCTCGGCAGCGCCACCCCTCGATCCACAAAGGAGATCCTAGATGCGTTCATTCGGAAGCGTGAGCCCCCTCGTCAGTCTCGCTGGTCTGGCACTCATTCAAGGCTGCGGCGCCCCCGTCGACGACGAAGAGGCAGCGGCGTTGGACAGTCAGGGTCAGGAGCTCTATTACGCATCCGCCAAGCTCTGGCCCACTAACCTCATCGGCGTCTGCTGGGAGAAAACTCCGGGCGCAGAGGCCACCGCACGCGGCTGGGTGCAGGACCAAGTCACCAAGGCCTACGAGACAGAAACGGGCGTGCAATTCACCGGCTGGAACAAGTGCACCTCGACCTCCAAGGGGATCCGTATTCGAGTGGCCGACGAGTGGCCGCGGGTGAACGCGCTCGGTAGTGACCTGAACGGAATGGTCGGCGGCATGGTCCTGAACTTCAAGTTCACTTTCACCGAGGACGGTGAACAACCCTTCTCTGGTTGTTTGGGGCTGGAAGAGTCGTGCATTCGCTCCATCGCCGCGCATGAATTCGGGCATGCGATTGGCTACGCTCACGAACAGAATCGGCCGGACACGCCCGAGACCTGCGACGAAGAACCACAGGGTTCGAACGGTGACGCCATGTTCGGCGCGTGGGATCTGAACTCGATCATGAACTACTGCAACCCCACCTACAACAACGCGGGCTTGCTGAGCAGCACCGATCTGGCCGGCACCAAGGCGCTCTACGGCCTGCGGCAGTTCCGCCCCTCCTTCGTGCTCGCCGATTTCGGAACCAACGCTGGCGCCTGGAGCACCACGAAGCACGTGCGCCTGAGCGGAGACCTCGACGCCGACAAGCGCAGCGATATCGTTGGTTTCGGGGATGCCGGTGTCTACTCGGCCCTTTCGGCAGGCAATAGTTTCAACGCAGCCGCGTTCGTGCTTGCGGAGTTCGGCTACGATCAAGGCTGGCGCATCGACAAGCACCCGCGCTTGCTCGGGGACTTGAACGCCGACGGCAAACAAGACATCGTCGGCTTCGGCAACGACGGCGTCTGGGTGGCCTATGCAACGACTGGCGGCGGCTTCAGCGCCGCAGCCTACGTACTCGCCGAGTTCGGGTACAACCAAGGCTGGCGCGTCGACAGGCACCCGCGCCTGCTGGGCGATCTCAACAACGACGGGCGCCAAGACATCGTCGGCTTCGGCAACGACGGCATCTGGATCGCGTACTCCACCGGCAGCGGCTTCAGCTCGCCCGTCTTCGCGGTAGCAGACATGGGATACAACCAGGGCTGGCGCAGCAGCGTGCACCCGCGCTTCGTGGCGGACCTGAACGCGGATGGACGTCAAGACATCGTCGGCTTCGGCAATGACGGCGTCTGGGTCTCGCTCGCGACCGCGACGGGGCTCTCGCCCGCAACTTTTTGGCTGATTGGCTTCGCGCCCAACGCGGGCGGTTGGAGCGTCGACAAGCACCCCCGCTTCATGGCCGACGTGAACAACGACAAGATGAGCGACATCGTGGGGTTCGGCCAAGACAGCGTTCTGGTTTCGCTCGCGACAGGCACCGGGTTCGCGGCCCCCGCGTACTGGAAGATCGGTGCCTTCGCCTACGACCAAGGCTTTCGAGTCGACAAGCACCCGCGCTTCGTCACCGACGTCACCGGCGACGGCCGCGCTGATATCGTAGGCTTCTTCGACAACGGTTTGTACGTGGCGCCGTCCACCGGCAGCGCGTTCGGCACCACGGAATTCCGGATCAAGAACTTCGGTTACTCAGCCGGTGGCTGGCGCGTCGACAAGAACCCCATCGTGATGGCCGACGTGTCGCAGGACGGCAGCGCCGACGCCCTCGGCTTCGGCAACGACGGCGTGTGGCTGATCCAATCCGCGTCGCGCAGGAAGCTCCCGGGTAAGCTCCCGGTGATCGGCGGGGTGACATTGTCGTCCGCACGGCTCGAGTAGTCCCAACGAGCCGAGCGTCTGGCAGTCGCGGGCCTCACCACTGTTCGTGGCGGGGCCCGCGAGCTTTGGCGGCCCTCACCTGCGGTAGACTCGCTGCTCGTGGACCGCTGGCGACGAGCCTGCCTCGAGCGCTAGCAGCGCTTCGACTGGAGCCGGGTCGCGCGGTTCGGCCAGTAACTGCTGCGCCGTCAGCCCTGTGCGCAGCTGGCTTTCGAACATGAGCTGGTAACGCAGGTACAGACCCGATGCTCCCGGATCGAGCCGTCGATCCTTGCGGAGAAACGCGGACAGCATGCGTTCGTAATCGAAGTGCTCCTTCGCTAGCGTGTCGGCGTAGCCTTCTTGCTGCCACACCGCGAGGCGCAGGTACTGCAAGCGCCCCACGCGCCGCGCAACCATCGTGTGCGCCAATTCGTGCGTGATGAAGTACACCAGATCGCGGTCGTCGTGAAGCAGGCGGCCCTTCGGACCGATCAGGCGCTTCTGTCGAATATCCGAGGGGCGCACGAAGGCGTGCCCGGTGAGCCCAACCATGGAAATGGCTCCCACGTTGCGTTGTTCCCGAGCGAAGAACGCGAACTCTGCAGGTGAGCTGCACAAGAACACGCGGTACACCTCGCGGGCGTCGTAGAATGGCGATCGCTGGATGCGCGCGAGCACCTGCTCGGCAAGTCGCTCGGCTTCCGGCGGGAGCGGGTTCGACGCATGCAGCGCGAGGTTCTGCACGCGAACTTCATGCGCCAGCAGCGCCTCTGGCCTCAGTAGCAGTGCGACGTAAGCAGCGATGATCGCAGCGACTACCACCGCCCAGCGGCGTGCACCGGGGACCAGCCGGCGCCGCCATGTACCTTCCGATCGGCGACCACTGTGGATCATGGCACCCATTCTAACCTAAATTCGACGAGGTGCGTCCCCTCGCGGCATCGGTAAGGGTCCTGAGCTTGATCGCTCTCTTGGAGCTCGAGGCATGTCGCGAGCACGAGCGTGCCTCGGACCAGAGCGGCAGCGGCGCTGCGGGCGGCGAAGGCGGCTCCCCCGAAAGCACATACCAGAACGACAGCGGCGGTGCTGCGACGACCGCGGCGGCGCTCACGAGCGGAGGCGCGGGCGGCGCCGATACGCCGGCCCCCTGCCCCACGTTCGATCCCGACGCGGCGAGCGCAGAGTCTCTGGAGCTGTTGCACCCGTCGGGACGTTACGAAATCTACGTGCTGGGGCTCGCTGGCGACCTCGTGTACTTCGTCGAAGGTGAGGCCCTGCGGCGCATCCCCATCGATGGTGGCATGCCGGAAACCATGGGCTCCTTCTCCGGTTCGTGGTTGCGCCGCGCCGGCACCGACGAGCTGGTCTGGGCCCGCCCGCACGCCACGGCGAGCGGTCAGCAGATCGTACGGGCGCCGCTCGACGACCCCGAAGCAGCGAGCGTAGTCGTCGAGGCCACGCCTTCGGTGCAGCACCTGGTGCTCGACGACAGCCACGTCTTCTGGTCGACCACTGACCCTCACGACGTGTTGCGAGCCCCGCTCGCTGGCGGCGATCCCGAGCTCCTCGTCGGCGGAGGACAGCCGCTCGGCGCCGTACTGCACGGCGGCTACTACTACTGGATCGACGCCCTCTCGGATCACCTCGAGCGCATCCCGCTCGCCGGCGGGCAGCGGGAGCCGCTGACTCGGGTCACGTTCGGCGGGCCGATGGCCGCCGGCGACGGCGCGATCTTCTGGGGCGATACGGTGCTCAGCACCATCGAAAAATGGGCGCCTGACTCAGGCCGCGTGCAGCTGGCGAGCGCCATCGATCCGCTCCAGCTCCAAGTCTGGGAAGACACGCTGTACTGGTCCCAGGGTCTGCTCTCCGGCGCAGTGCGCTCCGTCGCCGTCGACGGCGACGGCGACGGCCCTCGCGACGTCCTGTGCAGGCTCAGGCCCCGCACCAGCTTCCACGTCACCGACGCGCACTTCCTGGTCGGCGGTGGCAGCGGTCTGTTGCGCTTGTCGCGTTAGCCTACCATTCGCGCCAACTCGGCTCGGGCGAACTCGCTGGGTGTCCGAGCACTGGCTCGCCCGCGTGCGGGCACAGCTATCCCAAGCAACGCCTCCGACTTGATCGGCCCGTGGCCACGCTCAGCACGTTTCCCCCCAGCGGCAGCGACCGCGCGAGCCCTGCGGCCCGTACGCACCTGCCGCGCGAACCCTGTGGGCCGTGCAGCGCGCCGTCGCACGGATGCAACGGGGGATCCCTTGAACGTGGCCCGCGAGATGCACATTGGGCCGCGCCTGTCGCAGATATTGAATGAGTTCTTTAGTATACGCACAACCGCGCCTCCGTCAAGGTTGTTTGCGTTGCTTACGAACGAGCCAGGCAGCGCATCGCCTCGAACGCATCGCCTCGACTGCTTTGACAATCTCCGCTTCTCGGAAGCAGATCTAAGGGGCGGCAAGCTGCTGTTCCCGCGTGCGATCATCAGGAGCCCGCTGCGCCTGCTCTCGGCCGGCACGGTGGGCACTGGTTTCGCCAAGCTGCATGGACGAGCCTCGCGCCCTGAGCTCGATCGTTGGCATCAGCAGCGTACTCGGTGTGCACGAACGCCCCAACCGGTGAGGATTGCGGCGCATTGCGCTCGGCAGTGGCAATGAGCGGCGAACTCGGTCGTGGGACCGATGTCCTGCAGCAACACCGGAAACGAAGCGTCGCTGCAACCAGTAACCAGCTTTCGCATCGGCGTCATCGCGGGGTAAGTGCTAGCTGATGACGGCCGCGTCATCTAGCCTGATCGCGGGTACTGGGAACCATGACTCAACGGCAGCGAGCGACCTCCGAGAACGTGCAGTTTCTCTCCGGCGGTGGAGAGATGGGGGCGCGCATACGAGCATTCGCGTGGGACGCGACGCCGCTGGGCCCGCCGCAGTTCTGGCCACAAAGTCTCAAGACCGCAGTGCGGATCATGCTGACCTCGCGACAGCCGATCTGGGTCGGGTGGGGCGAAGAGCTGATTCTTCTGTATAACGATCCCTACCTCTCCATCATCGGAGGAAAGCACCCCGAAGCACTCGGGCAGCCCGTCGCCGAGGTCTGGCGCGAGCTCTGGGGCGAGATCGGCCAGATGCTGTCCACCGCCATGAGCGGAGACTACGGGACGTTCGTCGAAAATCAGCTCCTGATCATGGAGCGCAACGGATACCCGGAAGAGACCTACTACACGTTCTCATACAGTCCAATTCCGAAGGACGACGGCGTCGGGGCCGGCGGGATCATTTGTGCCAATTCGGAGGATACCGCCCGGGTGATCGGCGAGCGTCAAATGGCGCTCCTGCGCGAACTGGCGGAACGCACGGCGGACGCCCGTACTTGGCAACAAGCCTGCGAACGCAGCGCGGCAGCACTCTGCACCAGTCCTCACGATATCCCCTTCGCGCTGATTTATATGACGGATGCGAAGGGCGACCAGGTCCGCTTGGTGGGGTCGAGTCGCATCGATCCGAGCCACCCGGCCGCAGCCGCTGCTGTCAGCCTGGATCGTTCGGTGTGGCCGATGACCGAGGTGCTGCAGACGCAGCGCATGAAATACGTGACGGACATCGCGTTCGAGCCAGCGTTGCCCACGGGTGCGTGGCGCACGCCTCCAACGAGCGCGGTGCTTTTGCCGATCACCACCGCCGCGAACTCGGTGCCTCCCGGCATGCTGATCGTGGGGCTGAATCCATTTCGACTGTTCGACGACGACTATCGAGGCTTCCTCGAGCTGCTGGCGCGTCAGATAGCCGACGTCATCGGTAACGCGCAGGCTTACCACGAGCAGTGCGAACGCGCCGAATCCCTCGCCGAGCTCGATCGCGCCAAGACGGCGTTCTTCGCCAACGTCAGCCATGAGTTTCGCACTCCGCTGACCCTGATGCTCGGGCCGCTCGACGAACTGCTGGGCGACAGCATGCCCCGCGAGACGCGCCAGCTGCTCACGATGATGCGGCGCAACGTGCTGCGCCTGAAGAAGCTCGTGAACACCTTGCTCGAGTTTTCTCGCATCGAGGCCGGAAGGGTTCGCGCGTACTTCGAACCCACGGACCTCGCCACGTACACGGCAGAGCTCGCCAGCACGTTTCGTTCGGCGTGCGAGCGAGCTGGCCTCGAGCTCGAAGTGGACTGCCCGACGTTGTCGGAGCCGGTCTACGTCGACATCGAGATGTGGGAAAAGGTCGTGCTGAACCTGATCTCCAACGCCTTCAAGTTCACCTTGGAAGGCAAGATCCAGGTTAGCCTCGACGCGCACGATGATTCCGTCGAGCTCCGAGTCACGGACACGGGTGCGGGTATCCCCCCGGAAGAAATCCCGAAGCTTTTTCAACGCTTCCATCGAGTGGCAGGCGTCGCGGCCAGAACCCAGGAAGGCTCGGGCATCGGCCTGGCGCTCGTGCACGAGCTGGTGCGGCTGCACGGCGGCAGCGTCGGCGTCGAAAGCGTGCGCCGCCAGGGCACCACCTTCGCCGTCCGCGTGCCGCTGGGGACGGCGCACCTGCCGTCCGATCGCTTGGCGGGGAGCCCCTTCTCGACCCCCGCCTCGTCAGGGGCGGGTCCGTTCGTCGAAGAAGCATTGCGTTGGATTCCCGACGCCAAGTCCGACCCGCCCCCGTCGCTGGCGTCGGAAGAACCCAGCCTCCCCGCGCGCACGACCACGGGCGTCCGAGCCCACGTCTTGATCGCCGACGACAACGCAGATATGCGCGACTACCTGCGCCGACTGCTCAGCCACGAGTACCAGGTGACGGCCGTAGCGGACGGCCAGGCGGCGCTCGAGCGGCTCGCCCAGGCGAAGCCCGACCTGTTGATCAGCGACGTGATGATGCCACGATTGGACGGCTTCGGGCTGCTCGGCGCAGTGCGCAGCGACCCCGCCGTGTGCGATCTACCGGTGATTCTTTTGTCGGCTCGCGCTGGCGAAGAGGCTCGCCTCGAGGGCCTCGGTTCGGGCGCAGACGACTACTTGACCAAGCCCTTCAGCGCGAAAGAATTGTTGGCCCGCATCAGTTCGCAGCTTGCCCTCGCGCGCCTGCGCCGGGAGTCGGCCGCGACGTTGCGCGAGAGCGAAGCGCGCTTTCGAAACATGGCCGACAACGCGCCCGTCATGATCTGGGTCACCGAAGTCGACGGCCGGTGCACGTATCTGAACGACCAGTGGTATACGTTCACGGGCACTACGCCCCAGCAGGGGCTTGGTTTCGGATGGCTCGACTCCGTGCACCCCGACGATCGCGAAGCCACGGCCACGGCCGTCCACGCTGCGTACGGTGGCAGGACTCCTTGCCGTCTCGAGTATCGGCTGCGACGCGCCGACGGCGAGTACCGCTGGGCCATCGACTCGGCCGCGCCGCGCTTCAGCGACGGTGTGTTCCTTGGCCATATCGGCTCGGTCATCGACGTGACCGAGCTGAAGCACATCGAGGAGCAGCTGCGCGACGCCGATCGCCGCAAGGACGAATTCCTCGCGACTCTGGCGCACGAGCTCCGCAACCCGCTCGCCCCGATCCGCACGGGACTCGAGATCATGCGGCTCGCGGGCGACGACCCTGAGACCACCGCGCGTATTCGCGGGACACTCGAGCGTCAAACGCAGCAGATCATGCGGCTGATCGACGACCTCTTGGACGTCTCCCGCATCACACAGGGCAAGTTGGAGCTCAGGAAGAGTCGAGTCGATCTGAACGAAATCATCGACAGCGCGCTGGAAGCGACGCGCGCCTTGATCATCGACGCCGGGCACCAGCTCGAGGTGCAGCGTGCCCCGGCGCCGATCACGGTGAACGCGGACCCCTACCGCATGGCGCAGATCCTCTCGAATCTGCTGAACAACGCGGCGAAGTACACGCCGAGCGGCGGCTGCATCTGGCTCGCGGCAAGTGTCCGCGAAGACCAGCTGTGCCTGTCGGTCAAAGACACCGGGCTCGGCATCGAACCCGCGCAGCACGAGCAGATTTTTCAGATGTTCACCCAGCTCGACCGCGCCAACCAGCGAGGAACCGCCGGTGTCGGCATCGGGCTGACGCTGGTGCGATCGCTCGTGCAGATGCACGGAGGCAGCATCCAGGTGTACAGCAAGGGCAAGGGCAAAGGCAGCGAATTCCGCGTGCTGTTACCGGTACTCGCGGGCGCGCAGGAGTTGCCCGATGAGCGCGACTCGACGCCGCCACCACCTTCACGCATGCGGCGCGTGCTGGTCGTCGACGACAACCGGGACGCGGCAGACATGCTGGGCGCTGCGCTCGAGTTGATGGGCAACGAAGTGTTCACTGCTTACGACGGAACGTCGGCGCTCGGGCTCGCAGCACAGCACCGGCCGGAAGTGGTGCTGCTCGATCTCGGCATGCCCGAGGTCGATGGCTACGAAATTGCGCGGCGTTTGCGCGCCGAACCCTGGGGTGCCGAGCTCAAGCTGGTGGCGCTCACGGGCTGGGGACAGCTCGGTGATCGGCAGCGTTCGCACGACGCCGGCTTCGATCAGCATCTCGTGAAGCCCGTCGAACCCGAGTTGCTCCGACGTACGCTCGCCGAGCTCCCCGATCAGTAGCTCGACCGATCGGACTGCCGCGGCTAGCTCGGGCGAGCCGCCCGTCTCTGCCAAGAAGGAATCCGAAGCCTCGGAACGATGTTCCTCGGAGTCAGAGCAAGGCTACGAGCGCGTTGACGGCCTGTTGCACGTTGTCGTGCACGTCGACGATCGTGGCCTCCATCATGTAGCACGGCGCCGTCACGACTTTGTGCTCCCGGTCGACGGCGACCTGGCGCACCGTTCTGAGGATTGGACGCGCACCCAGCGACTGCATGCCCGCGTGGATGCCCGCGATGTCATAGGGCGAAGGCTCTTCGGTCGTGCCCACCGTCAACTCGACGGAAGCAGCGTCGCCGAGCGCCTGGGCGATCACCGTCGGCCCCATGCACAGCCCGCACAAGGGCTTGCCGGCGGCGTGGAATTCCACGATCGCTCGCTTCACCTGGGGGTCGAGCTCGCCGGCGGGTCCCTTGATCGCCCACTGGTTCAAGTTCTTGGCAGCGCCGAAACCACCGGGAATCAGCAGCGCGTCGAATGCTTCGACGGAAAGCGCGCTGACGGGTTTGACGTTGCCACGCGCGATGCGAGCCGACTCGACGAGCACGTTGCGCTTTTCGGGAGCCGCCTCACCCGTGGTGTGATCGATCACGTGCAGTTGATCCTTGTCGGGAGCAAAACATTGGTAGCTTGCGCCTGCCCGTTCGATCGACAAGAGCGCGAACACGGCCTCGTGGATCTCCGAACCATCGTAGACGCCACTGCCCGCCAACAGCACGGCAATCTTCTTCATGTTGCGAGTATATGTCGCGCGAGGCGCGCCTGGGAACCGAAACTGCCTGGCCCGTGGCGCTCTGCCGCAGCGGTCGATAGCCAGCCGTTCGGTGCTCGAGTCCGCCGCCACGGAAGCGCTGGCGCCGACAGCGCCGGGCCCACCTCGGTGCCATACTCGGAGCCATGAGGCTTTCGTCCGCGTTCCGCGCGCGGCATGCGCTGCTCGCCGCGGCGCTGCTGAGCGCCCTCCCGCTCGGCTGCAGATCGGATGCCCCCAAGGCAGCTGTGGCCACGCGCGAGACGTCGAGCGCGCCGCCGCTCGCCGAACTGCATCCGGCGCCCGGCGCACTCGCGAAGCTGCTCGCAAGCGAAGACACGGACGGCGACCGGAGGATCACCGTGCGCGACGCGGGGCTCGGCTGGTTCGACCTGCCGCTGCAGGAAGGAGGATCGTATCGCGTCGAGGGCACCTACCATTTGGCGAACCTGGTCCAGGAGCTCTTCTTGGCTCAGCAAGAAGGCAGGGGCACCCTGCTACTCCGTCACGTCGAAGAACCTGCAGCGGAGAGGATCTCGCGGCTGATCCGCGGCTCGTATTGGGCGGGCCTCACGCGTCGCATTGGAGACAGCGACCACGGACCTTTGGAAGGCGTGCTCGCGGACCCAAAGACCGATCCGGCGCGCTCCAATGCGCACGCCGTGGGCTCCTGGCCCGTGGACTGCACGCCGCGTCCAGTCGGGGTCCTGCCGCAGTTTCTCTACGTCCCTCGCACGGACCAAGCCGCCGTGGCGCATTACCAGCGCCTGGTCGGTCAGCACCCGTCGTTGGTGGTCTGTCGTACGCCGGAAGCGATCACCCCCGAGTGGGTTCGCTCGCTCTCTGCCGGAGACCAGCAGGGCAGTCGCCATGGCTTGCTGTCGCTGGCACTGCGACAAGCGAACGGCAGTGTCGAACCCGTACCCTACATCGTGCCGGGCGGGCGCTTCAACGAGCTCTACGGTTGGGACAGCTACTTCCACGTGCTCGGCTTGCTCGCGGACGACGAGACAGAGCTCGCTCGCGACATCGTGGACAGCCAGCTCTACGAGGTGCGCCACTACGGCAAGGTGCTCAACGCCAACCGCACGTATTACCTGACGCGCGGACAGCCACCGCTCTTGAGCTCGTCGGTGCGCGCGGTGTGGGAACGAACCCCGAACGAGGACGTCGCCTGGCTGAGCGCAGCGCTCACCGAGCTGACTCGCGAATACGAAACCGTGTGGAACGCGGGCGAACGCCTCACCCCGCTGTGTCAGGCGCCGGGCAGCGGAGGCAGCGGAGGCAACGTCTGCCTCGCCACCTATCACTCCACCGGCCTGGGCGAACCCCCCGAGGTAGAGCCCGGCCATTTCGATTGGCTCTATCAAAGCATGGCCGCTCGAAGTGGGCAAGATCCAGCCGAGTATCGCCGGCGCTATCAGCGTCGCGAACTGCCCGCGGCGGAGCTCGCCGAGCTCGATTGGTTCTTCATGCACGATGGCGCGATGCGTGAGTCCGGCCACGATACTACCTACCGCTGGTTCACTGACGCGGGCGATCGCTGCGCGGACTTCGCCACGATCGATCTCAACGCCTTGTTATTCAAGGTCGAGCTCGATCTGGCACAGCTCACCCAAGCCTCCGGGAACACCGACTTCCAGAAGTGGTGCGACCGGGCCAAGGCTCGGCGCGACTTGGTCCAAAAGTACCTGTACGATGGCGAGCTGTTCGTCGACTACCAGCTCGAACGGGACGCGAAACGCCGGTTTTTGGCTGCAGGCAAAGGCAAGCGCAGCAGTTACGTGAGCGCGACGACCCTCTACCCCCTGTGGGCGTCAGCAGAAAGTCCTTGCCTGGACGACAAGGGTGCCCCGTTGGCGCTGGTGACCGGGCCCGAGCAGGCACAGCGACTGGTGACGGCAGCCCTCGGCAAACTCCAAGCGCCGGGCGGACTCGCAGCCACGGCGCGCGCATCCGTCGAGTCGGCGCAGCGACCAACGCAGCGCCAGTGGGACTACCCCTTCGGCTGGGCTCCGCACCAAATTTTGGCCTGGGCGGGCCTGCGCCGCATGGGCTTCTCCACCGAAGCCGATCGCCTCACGTACCGCTGGCTGTACATGATCAGCAAGAACGCCCACGACTACCATGGAACCGTACCTGAGAAGTTCGACGTCGTGCGCCGGTCGCACGAGGTATTCGCCGAATACGGCAACGTGGGTTCCGAGTTCCAGTACATCACGCGCGAGGGGTTCGGGTGGATGAACGCTTCGTTCCAACTGGGGCGCCAGGCGCTGCCACCAGCGCTGTGGGATCGACTGCGCCGCCTGGTCCCGCCCGAAGCCGTCCCAGAGTTACGGTAGACGCGCTCTTTTTGCTGCGCTCTCAGGCAAATCGCACGCTGTAGATCGGCGGCAACGTGCTCACGACGGTCACCCAGCTTTCGCCGCGATCTTCGCTGACGTAAAGGTTGCCCGTGGTGCTGCCGAAGGCCAGGCAGTCACCGCTGATGTGCAGGGCGTGCCGGTACACCACGTCGTAAGCGACCTCTTGCGGCAAGCCCCGCCGCAGCTGCTTCCAGGTTTCGCCGCCGTCTTCGGTGCGTGCCACGAACAGGCCGCCGTCGATCGCCATGCGCTTGGCGTCGGAGACGCCCGGGACCACGTAGGCGCAGCGGCCGTTCGTTTCATCGACGGCGATCGGGAACCCGAAATGCACACCTTGATCGGGCTGGCTCACCTTTTTCCAGGTGACCGCTCCGTCGGAGCTGTAGAACACACCGCAATGGTTCTGCTGCCACACGTGGTCGGGCTCGCCAGGGCAGATCTGGATTGCGTGCGGGTCATGCCCCCACTCGGCCTCGGCGTTGGGCAAGTAGTCGTTGGTCATCCCTCGGTTGCGCCCGCGCCAGCTCTGACCGCCGTCGGTGGATTCGAGCACGCCCGCGCTCGAAATCGCCACCAAGATACGCTGCGGGTTACGCGGGTCGACCTCGATCGAGTGCAAGCCCGCCGCGAACTCGCCGCCCTCGGAAGCCGGCGTCCCGAACCAATGAGTGATCCCTGTACCATCCGTGTCGAAGAGGTTGCCCCCACGCGACTCGTGATTCCACAGCGGCCGGTTGAGCTCGAAGCTCGCGCCGTTGTCGTTGCTGACGAACAACCCGCCCGGGATAGTACCGACGTAAACTTGCCCCGGCCCGCCGAAGGCGATCGCCCAGAGCTTGAGCAGCGTCGCCGGTCGCAGCACGTGCCGCGCTGACGGGTCCGTCTCTTCACCGGGATTGGGCGGCGAAAAGTAGCGCGCGCCCTCCGGATACTTGACTTGAGCCGCATCCGTCCAGGTCGCGCCTCCGTCGTCGGAGCGCGACATCTTGGCGCCCCAATGGCCATGCCCCAGCGCCGCCCACAACGTGCCGCTGTTCGGATCAGCCGCGACGAAATTCACCCCCACGCCCGCGTGTCCAGCAAGGCGAGGTTTCCAGCTTCCGTTCTTCTCGACCAGGAACGTGCCTTTGCGGGTACCGATCAGAATGCGCTTCGTCATGTTGCCTCTCGCGGGTGAGGTTCGGTTCTACTCACTCCTCAGCCGCCGCTCAACGCCTGCGCAATGAAAACACGCGATTCGGAGCCCAACCCATCGCTGAGCCGCTGGCGATCGACGATCATCTCGTCGTCGACGAAGACGTTCACGTGTTGGCGCAGCCTGCCGAGCTCGTCGCAGACGTAGAAGGCAAAGCCGGGCGCATCGGCATCGAGCGCGCGCACCAGCTCGGCCACACTCGAGGCAGGCAGACGGAGCGGCATGGTGGCCAACTGCGGGAAGTACTCTTTCAGGTGTCGGGTGACCTCGACTTGCGCCACGTCCCGAAGTCTGCAACCGAGCCTTGCCAGCGTCTACCCCAATCGCCGCACGCGAAATCCGTGGCTGCGCCGTCGAGCCACCGTACCATTTCCAATTGAGAAGTAGCAGGCGGCGTGCCATGTTCTCGCCGCTCGAGGGCAATGGCGTGACGGCGGAGACAAGAGGCACGAGGCGCGCGATCTCACCGCCGAGAATCACGTCTACCCGGCTTTGGATCGGCTATGCAGTCATGCTCGTGGTCTTCGGCTTGGGCGCAGCTAGTTTGCTACCCAAAACTCTGCGATCGGTCATGGAAGGCGTGGTGCTGGGTCTCGCAGTCGCAGCCCTGGTCACGCACCCATCGATCGCGTCGGTCTTGCGACCCATGGGCGTACGAGCGCGCTATGGCGCTGGCTGTCTGGTACTGATACTGGTCCTCGCTCACGTCGCAAAAGTCACCGCGCTCACGTTCCCATTCGTCGACTGGCGCATGTTCGGGCGATCGTCCCAAGGTCAGCCCGAAGGGCTGCGCTTCACTGCGATGCGAGCCGATGGTTCGAGTCAGCGTATGGTCCTTGGTGCGGCAATTTCCGACGCTACCGTGTCGCGACTCGACGGCATGGTTCGCAAGCAACTCGAGTCGGGCACGCGGGATCGACTCGAGCAGCTCATCGATGCCGCCGTCGAATTGGAAGCTTTGGACAGCACCAAAAGCCCGGTTGTCCGTGTGATGATCAGCAAGTGCGTCACCACGGTCGAGAACCCCGAGGTCACGCAATGCGCGCCTCTGGAGACCATCTCGACGAGCTCGGGTAGAGACCGACCATGACTGGGCGTGAGACACTCGGCTGGCTTCGCGCGTACACCTTCGCCGTCGCTGCCATCTATGTGGCTGTCACCCCGTTGGAGCATTTCGCCGTATTCCCAGCCTCGTTGCACGAACAGATCGGCGCCGCGCGCCTGCTACCGAGCTTCGTTTGGTCAGCGCTGCACGATCGCGTCGTGCTCATCGCGGTCAAGGTCGTCCTGGCATTGGGTCTTTCCGCGTGCGCGATCGGCGTGCCAACGTACCGATTTCTCGCGCCCGCGAGCGTCGCGCTCTTCGTGCTGCATCAGTGCCTCGTCCGAATCGACAAGTCGGGCCATCGTGAGCTCGCACTGCTCTACTGCCTGCTGGTCTTGGCTGCGTTCCCAGCCGCGGATGCCGTCGCCCTGCGCATCAAGCAGGCGCGGGCGAAGAATTCAGCAGAGTCGACCTATCAGCTCGGGTTGCTACTCACGGGCTTCGTCTTCCTGTTCACCTACGCGGCGCCTGCGGTGTACCGACTCGCTCATGCTGCACCGGCCATCTTTCTCGATGGGTCGATGGCTCATTATGTCGTCGCAAACGGAGGCGAACTGAGGAACGGGACCTTCGGCTTCGCGTGGGGTGCCGCCTTGGTGGGGAGAGGCCCCACAGCCGTGTTTTTCCTCAACGTCGGGTTCGTGGCCGCGACGTTTTCAGAGGCGCTGGCGTTGTTCTGTTTGGTGAACCGACCATTCCGATGGGCTTGGCTCGCCTTCTGTGTATCGTTTCACTTCGCGAACCTGTTGCTGCTGAACATCGACTTCATCCTCAACACGTTGCTGGCTCCTGCGGTCCTCGTCGCCCTAGGCCCAGTCGATGCGCGTGAGCCGTTCCACGCTCGAGACTCGCAAGCAAGCCCTGCTCTCAGCCCTCAGGTCGGCAACGACCGCTCGTGAACGAGGGAGAACTCGCGCCCAGTGGCGGAGATATAGAAGACGCGGTAACCGGCTTTGCGCAACCTCTGGACACTGGCGCGCGTGCGGCTAGGCGGAACGTTTTTGAACTGGTGGTGGTACTCGACCAAAATTTGATCCACCGCGATCGCCTGGTCGAGCAGCTGATCGAGCACGGCGTACTCGCTACCTTCGATGTCGAGCTTCAAGAGATCGATTCGTGCATGCCCCAAGTCGTTCATCAACGTCTTGAGGGTGCGAAACTCCACCTTCACCGGTGCACCCGTAGCGCTGGCCCTGGGCAGCAGACTGTGCGACACGTGCGCGGGATTCGTCGGAGGATGAAACTCTCCTTCTCCGTCGAACTCGGCGATGCCCACCGGCAAGAAATGAAACGAAGGGGGTAGAGTTTGCGCTTTCACCCATTCGATGGACCTCGGCGTCGGATCGAACGCATGCACCTGCGCTCCGAAGGTCTCGATCAGAGCGACGTCGAACGAGGCGTCCTCGCCCACACCGAAACTGTAGACAATCGAGCCGGGGCCGAGTGAACCCGAGTAGACGCAGTGGGAGCCGTAGTCGCTGCCCAGCACGACCTGCGGTAAATCAACGTCTTCGAAGCAGAAAGCGTCGCGCCGCTTGGCCCAGCGCCAGAGACGTCGCGTGGTCTGAAAAGCTCGCATAGTCCTTGCCAATCTTACCAGGTTCCCCGGGCCGTCGGAGCACGAAAGACGGTAGCCCGCCTCGAGCACCCGCGCGCGAACGCTGCGCATTCGAGCGGGACTTGTACCGGGCCGGATTCAGCTGTCGGAGCACTCCCGCGCGACGATCTCGCTACTCGGTCGCCAGCGCGCAATGGCCACGCTCGCAATTTTCGAGAAAACCCGCGATCCTCGCGCGTGTGTGCACGAGCCCTGCGATCTGACGGTCGAGACGATCGACGACGGCGCTGAGGCGAGGCCGCTGATTTTCGCAACTTGCGGAGCCTTGCTCGAGCATGGCCAACACCTCACGGATTTCGTCGAGATCGAGGCCCAAGCCCTGGACGAACTTCACCCATCGAATCCGCTCCACGGCTCGGTCGGTGTAGATGCGATAACCCGACGCGCGCCGGGGAGGGGCGGGCAAGAGTCCTCGCTTTTCGTAGAAGCGCACGGTGTCTACGCTCACACCTGCACGGGTCGCCAGCTCGCCGATCTTCATCTGTCGTCCGTAGTCGTGATGTAGCTTGACTCTGGAGTCGGGTCCAGGGTCGAGGTTCGTGTCCTGGGTTGCTCGTAGCACCCGGAAAGGACGAAACCGTGACCGCTTCGAACCAAACTGCACCCGACCCCCCGCTGCCGATCGCCTGCGACCCGCACGCCATCCCTGCGAACGAACGCGAGATCTGGATTGCCAAAGGAGTCGAGTTCTATGCAGCCGTCAGAGAGTGCCGGGAGCTCGCCGACGGCTATGCACTCCGCCTCGATCCGCGCGACCTCATCCTCACCGCCGAGTACGTGAGCCGCGATCGGCTGTGCTGCGCGTTCCTCGAGTGGGAGATCGTCATCGAGCCTGGCGCCGGCGCGCTGTGGCTGCACCTGCGCGGCCCCACGGGGACGCGGCAGTTTCTGAAGCATGCCTTTGAAGGCACCGCACTCTTGCCTGAAAAGGTCGCACGTAGCGCCGGCTTCACCGTCAGCGAACGCCGGCCCGTAGACTTCGAGAGCGCCGCGGAGATCGCGCGCAAGCTCGAAAACCGTTGAATTCCCGTTGCAATCATCGAGCGAGCTACTAGCGTGATTCGCCGACGATGACTTCTTCGGGCCAAGAGCGCGCGCAACAAGCCGGGGTGCTCCTGTTCGGCAAGATAGTGAGCACCCTCGGCGAGGCCGTGGTGCCCATCATCATGATCCGCCTACTCAGCAAAGCCGAAGTCGGCGTGCTGAGCACCGTGATGATGCTGTACACGACGCTCGCTCTGGTACTCACCAGCGCGTTCCCGGCGACGCTCATGTACTTTCTGCCGGCGCGCGAAGCGCCCGAGCGACGCGCGCTCGCCGTTCGAATGAGTAGGCTCATGCTGCTCTTGGGCGGCATACTCGCCGTCTTGATGTTCGCCCTGGGCCTCGTGGGGGTTACACTGGGCGGCGCCAGCTTGGCCGCGGAGCACTCGGAGCGGTCGCTGCTCGATCCCAAAGCCCTCTTTTACCTGTTGGCGCTCTCGCCATACCCGCTCGGTGACTTGCCGGCACGGCTGCTGCCGAACCTGCTCGTGATTGAAGGGCGCGCGCGGGACGCGGCGACGATCGGCGTCGTCAAGGCGGTGGGCTCGGCCGTAGCCACGCTGATTCCCATCGCGTTGGGTTTTCCTTTGCACGTGGTGATCGCTTGCACGAGTTTGTTCGGCCTCGCATACAGCGCGCTGCTTCCCTACTACCTGCGCGTTCTGTATCGCGACGTCCCCAAGGTACCGGCGCCTGTGAGCAGCCGCGAGATCATTCGCTTCACGATGCCGCTGGGCATCACGGACGTGGTCGGCCGACTCAACTCTGAGCTCGATCGCTATCTGATAGCGGGCACCTTCCCGGTCACACGCGTCGCCGAGTATCGCGCCGCCGCCTGGCAGGTGCCGATCATCAAAGAAATCCCCTACACCGTGGGGCGCGTCGACACGCCGCACCTCAATCGTTTGTTCGATGCCGGCAAGGTTCGCGAAGCGATCCAGCTCTGGCGCGCTTCGACCGAAAAAGTGGCGCTGCTCGTGGTGCCGCTCGCCAGCATCTTCATCGTCGCCGCCGAGGAAGTGGTGGTGCTGCTGTTCACCGACGAATACCTTGGCGCGGCGCCGGTTTTTCGGTTGTATTCGCTGTTGATGCTAGGCCGTGCCTGTTCCTTCGGGAACGTGCTGTTGGCCTCGGGAAAGCCGGGCTACGTGTTCCAAGCGGCGCTGTTCTCGTTCTTGACCAACATCGCACTCAGCGGGACGGCGCTGTTCGCCTTCGGTTTCATCGGGCCCGCGCTCGGCACCGTGGTCGCGTTCGCGGCCATGACGTTCTACTACTGCTGGCTGATAGCGAAATCGACGAAGATTCGTTTGAGCGAAACCTTCCCGCTCTTCGCATACGGTCGCATCGTGGCCACTGCGAGTGTGGCCTCGATCCCCGCGGTGCTGATCAAGTTCAACGCCGGTATGGGCCCGGGCCTGACTCTGGTCGCAGTCGCTGCTGTGCTGCTGGGTGCGTTCGGGGTGCTAGGTACCTTGACCCGGCAGATCCAGCGGGAAGATTGGCGCTTCTTGGGCCAGTGGCTGAGCGGCGGGTTCGCTCGCGCGAATGCTCGGCCTAGCGGCGGGTGAGTCTCGCGAGCACCGCGCGACCCGTGCTCGACAGGCCAGCTTCGTCGAGCGCGGCTTCGAGGAGCCGGGTCTTGACGGCCAACACGTACGCCTCGCGCCGCGCGGCCTCGTCGAGGTCATGAAAGGCAGGTTCCGGCTTCAAGCCGTCCAGCGCATCGCGCTCGCGGTGTGCCGCGATCACGCGTTCGATGAGAACCTCGCGCTCACCGGGCGTCATGCGCCGAGCTCCCCGCCAAGGTGGATGCCACGGCGCTCGAGGCACTCGAGCAGGAACCGCCGCGCGCGGCCGAAGTTCTGGAGCAGCGTGTTCGGCTTCATCCCGAGCCGTTCCGCGATCTGCGCGTCCGACTCCAGCCCCTGTGCCTCGAAGCGGGCAAGCAGTGCCCGGGCCGGGTTCGCGGGCAGCTGCTGCCGGCACTCCTCGAGCGCTCGCCGCAGCAGCGGGTCCGGTTCGACCGGGGCAGCAGGCAATTCGTCGTCGTCGGGGGCGCGCACGACCTCGCGGCGCCGGTGCCGGAGCTCGTCGATCGCCAGGTTCTTCGCTGCGCGCAGCGTGAAGCGCAGCAAGCAGTTACCGCGAGCGTCGCGCTCCACGCGGGGAGCCACCTGCCACGCCCTGAGCAGCGCCTCTTGCACCACGATCTCGACGTCCACCTGGGCTGCGAAGCGGGCGAGGCTGGCGCGCACCGTGGGTTCGGCGCCGGCGACCCAGCGGGCGAAAGCCTGCGTGTCACCCGCACCGATCGCTTCCAGGTGAACATCGAGATCCATGCGTGTCCTTCAGCGCGTGGCCCCGGTGAGATCGATCCAAACATCATCGAGGGCCACCGCGGACACGGCTCCCGCTGGAGCACCGGTGTGCAGCAGCACGAGGCGCAGCGTCTGCCCGGCGTGGAGCAGGCCCGAGGCGGTGCTGTGCTCTTGCACGACCTCGACCGTCACGCGCGTGCCGTCGGCCAGCTCGAGATTGGCGCGTTCGGGCAGCGACCAGTTCCAGCTCGTCTCGAGCGTCACCTCGACGACCCAGCGTCCGCCCTTGTGAAAGGCCAGGCGCCCTGGCAACACCTGCCGGTTTCGAGGGGAGCGGCGAGGCGTGTGGAAGTAATCCACGTGAGCAGGTTCAGCGTGCGGGGTGTCGTCGTCCTCCATCGCGCGCGCCATGGTCGGAGCTGGGGGCGGCGCGGCGGGCTCGACGTCTTGCGGGGACGCGATACCCTTGACCCGAGCGCGGAGCGCCGCATCGCCGACTGCGCCGCGCGGAGCGAACGCGCGAGCGGGACTCGCGGGAGAGGGCGCAGCGAAGGCCATCATGGGCGACGGCAGCGGCGGCATCTGAGCGCGCGCGGCCCGCAGCCCGAGGCCTGCCACCGACATGCCGTGAGGCAACGCTTGCGGCTGAGTCACATGGCGGGTGGGCCGGGTGGGGTCGACCGTGGCCCCCTTCGATACCGCGACCCACGACGTGAGGCGCGTGCTGATACCGAAGTCGAGACCCAGCCGCTCGATGTCTCGCTCCAGTTCGTCCCGCGGGGCCTTGCCCGCGATGCGCATCTCGAGATCCAGCACGCGTTCGCGAGCGAACAGCGCCGGCACGGCCTCGTTGCCCTGTTCCGCTGCCGTCGGCGGCACGACGACGCGCTGGCTCCAAACACCCGCCGCGGTCTGCCCGCGGAGCTCGAGCTCGCCGCCCTCGGGATCGACCTCGATCGCCAGCAGCGCGGGCGCGCCCCCCATCAAGTCGGGCAGACGGGTGCCGCCGAGTGATCGCAGCGCGGCGCCCGTGAGCTCGAGATCCACCAGCAAGGGGCGCTCGAGATGGGCAAGCACGCGCGCGACGACCGGTCCGACGTCGCTGCCGAGCTCGGCGATCTGCTCACAGCCCCGGCCAGCGCGTGCCACGGGCCCCGTGAGCGATCGGTTCACGCCCGAACCGATGCCCAAGGTGTGCACGCGAGAGCTTTGCGGCAAGCGATCGAGCACCTCGGCGACGATGCGCTCCTCGGCACCGATCAGCCCGTCGGTGACGAGCAGCACCTGCCGCTGCGCGCCGGCTCGCAGCGGGGCCAGAGCTTCGACGATGCCGGCGTGCATTTCGGTGCCCCCCGACGCCGAGAGCGCCTCGAGCCAGGCGAGCGCTTCTGCCTTGTGCGCCGGCGTCGCCTCGAGCGCCTGCGGACGAAAGCGTCGCGGCCGCACGCTGAACTCGATGAGCTCGAGGCGATCGCGCGGCCCCAGGCCCGCGATCAGCGTGCCCACCACCCGTTTGGCTTGATCGAGCGGCTCGCCGCTCATCGAGCCGCTGGTGTCGAGCAGCACGATCAGGTCGCGCGGCACGGGCTCGCTCTCCAGCCGTGGCGGGACCACGGTCAAGAGCGCGAACGCCGAGTTCGAGCGTGGGTGTGCTGTCGCCGGGCGCGCGACGTCCAGCGCGACGCCCACCGCCGGCGCGGCCACGGGCCACGCGACGACCACGTCGCGATCGAGCGTCGCGCCAGCGTCGCCGGCCAGCCCCACCAGCACGCCCGCTGCGGCGCCGGAGCGCCGCAGCGTGAGTGCGTGGCTGGTCGAGCTCACGTCGCCGCCGGCGCTGAGCGCGTCAGCCACCTCGAGCTCGAGCCTCGCGCTCGCGCCGAGCTTCCCCGTGGCGACGTCGAGCTCGAGGCGGTCCGCGTCCGCGACGCTACCGGGAGCCCCCAAGTAGCGCGGGGCGACCACGGTCGGAAAGCGCCATTGCCACGAGCCCTCGGGCAACCAGACTAACGGGTGGTCGACGACGATCTCGATGCGCACGTCGCCGCCCGGGGGAATGTTCCCGACCTCCTGTGAGAACAGACTGGAGCGATCTTCTTCGAGGAGCGCGGCGCTGCGCCCGTCGATCAAGGCCTCTTCGTAGCGTTCGCGAGCGGCCTGACGGGTTTCGATGGAGCCCACGATCCGCTCGCCCGCCACGTCGAAGCTGAAGCCGCTCACCGCGCCATCCGCCGGCAATGGCAGCTTGTAAGTGACCGTGAGCGGTTCGGCGTGCGGATTCACGAAATGCTGCACGACCAGCGTGCGCGCGAGACCGCTGCGTGCTCGTGAACGCAGCGTGGTGGACCTGAGCGGCAGCTCGCGCCCGTCGAGCGCGACGAGGCGGCCTCCAGCGGACGAGACGGGGACGTGAGGGAGCGGCTGGGACAGAACGGGCATCATGGTAGTTCCTTTCGAAGTGGGCTTCGAAACCACCAACGAAAGACCGCCGGTTCTGGTGACAGACTTTTTTCGCTAACCTCTATCTATCCGGAACTACAAACACTTTCGACTCTCGCGCTTCAGCAGTACAGAAGCCGATAGCGGTAGCGGCCCACCCGGTTCCGTTCTCGCTCGAGGACGAAGCCCCGTCCGGACACGGGGACTCATCTGCGGCGAACGCGTGGAGCGGTAGTCACCGTCCGCCCGCTGCAGCACCTCGAAGCGAAGCTCCGCCCGCCGGGCGTCGATGATCCAATACTCGGGGATCACTTACCCGGCAAAATACCGTGAGTGAACTCCTCGACTGGCGCGACGAACTGCACGATCGCTTTGCCCTGCCTGACTACCTCGCGCTCGACTTGCAAGAAGTGTTCGCCGATCTCGATGCGGCAGGGCTGGGGCTGACGCCCGCGGTCGAATCGATGCTGCTCGATCGCGCTGATGGTGTGCTCGCCGTCGCGGACTTCGAAGGCTGTTGTTTGCAGCTCGAGCAGGCGCTGGAGTTCTGGCCCCTGGTCGGCGACGTCGCCTCGCAGGAGGGCGGAGGTTCTCGGCTGGTAGATGCCAGCACCTCGCGGCTCCAGGTGTTGCTCAGCGCGGACGGACCAGACGCCGAAGCCAAGCTCGACGCACTCCAGGTGAGCGTCAACGGGCACCAGCTCCCGTTCGGAAGCTCGACCCCGACCGACCCGGCGCGACGCGGGCTCGGGCTGCGCTATCGCAGCTTCGTCCCGTGGAATGGGCTTCATCCCGCGCTCGGCGCAGCGAGCGGGATCCATGTCGGCCTGCGGCACGCGTCGGGTCGCAGCCTCAGCGTGAAGTTGCATCCGTGGCGCCCGAGCGGCGAAGCCTACCCGGGGCTGCCGGTCGATCTCGACGACGCCGCGGCCCGGCGTCTCGAGCGCGCCGTGGCGTCCAAAGAATCGCATACCGAGGTCGCTCGAGAGCGCCCCCCGAGGGCGCCGTGACCCCCTACTGCGTCGACCTGCGACGCCTGGACGTCGATCGCCCGCACCCTCCGACATGACCTCCCACTCGGGGTCATTGCGATCAGAACCTCGGGCCAGTAAGTTCAGCCCACGCTTTTCCGGGGACCGTTCTTGACCCCGCCCGTCGCTGCGAAAAACTAGGGGTGTCACCACGGGATGGATCAGTTTCGGGGAATCAGGCGCGCGCTGGTGATGGCGGAGATGTCATGCTCTTGATGGGTGCTGCGATGGGAGCGAACGAGTCGGCTCGAGGATTGCGCCAGCTGGTGTGGCTGGGCGTCGGCCTGGCCGCTGCGGCGTGGGCGGGCTGCGAGTCCGAGCCCGTCACCTCGACCCCCGTAGAGGGAAACACGGACACTGGCACGCTCGACGCTGGCGGTAGCGCGAGCACCGGCGCGGACTCGGCCGGATCCGGAGGCGAGGGCGGCGCAGGCGGCGAGGTCGGCGACGCCCCGCCCGCCCCTGAGCTCGAGGGCTTGCTCGTGGCCGGCGTCGAGATCAACTTGAAGCCCGCGTTCGACCCAAAAACGACGCGCTACTCGGTGCTCGCCTCCGACCCCGCCGGAGACCTGGTCGTCGCGGCAGCAGCCGCAAGCGGCCTCCAGATTGAAATCGACGGACAGCTCGCTGTTTCCGGCGTACCCCTCGCGCTGCCCGACGTGAGACCGGGCTCGGACTTCGTGGTGGACGTCACGAATGACGCTGGCGACCACACCCAGTACCGAGTCGTGTATCTACCAGCCGATTTTCCCAACTACCAAGTAGGCGCCCTCGAAGATGGCGCTTCGGAAGATCCGTTGTACCTCAGCGCGAGGAGCCGCGATTCGTACTACGTCGTCAAACTCAACAACGACGGCGTCCCCCTGTTCTATCGCAAGACCGCGGAGCCGGCGTTCGACTTCAAGAAGCAGCCCACGGGTCACGTCAGCTATGCCGAGTTCAAGAGCGACACGACGCTCGCGGAGCATGTCGTGCTCGACGACACCTACACCGAGGTCGATCGCGTCACCACCGTCGGGCTCGTCGACACCGATGAACACGAGTTCGTGATGCAGCCGAACGGCAACTACATCGTGCTCGCCTACGAACGCGTCGTGCGCGATTTGACCGAGTTCGGGCGGGGCTCGTCCGAGACCATCCTGGATGGGATCTGGCAGGAGCTGAGCCCGGACCACGAGGTCTTGTTCCAGTGGAACGCTTGGGATCACATGGTCTTCGGTGAAACCGTGTACGGCTCGAAAGACAAGCGTGACTATTCGCACATGAATTCCCTGTTCGTCGACGAAGACGGCAACTGGATCGTGTCGTCGCGCGGCATGGCCCAGATTCTGAAAATCGAGCGCGCCACGGGGGACGTTCTCTGGAAGCTCGGGGGCGCCCAGAACGACTTCACGTTCGTCAACGATCCGTACGACGGGCTCTGTGGCCAGCACACGGCGAGCATCCTCGACAACGGTCATCTGCTGATTTTCGACAACGGTCAGTACTGCTACCCACCCATGCCCGAGCGCGAAGAGCTCACCCGAGTCGTCGAATACGCGCTCGACGAGGACGCCATGACCGCGGAGCTCGTGTGGAGCTATAGCCGTCAAGGAACCTACTGCGAATCTCAGGGCTCTGCGCAGCGCCTCGCCAATGGCAATACGCTGATCGGCTGGGGGCTCGGCACGGACCTGATAGCCAGCGAAGTCACCCCCGACAAGGACACCGTCTTCGAACTGCGGGCGGCGAACCGCTCGGGCAAGACCACCAGCTACCGCGCCTTGCGCTTCGCCGAATGAGGCGAGTTGGCTTGCCGCGCGACCTTGCCCGGAGCGCGCGCCGCCCGTGCTATACTGCACCCCGCGATGCAAGCTGTCGACAAGGCTCGAGTTCTTGCTGCGTTGAGACACGAGCTCGAGGCTCAGCTGGAGCTCGCGCAGGCGGCGCAACACCACGCGCAGGCCGGCGCCACGCATGAAGAGAGCAAGCCCGAGAACGACAAGGACACCCGCGCCGTCGAAGCCTCGTACCTGGCGCGAGGTCAGGCGCGTCGGGTCGTCGATCTGGAAGAAGCGGTCGTCAAAGTAAACGCGCTCGTGCCACGAGCCTTCAGCGCCGAGCTACCGGTGGCGCTCGGCGCCGTGGTGAAGCTCGAGCACGATGCCGGTTCGCTCTGGTACCTGCTCGCGCCCGCAGGCGGCGGGCTCTCCATCTCGACAGGTTCACTGGTGCTGACCGTGGTCACCCCGCAGTCGCCCGTGGGCAAGGCCCTGCTCGGGCGCCGCGTCGGGGACGACGTCGACATCCGCACGCCTCAAGGGGTGCGGGAATGCTTCATCGCTGCGCTGTGTTAGCTTGAGCGGCGCGCCGCGCGACCAGCACCGCGAGGTCGCGCAAGCGCCAATGAAGTTCCGCCGTGAACCCGGCCTCGCGCAGCCACGCGAGCTGTTCGTCCGCACGGTTCGGGGTGTCGACTTCGCCATCAATCTCGGTGACGACGTCTGCGGGGTCTTCGACCAGGACGAGATCGCCGAGCACGAACATGCCACCGGGCTGGAGCACGTCGTAAACCCGCTGGAACAGGCTGGCCTTCTCGAGCGCGTGCAAATGGTGCACCGCGAGCACGCTGAGCACCAGATCGAACGGGCCGCGCGGCAAGGCGTCCTGCATGCGCCCCACGCGGAACCTGGCCCTCGGGCAGCGGGCTCGTGCCACGTCCAGCAGCGCGGCGCTGGCGTCGATGCCCCACACCGCGGCCAGCGGGTGGAGCTCGAGCAGGCGTAGGGTGGTTTCGCCGGTGCCCACTCCTAGTTCGAGCACGCGGGCACCAACCGCCGCCCGGGCCGCGCTGATCGCAGCCGTCTGCAACTGGTCGTACGCGGGCACCTCGCTGCGTATGTCACCGGCATAGGTGACCGGATCGAAGTCCTCCTCTTCGGTCGGCACCGGAGCTGAACGCCGTGCTCCCCGGCTCTATTCCCGTGCCGGGCGACTAAGGGCCTGTCCCTGAATTGGACGATGGCCCCGTGAACGTGAACGTGAACGTAAACGTGCCCGTGCCCGAAGAAGCGCAACCGATGCCGAGGTGGGGTCGATGGCTGGAGCATGAGGCTCGATCATTAGGGATTGGAAGTGTATCAAGTCGCGCTGGATTTTCTCGTTATCGCGAACGCGATCATTAAGTTAGTTAGATCGTCCGAACAGCTCGCGCATGCGCAGCAGCAACCAGGGTACGATCTCGTCCGGATCGCTGAAGACCCCGAGCACCAGCTCTTTGGCGGTCGTGATCCGATTCAGCTGCATCTGTCCAGCGCTGGTGTTCACCAGCACGGCCAGCGCTTGCGAGCGCTCGAGCAGCTCGGGGCGTCGCTCTTTGACGACCGCTTCGAATGCGGGATCGTTGCGCATTTCTGGCGCGTCCCGCATGTCGGTCAGCCACGCCATGGGCACCTTCGTGCGCGTTCCGATCTTGCCCGACTTGATGCGGCGGTCGAGCAACCAGTCATCGACGACCGCCAAGAACTCGTCGTACGACTGATGCACCGCCTGAATGGACGGGTAGGCGACGTGGCGTCGGGCGAGCCACACGATGCCGTCCGAACGCAGCTTGAGGTTCCAGTAGGTTTGAACCACCGCCTTTTCGACGATCGGCCCCGCGTTGCCGTCCATGACCCAACAGTGTAGGGCACAATCGTCCCAGAGACAGCACAGATCTCGAATCGAACCCTCCGCACACCCGCCGCGTCCGCGCTCCCGCCCTCGCCGGGATGACGCGCTTGCATGTTGGTGGACGTTCGGCAAAGGTCCGATGCCATGGACGCGGACGCCACCTGGATGCTGCAAGCCCTGGAAGAAGCGGCACTGGCACCCCTCCATGGCGATGTGCCCGTGGGCTGCCTGATTGTCTCGGCAGACGGTCGCGAACTCGGGCGCGCGCACAACCGACGGGAGGTAGACGCCGACCCGACCGCCCACGCGGAGATCCTCGCGCTGCGTAGCGCCGCCGCGACCCGAGGCCACTGGCGTCTCAACGGCGCGACCGTGTACGCGACGCTGGAGCCTTGCCCGATGTGCGCGGGGGCGCTGGTGAACGCGCGCATCGCGCGCCTGGTGTACGCCGCGACGGACCCAAAGGCCGGCGCCGTCCATAGCCTGTTCGACCTCGGCAGCAACCCGCGGTTGAACCATCGCTTCGAGGTGACTCCGGGACAACACGCCGAGCTTGCGGTTCAACAGCTGCAGGCCTTCTTCGCCCAGCTGCGCGCCGCTGGCGAGAAATGAGCGCGCACGCCGCGCGCCGCGGGCCTCACAGCCCTTCGGCTGGCGACTCTGGGAGCTCGCCGAAGTTCGCCGGATCCAAGATCGGCGTCTCCGGCAGGAACACCCCGCCGGCGCGACTCGTGGCGGGCACACCGAACTGGATCTCCTCCTCGAGGGCGGCCTCGTACTCCGCTTCGCTGATGCGACCGATCTTGACGGCGATGCGCATCAGCTTCTGCAAATAGCGCTTCCAACCGTCGCTCACCGGGCCCGCCTCGGTGAAGTGGTGATGCGTTGGCTTTGGAAGGATCGACGCCAGGTACAGCGCCTGGCCCAGCGAGAGCGCAGCGGGTGTGGTCTTGAAGTAATGCTCGGCCGCGGCGGTGATACCGTAGATTCCGGGGCCGTACTCGATCACGTTCAGGTACAGCTCCATCATCTGCTCTTTCGACAGCTCTTGCTCCAAGAGTGTCGTCAAGACGGCTTCTTGCAGCTTGCGCGAGAGCGTCTTGTCGAAGCTCAGGTACAGGTTCTTGGCGAGTTGCATCGAAATCGTGCTGGCCCCGCGCACGAAGCGCCCCGCCTTGACGTTTTCCTTGATCGAGTTCTCGATGGCCTGACGATCGAAGCCGTCGTGCCGCAAGAAGCCACCGTCTTCGCAGATCAGGACCGCGGTCTCCATGTTGGGGGTGATGCCGGCGTACGGCGTCCAGTTCGGAGTCCCCGGCCCCGTCTCGACGCTGACGATGCGACCGGTCACGTCCTTGACCTGCAGCCGGAACGGGCTCATGAAGCGGCGAGGCGCGAGCTCTACGGGGACTTCAGTCACCCGGCACTCGTTTTTGAAGTCCCAGGTGACGCGCATCTTGGACAGATCGCTGGTGTCGAAGTCGATCGCCGCATCGAGCGCGAAGGTGCCGCTCAGCTTCATGCCGCGGAGCAACGGCAACATGCCCTCGGGCGCCGACTCCAAGAGCGCCTGGCAGGAAGCGAGCGGAATACCTCCCGCCAGCTGGGCCGTGACCCGATCGGGGGTGTTGCGCACGGAGCCCGCAAGCGCCAGCTCGACTTCCCCGAGCGCGAGCTCCCAGCGTTCGATGTCGTAGCGGCTGCCGTCCAGCCACGCACGCGCCTTGCCGCTCCAGCTCACGGACGATCCACGCAGGAGCTGTCCCGACAGGGACCTGTTCTCGAAGGACAGCGGCGAGAGCCGCCCCTCCGTCTCCACGCTCACCGTATCACCCGCGGCGGCGAGCGCGAGCGCGCCACGCGCCGCCAGTTCGGAACGCGCGACGTCACGCAGACTGAAGTCGCCGTCCTTGATTCCGAGCGAGGCCAGATTGACGGGGCCCCCGCTGAGCCGCAGGTTCACCGGCTCCTGGGTGAACGGTACCTCGAGCTTGAAGGTCAGGGGCGAAGCTTGGTCCCGAGAGCCCGGCAGAAGAGCCAGCTCCAAGCGGCTTGGATGCCGGGCGAGCACGAAGCGGTTCGGGCCCAGGTGTAGCTTTTGCTGGCGGTGCACCAGCGTCACATTCAGCTTGTCCAGGGTGATCTTCGAGTCGGCAGGAAGCTTGTCGCGCGCCCGTTCCGCGAGCGCCGCGATCGCCGCGCGCAGGGCGCCGCCCCGACCCGCATCCAAAGGGGGCAACAGCTGAGCCAGCCGTGACTTGCGATCGTCGGCGCTCGCCCCGACTGCCGGCGTGGGTTCCGGGGGGGCATCGCTCGCCGCCTCGGACTCGGTCGCTGCGAGTGTCAGCGTCGCTGACACGTCACCGGCTTGCAGCTCGCGCAGCGTCCGCTGCCCAGCGTTGCGGGCGAGCACGATGCTGGCGTCCGAGACGTCGAGCTCGAGCTCGTCGTAATCGATCGCCGCCGACTTCCAGCCCAGCCGTTCCTGCCCGAGCTCGTCACGGGCATAGCTCAGGCCGCTCACACGCGCGGGTGGCGACTTCGAGCCCGGTCGTTCCCAGACCAAGTCCAGATCCCGAACGCCGATGCCGAGCCCCCCACCCTTCGATTCCTCCGCGGCGGCGGGTTTGGGGCGCGAAGCATACCAAGCAGTCAGCTGACGCTCGATCTTGTCGCGGGATCCCTGGAGCGTGATCGCACCCGCGGTCACCTCGACGGTCCGAGGCTTCAGGTTCCACCCAAACTCGACGCGAATGCGTTCCAAGGTGCACTGCATCACGTCGACGTCCTTCAGGCTCACGCCGACGCGTGACAGCGTCACGCTCTTCCACCCGATCGAGACGTCGCCGATGGCTAGGAGCACACCGCGGGCCTGAGCGGCCTGGCGCGCCTCGTGCCGAGCCAGCGGCGCCAGCGCCAATGCCACGATGACGCCCAGCCCCAAGCCCACGAGCCCCGCGATCAGCCAGAGGCGGTGCGGCCCCCGCCCGAGCTGCAGCGCTCGGGTCCACCAGCCCCCGGATTCAGCCTCGCTGTGCACCATGAACTCTACAGTGGGCGCCTGAAATCAACGCCGGAAGGCGTACTCTCTATGCCGACGTTGGGTCAGCGAGCGCGTTTCCGTCGTCGCAAGCGCCCGCCGAGCATAGCACCGAGCCCGACGAGGCCTAGAGCTGCGTGAGTCGGGGCAGCACTCCCCGGCGCAGTGCGGCACGCGCAGCCTTTCGCATCCCGCTGGAAGTCCTCGCCCGAATAGGTGCCTGCAGAGCCCGCGGTTCCCGCGCTACTACCGCCTAGCCCACTGCTGCCACCCGCTGCGTCCGAACCGCCCGCTCCATTGGCGTTGCCGCCAGCCGCGCTGCCGCCCGCTCCACCCGTGTCAGCACCCGAGCCACCGCTCGCGCTGCCCCCACTGGCGGTGTTCGAGCTGGCACCGGTTCCCCCGTCGCCACTCTCGCCGGCCGCGCCGGCATCGCCCGTCGTACCACCGGCGCTGGTGGTCACGGTCGAGCCAATGCCGCCGGTGCCGCCGTTGCCAGCGCTGCCTCCCGAGCCGACGGGTTCGTCTTCGTCCACGCATTGCCCGGTCTGGCACTCGCCACCGTTGCCACACTCGGTGCCGTCTTCGACCAAGAGCAGTGAGCAGAGCCCGCTGCCCGCGTCGCACGCGCCGCTCGCGGTGCACTCATTGGCGGCAGGGCACTCGACCGGGTCGCCCACGCACACGCCGTCCTCGCAGCGGTCGTCCACAGTGCACAAGTTGCCGTCGGCGCACTCGCCCGACACGTTGGTGTAGCTGCAGCCCGTTGCGTCGTCACACGAATCGCTGGTGCAGTCATTGTTGTCGTCGCAGTCCGTAATGCCGCCGCCGCTGCAGACGCCGGCTTGGCAGCTGTCATCGGCGGTGCAGGGGTTACCGTCGTCGCACGGCGTGTCGTCGTCGCGGTTGACCTCCATGCAGGTTCCCAGTCCGTCTTCGCCGCAACTGCTCGTTTTGCAGGGGTTCGCGGTGTCGTGGCACACCGAGGGGCTCGCCGCCACGCACTCGCCGGCGTTGCACGTCGTCACCAGCGTGCACGAACTCCCGTCGTCGCACGGGCTGCTGTCGTAAGCGGCCACGAACGCACAGCGACCTTGGTCGCAGCTGTCCTGGGTGCAGTCGTTGCCGTCGTTGCAGGTGATCGGGGTGCCGGCGCAGCTGCCGTCCCCGTGGCACAGGTCGTTCTCGGTGCAGCCGTCACCGTCGTTGCAGCTGGCGTTCACGTTCGGCTCGGTCTCGCAACCCGTCGCGTCATCGCAGGAATCGATCGTGCAGGGGTCGTTGTCGTTGCACTCGAGCGGCTCGCCATCGACGCAGCGGCCGGCGTCGCATTTCTCGGCACCGTCACAGGCTTGACCGTTGTCGCAGTTGCTGCAGGCAGAGCCGCCGCTGCCACATGCCCCGGCGGCAGTCCCCTCGAGACATCCGCCGCCCGGAGTCAAGCAGCCTGCGCAACACACTCCGCGATCGCCGCACCTGCCGCTTTCGCCACCCGGAGTCTCGCAGCGATTGCCAATGGGTGCGGGGTCCTCGTCACCGATGCACACACCCTCTTTGCAGGTGGGGAACCAGCAGTCGTTGGGGTCCTTGTCCTCGCAGGCGCTGCACGCATCGCCGGCGCTGCCACAGGCGATCGGATTGTTCAACCCGCCGCAGGTTTGGTCCTTGTTCAAACAGGCCGGGCAACAACCGGCGCGGTTGCCCGGGTTGACTCCGCCAGCTGCGCATTGACCCGTGTAGTCACCGTTCGGGCCAGCGGCTTCACACTTCTCGCCCAAGGTCCCGAACTTGTCGAACTTGCACACACCGCCGCACGCCCCGCTCGGGTCGCCGCACGAGACCGTCGCGTAGCAGCTGTCGTAGCAAACGATGGTGACCGACTCGCCCACGTTGTTCACGCAGTCGCACTTGGCAGCCGAGTCCTGGTGTTGTCGAAGGCTCGACACGGGCTCCGGCTGCCCCGGGTCGTCGCCTGCAGAGCACCCCAGATAGAGCCCCTGGCCCATGAGCGCGAGCACCGTCACACGCAAGCCGCGACTGATGCGACCAAACGCACTGATCTGACCCAACATATCTTCGTCCCTCTTCAAAGCGACCACGTTCTTCCAGCAAACTGCGTCAAAAGGTTCCGGCGACTCCAGCGGACTGGTAGCCCACCCAAGGCACGATTCGAGGTTCCCTGGCGCTCTCACTGCGCTGCATGTCGAGCAACAGTAGCGTCACGCCGGCGGCTACGCCGAGCCCGCCCACGGCGTAACCCACGATAGCAAGCGTCTGGGCGGAGCCCGCTTCGTCGTCGAGCGAGGCCACCTCCGACGACAGGGGATCTTCCTCTTTGCACTGGCCGTCGACGCCGTGTGACGCGCACTTGTCGAAGAGATCATCCGCGTCCGAGCGCTTGCGCGCGGATTGGAGCGTGAACAACAGGCCGGCGCCCAGGCCCACCGCCCCCACCCCGAACGAGATATACGCTGGAGTTCGGAGGCCGCTGCTTTCGTCTCGTGGGCCCGTGTCCGCCGGCATCGCGGCGGGCATCGCGACTTGGTGGGACTCTGCCGCTGGCGCTGGGTCTGCTGAGGCCGCTGCCGGCGCATTCGGGTCGACTTCGAGCTTGAGCGCCAGCGAGCCCGTCCCGCCTTCGCTCAATGCGGCCGACTGCCGAGCGACGAGATAGCCCTCGGCTTTCGCCTCCACCGTGTGCTCGCCCGGGTCCACGGGCCGCGGCACACCCAAGAGCGCCGCCGGCACCTCTTTCCCGTCCATGGTCACGGTCGCCGCCACGCCAGGAGGGGCTTCGACGGTCACCGTGAGGCGGGCGAGCCGCGGCTCCACGCCGCGGATTTCTTCCTCAGCAGCCGCTTGTGCGTCACGAAACGCCTGCGGAGCGCTCGGCGGCAAGCTCTCGCGAATGATCTTGTTGTAGAGCTCGCGCGCCGTGACCAGCCGCCCGAGCTTCTCGTTGGCCCGCGCCATGTACAGCAGGTGCGGCGGTGCATGCACCAGGGACTCAGCCCGCTGGAACAGGTCGACCGCCAGCGCGTAATCACCCGCGTCGTAAGCCTTGACGCCCTGCGTAGCAGCCGATCGGGCCCCCGCAATCTCCTCTTCGGTCTGCGCCGCCGCCGGAACCGCGGCGACGACCAGCGCAAGCGCGAGCGAAGACGCACGCATCCTGCGCACTACCCCTTCAAGCATGGTCCGCATCGGAGCAGACTACACCAAGCTCCCCAGCTGGCCCAGTTGCTCCGCGACACCGCGAGGCCATTAAACTCAGGGAAAAAGCACCGATGTAGGCGTGCGGGCACCCGGGCACCGCGGCGTCGAGCGATCGACGTGCGGCGGCGGCTCCAGTTCGACGCGGACCGCGGGGCAAAAAAAAACCCCAAGTCTCGGTGAAGAGACTTGGGGTGAAGATTAGCCCGGCAGCGTCCTACTCTCCCACAAGGTCACCCTTGCAGTACCATCGGCTCCGAAGAGCTTGACTTCCGAGTTCGATATGGGATCGGGTATGGCCTCTTCGATATCACCACCGGAAAACGGTGGGCGTCTTCAATGCTGAACTCGCGCAGCTTTATGGTGCTGCACCGA
>JAICQQ010000021.1 GCA_025937785.1 Polyangiaceae bacterium
CGAGAACAGCGCTAGTGGGAGGTTTGTGCGCCCGGGTGGCTCTGAAAGATCACCGAGTATAGAGCAGGTGCGCGAATCCCAACACCATCAAGACGGTCCTGCAACGAGGAACCATACCAACGCTCGGAGACCTGCTTCGGCTACAGTATGCGACCACGGGCGGTTTTCTCGCGATTTTCCAAGCACTACCTCGAAATACTCGAGTCCGATAACGTACAAAGCGATAGGGGCCACGAACACGACCAGTAGCGCTGCGAACTCGATGAGCCCCTGGATGATCGTCGAGCGGACGTTGTTAGCTAGCAGGCCAGCCGCAATCGCGGCCGCACCAGAGAACACGCCCGCAGCCGCCGCAGATCGAAGTGAAGGTTTGCGAGAGAATAAGTTTCACCGCGAATATAGTTGTCCGTCACCACAGCGGTCGATTCGAAAGCCTTCTAGCGTCGTCAGCGAGCCGCCGAGGCCCGCGAACAGCCCTGCTCCGACTCCAAGCGTTGCAGTCAGAACGCCGGTCGAGCCCGCTTTTCCGGACAGCGGAGACTGCCGCGGTGATCCCTTGCCCCGGCGTGTAGTCCAACGCGATCCCTACCCCTAACTCGGCGCCGAAACCGAGGGGGTACCCCAGCCCAGCGCCCGCGCCCAGCCCAAAAGAGAAGCCCCAAAGACCCAGCCGATCGAGCCGATTGACCGCGTCATTCCCGACGTAAGCATAAAGATTCGCCTGCCTGCCACCTAGCGAGGAAGAGCGAGGCTAGAGTGTGCCGGTGGGCTTGAGCTTCGAAATGTCCGATTGCTTCAGGTAGGCTAGGCAACGTTCGGGGTCCAGCGGCTTCGAAAAGTAGTAGCCCTGGACCAGATCGCAGCCCTGGGAGCGGAGAAACTCGGCTTGTTCGCGGGTTTCGACACCTTCCGCTACGACCGTGAGATTCAGGCTGCGCGCCATCGCGATGATGGCCGTCGAAATCGCGGTATCGTTGACGTCCCGTGGCACCCCTTGCGTGAACGAGCGATCGATCTTCAAGTAGTCGATGGGGAAGCGCTTGAGGTAGCTGAGCGACGAGTAGCCGGTCCCGAAGTCGTCCACCGCGATCAGGACCCCCATGCGCTTGAGCGTGCGCAGAATCTGAATCGTGGGATCGGTGCTTTCGATCAAGCTGCTTTCCACCAGCTCGATACCGAGCGCCGAGGGTTCGAGCCCAGTCTCGTTCAGGGCCGTTTCGAACAGCTTCGGCAAGCTCGGGTCGAGCAACTGTTGCGGAGTGAGGTTGACGCTGATGCGCACGGTACGCGAGAGCGCCGACTGCCACTTCTTGCTCTGCTGACACGCCGCCCGGAGCGCCCACTCGCTGATGGGAATGATGAGCCCCGTTTCCTCCGCGAGCGCCAAGAAGGCATCGGGATAGAGCAGGCCTCGTTCCGGATGCTGCCAGCGAATCAGCGCCTCCAGGCCGAGCACGGTGCCCGTCCTCAGCGATACCAAGGGCTGGTAGTGCAACACGAACTCGTCTCGCTCGAGCGCGTGACGCAGCCCCGCCTCCAGGCTCAACCGCTCCATCGCCTGGTCGTGCATGCGCGCATCGAACATCTCGTGGCGCGCACGGCCGCGCGTCTTCGCGCTGTACATCGCCGTATCGGCGTCACGCAAGAAGTCCTCGGCGCGTTCGTAGCGCTCGGAGCTGAGCGTGATACCGATGCTGGCCGACGTGAACACGCGGTGCCCCTGGATGTGAAACGGCGCCCGTAGCGCTTCGTGCACGCGCTCAGCGACGGGCACGGCCTCGTGCATACTCGACACGTCGGACACCACCATGGCGAACTCGTCGCCTCCCAGACGAGCGACGGTGTCCGCTTCGCGCATGCAGCCCACCAAGCGCTCGGCGATCAGCACCAGCAGCTGATCGCCGCTCAGGTGACCGAGACTATCGTTGATGGTCTTGAACCGATCCAAGTCGAGGAAGAGCACGGCGAAGCGGGTACCGTCACGCCGTGAGCGACGGATGGCCTGCTCGAGGCGGTCGGTCAAGAGTGCTCGGTTCGGTAGACCCGTGAGCGTGTCGTGCAGCGCCGTCCTGCGCAGCTGCTCTTCGGCCTCTTTGCGCGGCGTGATCTCGGCCTGGGAACCCGCCGCTCGCACTGGTTTGCCGGAGTCGTCCAACACCGCGACGCCGCGGCACAGCACCCAGCGCGGGGTACCGTCCTTCAGTACGATGCGGTACTCGTGCTCGATGTGCGCGCGCTCGCCGGCGAAGTGGTCCTCGAGCGCCGCCTTCAGGCCGGGTAGGTCTTCGGGGTGCACGCGCGAAAACCAGCTCTCGATGTGCTCGGCCGGCTCGCTCTCGGCGCAGCCCAAGATCACTTTGAAGCGCGGCGAGCAGTAGAACGCGCCGGTGGCGATGCTCCAATCCCAAAGTCCATCGTTGGAGCCGCGGGCCGCGAGCGCGTAGCGCTCCTCGCTTTCTCGCAGGGTCTTGGCGATGTGGCGCTCGCGCTCGAAGCCTTCGCGCAGCGACTTCAAGAGCTCCTCGCGATCCATGGCCGCGCTCAAGAGCGCCGCCCACTGTGCGAGCGTCCCCGTGTCGTCGAACACCTCGGTTTCGATGGGGCCGATCACGGTCAACAACCCACGATTGTCGGCCTTGCTCGTCAGGGGAATGATCGTGACGATCTCGTCCGGACCCGCGCTCTCGAGCTCTCGGAACACCGCCGGACTAGGAAATTCGGACGGGCTGTGATCCTGCCCGCGACCGAGGTCGCTGCGTGCGGACTTCGAGAACGTGCTGATGATGCGCAGCTTGCGGCGCCGCTTGCCCGTGGGGCGTACCCAGGAACCAAGCCACCCCCGCGAGACGCGAGCCCAATGCAGCCAGTCCAGGTTTTGCGCGTTCTCCAGATCAGCACCGATCAGCGCCAGGTTGATCCTGCGATTGGCTTCGGTGATCGAATCGTAGTAGCGGCGTCGCGCTTGCTCGACGATGCGCCACTCGCGCATGAACTCGAAACGCAGCTCGCGCACCTTCGCGCGCGCTTGCGTGGTGAGCGTGTCACTGGCCCCGTCGTCGCGCAGCCAGCGGGTCGTGGCATCCTCGATCAGCGATACCAGCCCCTCGACGCTCTCGACGTCGTGAGCAACTTCGAGGAACTCGCGCCAGGCTTGATTCAATCCGCGCGGGTCGATGCCGCCCTGGCCGTCGACGATGGCGACCACGTGCTGTGCCACGTCGTGCGCCGAAGGCCAGGCGCTCGTGCCCTCGCGGCTCGCGGCTGCCTGGGCGTGCTCGCGGAAGAACCGGGCGAGCAAGGCCGCGAGCCGCTCCTTGCGGTCCTCGCTGCCAGGGTGGGTCGAGAGTGAAACCGTGCTCGTGGTGTAGCCGACGCAACCGCAGGAATGCCGGGGCACGAACGTCACCGGCACACGCACCGTAGGGGGCAACTCTACGCCGTCCAGGATGCGGTCGAGCAGCACCTCGGTACCGGCTGTGGCGATCGCCCCGAAACCCTGACGCACCGTCGATAGCGGCGGATCCATGTAGCGCGACGCTTCGATGTCGTCGAAGCCGACGATGGCGACGTCCTCGGGAATGCGATAGCCCGCATGCCTTAGCTCCTGCATGATGCCGATGGCGTTCAAGTCCGTGCACGTGACCAGCGCGGTGAACGGCACGCCGGCTTCGATCACACGACGACCGGTCGCGTGGCCCTCGAGCTCGAGCGTGCAACTCATCGGGAAGAACAGCTGCGGGTCGGGCTCGATGCCCGCTTCGCGCAGCGCCGCCTGGTAACCTTCGTAGCGCTCGCGCATGTCGAGTTGGCTGAGCGTGCCGGCGAACCCGATCTTGCGGTGACCGTGCTTGAGAAGATGCCGCACCGCTTCCACCGTGCCTTCGAAGTTCTCGGGCAAGACGGCGGTGGCGCCTCCGCATTCCATACGTGCGCTCAGCGTTACCAAGGGTTTGCCGGCTTCGAGCACCCGCTCGTAGTAGGGCCGCCCCTCGTGGTTGTTGATACCCAGAAAGCCGTCGATGCGGTCCCAGGCGAGCGGCAAAGTCCCGTGCTCCCCGGGCCAGACCATGTCCATGCCGGTGGTCTGGAAGGCCACCACCCGAGCCCCGCGCCGACGGGCGGTGCGCTGAACACCTGACAAGATGTTCGCGTAATAAAACCCTCCGATCAGCGGGGTCAGGACACCGATTGTCGGACGGTCAACCATGCTTCGCGTTTCTTACTCCCACGGGCGCGCCCCCAGATGGATGGGTGCCCTTCGGAACTAACGGACGAAACCTCCCAGGGGATAGGCCTGAGAGGGCGCCCCCAGGCGGGAATGTCCGTATCTGAATCCTGGACGGAAAAGGCTTCCCCGAACGGCGAGTCCCGACCGCGACACCAGCACTCAGCGGTAAAGGTCGTGAGCCTCGATGTACTCGATCACGCGCGGATCCAGCAGCTGGCTCAGGCGAGCGCGGAGCGCCGGCGAAAGGCGCGCGGCGGCGCGTCCCGCCAGCACGCTGCGGATCTCGGTCGAGGACACGTCGGGCAAGACCGGCGCTGGGGCAGCGTTCGAGGGCACCCCGACCCTGCCGAGCGGCAGCAACGGCGCCAGCCGCACCACTTCTGGGAAGCGGTGCCACTTTGCCGCATCTTGGAGTACATCGGCGCCGACCACCAGTCGCAACCGAAATTCCGGGTGCTCACGCAGCAACGCCTGCAGCGTGTTCAGGGTGAAGTTCGGGCGCTGGAGCGTGGCCTCCAATTGGCTCACCTCTACGTTCGGCTGATTCGACATGCACAGTTCACACATCGCCACTCGATGTTCGAAGCTGGCGAGCGACTTGTCGAAAGCGTGCTCGAACACCGGCAGCACGAGCACGCGATCGATTTCCTCGAGGCTCGCGACCAGCCGCACCGCCGCTTGGTGGGCGACGTGAGGTGGGTCGAAGCTGCCGCCATAGACAGCGACGCGTACGACCGAAGGGGCAGCAGCGGGCGGTTCGGGCGACACGCGCGGCTCCAGGAGCGACTCAGCCCCCCGAAACTCGCAGACGCACGCCGCGACTCGTGGACAGGTGTGTGCGCTTCTGTTCTTTCAACTGCCGGTCGAAGTGGGTGACGTGGATGCCGTTGTCGTGATCGTCTACGATCATCACTCCGGCATCGGCAAAGGACCCGGGCGAGACGAACCAGCGACGACCGACGCGCCGCACCAGCGCCTCGCGACTCTTTCCGAACACGAGCAGCGTGGCCGGCAAGATGTCTTCTTCATCCAGGTAGGCCTTGTCGTAGATCAGAACGGCGACCTTGCCGTTCAAGAGTTCGATCGCTCGCGTAGATTCGCCCGGCAAGCTTTCGAAAAGCTTCAGGCGCTGACGCTCCCGCTCCCGCTGGATGAATGATTCGATCTGATCGGGGCTGCCTGACAAGCATTGCTCCGTCACCCGAGTCCAGAGCGCCGATTGACCGGGATCGGACCCCACGAGCTTTTCGGCCCAGCCACTCACGATGCGATCGAGACAGTTGTCGACGCCCAGGTACAGCGCGCGGTCGACACCTCGCTCCTTGTGAAGGAACTCTGCCGCGCGCTCCAGCGCCTGGTCATGTCCCAACGACGGACCGAGCAAACCCAGTTGCATTGCCCCTCGCAGTCTAGATCGAAGCGGGGGCATCTCACAAAGGGCGAGAGCGGTTTTGCGGGCTCGCCGCTCTCGCTCGCTGCGGCAGCGAGCGCGTCGGCTGGAAGTCCGTCGGGGCCTCGGGGGCGCTGGCCCTCGCAAGACCCAGCACTTGTCGCGGCAGGCCGGCTCAACCCTCGCTCAGGCTTCCGAAAAGCGCAAGCCCACCCGTCACGAAGGTCAGATCGAACACCGCCATCAACTTGAAGTAGTCGACGAGCTCGACCACCTCGGCTTGATTCAAGAGCTCGCGCGTGGCGACGACCGCCGCTAGCAACGTGGGTGACAACAGCGGGAACAACACCACCGCGAGAATCAGATCGCGAGCCCGCGTACGCACCGTCATAGCACCGAACAGTGTACCCGTCGCTGCCAAGCCCGGCGTGGCAAACAATGAAATCAATAACAAACCTACACCAAACTTGCTCAGATCGAGCGAGAAGAATAGGGCGGTTGCGGGCAGCACGACCGCTTCGACGACGAGAATGAATACCCAGACCCCCAGCGCTTTGCCGGCGAAGACAGCGCTGCGCGACACCGGCGACGACAACAGTCCGTCGAGCGCCCCCTCGTCGCGCTCACGCTGCCAAGTACGGCTGAGCGCCAGCACGGTCGCGAAAGCAATCGAAAGCCAGAGCACGCCGGATGCCACCAGCTGTTTGGTGACGGGCCCACCGTAGAAACTCAGCGAGGCGGTGATGACCACCAGGAGCGCGAAGAACGCGCTCGTGGTCAGGACTTCGCCGCTGCGCACCTCGATCAGCAGGTCCTTGTGCAGTACCAGCATCACCTGGCGGGACCAGCCGGGGGGCCGAGCGACCGAAGTCGCATCCACGGCTGTTGGCGTCACGGACTGCATGGCCCAGCCTCGCACGGAACCCCGTGCGCCGGAAGCAACTCGCCCGCTGAGTGCGGCGAAAGTCACCAGTTTTCCAGCCGCCGTCACCGCGATTCGGCTCGGCCGAGCCCCAGGTTGGCCGCGCGCCCTCCGACAGGGAGCTGGATTGTGGTCGACTCACGTCCCGACTAGGCTCGCCCCATGGCGACCCAAGTGCGCATCGTTCACACCTACAACGTCAGCGAAGACACGTTCTGGGAAAAGCTCTTCTTCGACGACGAGTACAATCGGCGGCTTTACCTCGAGGCCCTGAAGTTCCACGACTGGAAGGTCGAGAAACACGAGGACAAGCCGACGGAAGTGCAGCGCTCGATCAACGTCGCACCTCAGCTCGGCGACCTACCTGGGCCCATGAAGAAGGTGCTCGGCGACAACATTCGCTACACGGAAGCAGGCGTCTACGACAAGGCGAAGCGGCGCTACCGCATCACGATCGTGCCGAGCCGGCTTGCGGACAAGGTGAAAGTGACGGGTGAGCTCTACACGGAACCGGAAGGCGATGGGAAATGTCGCCGTGTGTTCGAGGCGACCGTAGAGGTGAAGGTGCCACTCTTGGGCGGCGCGATGGAAAAGCGCTTCGTGAGCGATCTTGAAAAGAGCTACGGTGTCGGCGCCAAGTTCACCAATCGTTACGCGGAAGAGAAAGGTCTGTAGCCCGTCTGCACCCGCGAACGCCGTGGTCGAAACTGCTCGAATCGCGTAGCAATTCGTGACACACTCGACTTTCCGTGAGACGAGGTGAGCACCCCAGGCGGTCGGCGATTCAGTCCTGGGACGCTCGGCTCCGCGACACGGCCAAGCCGTACCACATCACTCTATTCAGCGAACAGCGCTTCGGTGGTTCTGAGTCTCGCGCTCGACGCCAGAACAGCCAACGCTCGAGGCACTGCGCCATCGAAGCGCCCGAAAGCACGGTCACCCATGAGCGAGGGAACTTTAGGAGGGCTCGCTAGATGCGACGCATGATCACCGTCAACAAGGCACGTACCGATCGCTGGAAGCGCGAAGACGAAGCGCCTCGTCTCAAAGAGAAAGCTCCCACGCTCGCGTCCCTGCGGCTCGAGCTGGAAGAGTATAGCGAAGGGCACTCCATCGTAGGCACGCGGCGCGTGACGCTGGTCGTGGTCGACCATGCGGCGGCGCTCTTCGAAATCCCGTGCTCCGATTCCAAATGCGAAGAGGGCGGGCACGAGGTGACGCGTGAAGTCCTAGCGGCGCTCTCGAAGCAGCCTTCTCGCTTCGAGTTCGAGAGCGGTTGCCACGGCTACTTGGGCCAGCGCCCCTGCGGGCGCACGCTGAAGGTCATCGGGCAAGCCGAATACAAGAAGGCGCCTTAGCCGGGGTGCGTCGCTCGCCCGGCGCGTCCCCAAAGCAGTCAGGCCGCGCCCGAGGTTTCCTCGCGCGCGGCCGTCGCATGTCAGCCCACTAGAAAACGGTGCTCAGGCAGCCTTGGCCTTGGCCCGGGCTTTCTTCGAGCGTGCCTTCTTCGCCGCTTTCGGCGCGGGCTTGGCCTTCTTCTCAGCGCGCTTGCTGCGGCGGGCCGCTGCGTCGTGCTGGTCAATCAAGCGCGGCAAGGGGTACTGGCTCAGACGCGCCTTGTAGCCACTGTCCTTCACGCGCTTCTCGAGCTCGAGGATCGCGGCAATCAACTTGTCGCGCGAACCAAAGCGCTTCTTCGCGTCCTCCAGCACCGCGTGCAGTCGCAGCAGCTTCGCGTTGGAGGTTCGGGCGAGGCCCTTGTCCGCGTGGGTGCGATCCAACCACAACTCGGTGGTGGCGAGCTTGGTCACCGCTTCGACCAGCTTTTCCTTGCTCTGAAAGCGCTCTGTCACGAGTTGCACGGGGGTCTTTTTCACGAATGCTCCTGGTCTCGCGCGAACGGGCACCGAAACTGGCACATGGCCCACGCGAAGGGCTCGTGTGTAGCAACCACACCTCGCGCAAGCAACCACCAGATCCGCCGGAATTGCACGACCGCGACCGAGGCTGAGCCCGGGAAACTTTCTCGGGTAGTTTCATCTAGTTACACCGCAAACCCCGGCCCGAACCGTACCCAGAGTGCGGGGCTGGGTGACGCGGCAGACCTCAAATGGTACTCGGGCGCGCCATGCCTGTGAGAGTGCGTTTTGCGCCGTCGCCCAGCGGATCCCTGCACATTGGTGGGGCCCGAACGGCCCTGTTCAATTGGCTGTGGGCTCGAAAGCAGGGCGGGCAGTTCATCCTGCGCGTCGAGGACACGGATCAAGAGCGGAGCAGCCTCGAGAGCGTGCGCGCGATTCTGGACGCCTTGCGCTGGCTGGGGCTCGACTGGGACGAGGGCCCCGAGGTCGGTGGCAAGTTCGCTCCTTACTTCCAGAGCGATCGCAAACAGCATTACCGACTGGCCGCGGAACAGCTCATCGACAGCGGGAAGGCCTATCGTTGCTACTGCACGAAGGAGGAGCTCGACGCGCAGCGCGCAGCGCTGAAGGCTCGGGATCCGAAGGCACAATTCGTCTACCCCAAGACTTGCCGCGAGCGCCGCGATCAGCCCGACCGGCCCTTCGTCGTTCGCTTCAAGAGCCCCGACACGGGCGCGACGGAGTTCTCGGATCTGGTGTTTGGCCCTATCAGCACGCCCAACAACCAACAGCAAGACTTCGTGATTCTGCGCCAGAGCGGCCTGCCGCTGTACAATCTGGGCGCCGTAGTCGACGACCACGAGATGGAGATCACGCTGGTAGCGCGGGGCCGCGACCACATCGGCAACACGCCGCAGCAAGTGCTGCTGTACCAGGCGCTCGGCTGGAAGCTTCCCGAATTCGCGCACCTTCCGATGATGCTCAACAAGAAGGGTGAAAAGCTGAGCAAGCGCGATGGGGCAGTCAGCGTCGGCGAGTACCGCGCCAAGGGCTACACGCCCGCAGCCGTCTTGAACTACCTGGTCCGCTTCGGTTGGTCGTATGGCGATCAAGAGATCTTCAGCCGCCAGCAACTGATCGAGTTGTTCTCGTGGGACAACGTCGGTAAGAGTGACGGCAAATTCGACGAGAAGAAGTTCGCAGACGTCGCCTTCGAGCACCTGAAACGCCCCGACCTGACGAGTGACGCGGACTACGTCTCCGGCGCGCTGCCCGCCCTGAGCGCGCGCGGGCTCGACTCGGCGGACGACCAGGTCGTCAGGACCGCGCTGCCCTTGATTCGCGAGCGGGCTCGCTCCTTCGAGGACGCCGCGTATCACCTCGACTTCTATTTCCGCGATCCGCCGGAGTTCGACCCAAAGGTAACGCAGAAGATTTTGGTCCCAGAAGCGGCGCCCAAGCTGCTGGCGTTCCGCGATTGGCTCGCTCAGCAAGACCTGGCCGCTCCAGAGCTGGAAGCCGCCTTCAAGTCGTGGGTCGAGGCCCAGGGCTGGTCGCTCAAAGACGTCGCCCAGCCCGTGCGGGTCGCGTTGACCGGGCGCGGGACGAGCCCCGGCTTGTTCGAGATGATGCAGATCATGGGCAAGGAGCTCGCGCTCGCCCGACTTCAACGCGGCGCCGAGCGGGCGAGCGCTCCCGGGCCGACGAGCTGAGTGGTGGGGCCCCTTCAGGAGCTGGTCCTGCCCGTCGTCGAGCTCGACGCCACCTCGGTGTGGGGGGCGCTGCTCACCTACCCCCCGATCAAAGCGCTCCTGCCCATCCCGATACTGCTCGCGATCGCCCCGGCCTTGTGGTGGTTCTTTCGCGACACCTGGCGCCAGCTGGATCTGGAGCGCGTCGGGCCCGGGGCAAGCCCAACCATCGTCGCGCCGCTGCCCTCCGGCCAAGCGCCGTGGCGCCGGTGGTCGAGCGCGCGGCGCGCCGCCCGGACTCGCTCCACCGAACTCAGGCAGCACCGGAGGGGTGCGAGCCTTGGGGCAAGCGCCGCGGCCGCACGGCAGCGCGGCGCTGTCGCGGGCAATCCGACCGATTACCGCCCCGCCGTGTGCTTGGTGATCGTCGCCGTGGTGCTGACCCTGCACGAGTATTTCGGCGGACGCTCGTTCTACGAGAGCAGCCTCAAGCCCTTGCTCGCCGAGTTTGCGGCAACCAACACCTGGCTGAACTTCGAGGATTACGACGACTTGTTCGGCTACGGCTGGTGGGTGCTCGCGCGCGTCATCGGCTACGTCGGGCCATTCGTGGTGTGGAAACTCGTGTTTCCCCAGGACAGTTTGCTCGACATGGGCCTTCGAACACGTGGATTCATGAAGCACCTCTGGATCTACGTGGGGTGCCTGGTGGTGGTGGTGCTCGCCATGCTCACCCTGGCAACCCAGCCAGAGTTTCTGAACTACTACCCTTTTTACAAGAAGAGCTCGCGCAGTTGGTTCGACTTCATGGCGTGGCAGGGCATGTACTGGGTGCAGTTCTTCGCGCTCGAGCTGTTCTTCCGAGGCTGGATGCTCGCAGCGCTGCGGCGAACCATGGGGATGGGCGCCATCTTCGTCATGGTCGTCCCGTACTGCATGATCCATTTTGGGAAGCCGTACCTCGAGGCACACGCGGCGATCGTGGCGGGCGTGGTGCTCGGCTCCCTGGCGATGCGGACGCGCAGTATCTACGCGGGATTTCTTGTGCACATCTCGGTGGCGTTCTTGATGGACACCATGGCGCTGGCGAGCAGGGACGCCCTGCCGACACGCTTCTGGCCCGCGGACACCGGCGCTCCCTAGCCCCCGAGGGGCACTCGGGGACCCTGCCACGCCACAAAAATGCCACTCGATTGCGTGAGTGTTCTTCGTCCCTTTGCGTTTGCCGGCAGGTGGACTATTTAGGCGGCCGAGTTGAGCCACGGGTGACACACTCGCTCAACGTCTTTCCTTCAGGAGTCCTCTCAGGGATCGGTGCACTACGTTGTCCAGTCGGCAATCCTCTCTTCGAAACAACTCCGGTACACGAGGCAAGCGTTCCGAACCGTCACCCTCCGGTAAGTCCGTGAGCCGGGCGCCGGTGCACGAGCCGTGGACCACCCAGCACAGCGCGCTCGAGTACCAGATCCAAGGTTGGGGAAACCCCTACTTCTCGATCGGCGACAACGGCCACGTGATGGTCACGCCCACCGGCCCTACGGGACCTGCCATCAACCTCTACGAGCTCGCGCTCGATCTCAAGGCGCGCGGGCTGGTCATGCCCATGCTGTTCCGCTTCTCCGACATCGTCGGACACAGAATCGAGCGCATCAGCAAGAGCTTCCAACGCGCGATCGAAGAGTACTCCTACGCGGGCAACTACCGCGGAGTGTTTCCGGTCAAGGTGAATCAACAGCGCCACGTCGTAGAAGAGGTGGCTCGTGGCGGGTTACCGTACAACTTCGGGCTCGAGGCAGGCTCGAAGCCCGAGCTGTTGATCGCGCTCAGCGTGACCTTGCCGCAGGACAGCTTGATCATCTGCAACGGCTACAAGGACACGAAGTACATCGAGACCGCGCTGCTCGCTCAGCGCATGAACAAGACGGTCATCATCGTCCTCGAGCGCATCGAAGAAGTCGACACGGTGCTCGACGCGTCCCAGCGACTGGGCATCGTCCCCGTCCTGGGTGTGCGCGCCAAGCTGACCAGCAAAGGCGTCGGCCGCTGGGCACGCTCGGCGGGCGACCGCGCGAAGTTCGGCCTGACCACTGCTGAAATCGTGCAGCTGGTGGACCGCCTCGCGCAGCACCAGATGCTGCACACGCTGCAGATGCTGCACTTCCATATCGGCAGCCAGATCAGCAGCATCATCCCGATCAAGAACGCCATGCAAGAGGCGTCGAACATCTACGTCGAACTGGCGAAGATGGGTTGCGCCATGGGCTACATGGACGTCGGCGGCGGCCTCGCCATCGACTACGACGGCTCGAAGACGGACTTCCACGCCTCCAAGAACTACGACTTGCAAGAGTACGCCTACGACATCGTCGCGAGCATTCAAGACGCTTGCCGCAAGGCCTCGGTCTCGGTCCCCACGCTCGTGAGCGAGAGCGGTCGGGCCGTGGCGGCGCAACACGCGGTGCTCGTGTTCGAAGTCGTCGGCAAGAACGAGGTGCGCTTCGGCGAGCCCAGCAAGCCCCCCTCCGATTCGCACCGCCTCTTGCTCGAGCTCTACGAAACGTACCAGGGCATCATGCCCAAGAACGTGCAAGAGAGCTTCCACGACGCGAGCCAAGCGAAGGAAGAGTCGATCAGCTTGTTCCGCTACGGGTACATGACCCTGCGCGAACGCGCCCAAGCAGAGCGGCTCTACTGGCACTGCTGCGAGAAGATCGCGAACACGCTCCAACGCGTGAAGTTCATCCCGGAAGAGTTGCAGGACCTCGATCGCACATTGAGCGCAATTTACTACTGCAACTTCAGCATCTTCCAGTCGGCACCGGACATCTGGGCCATCGATCAGCTGTTCCCCATCATGCCGATCCATCGGCTGGAAGAGCGCCCCACTGTCAGCGCGACGCTGGCCGACTTGACCTGCGACAGCGACGGTCAGATCGAGAACTTCATCGACGTGGAAGACGTCAAGAACACGCTGAACGTGCACCCGCTCGCCGAAGGCGAACCTTACCTGATGGGCATGTTCCTGAACGGCGCCTATCAAGAGATCCTCGGCGACATGCACAACCTGTTCGGCGACACCAACGCCGCTCACGTCAAGCTGGACGGTGACGGCTACCGCATCGATCACGTGGTGCGCGGCGACAGCGTGACCGAGGTGCTGCGCTACGTCGAATACGATCCGGCACAAATGGTCGAAGCGGTCCGGCGTCAGGCCGAGAGCGCGGTGAGCGAGCGGCGCCTCACCAACGAGCAGATGCGCACGCTGCTCGATCACTACGAGGCTTCTCTCCGAAGCTACACCTACCTGACCGAAGACTGAAGCCCCCGCGCTAACCGAGCATCGCGCAGGGGGTGCTCAGGGCGAACCCGCGCGTGCGCGCGCCTTCGCCCGCTCCAGATTCAGCTCGGCGCGGATGCGTTCGACCGCGGCGAGCTGTTCGAGCTCGGCGTAGCCATCGGCGAGTCGACGCACGATCCGTGCTCGCTCGGGCGAGCGCTTGGGCGTTACCGCGAGCAGCCGTTCGAGCCGATGGAGCTCGCGCATCAGGAGGCGGGTACTTTGCTTTCGGCTGGCCCAGTGCTTCGGCTCACGGATAGCCCGGAACGAAGCCTCGTCCGGCGGCGCCGCCGTGCGTCGCACGACTCTCCGCGGCACGCCTTCTCGGACCGCTCGCGGGCGGACCGGCGCGCAGCCTTCCGGTCGCTCGTGCCCGATACGCACGCGACAGGGATCCGCCGCTGCCGCATCGGCGAGGGCGAGCTCCGCAGAGAGTCCCAACGTGGCGCACACTAACACCCATATTTTCATAGTTCCTCCCAGGCCCGCACCGTTCCGCCAGCGCTCCGCACGCAGCGATCGTTAGGCACCGTGAAGGTCGAATCCTTGGGTAAGCGTCAACCGAGCGCTGGCCGCCCCAGGTCTCCGAATTCACGGAAGTGGCTGACGGCAGGTCAACCGAGGTTTCCGTGTCCCGCGCCTTGCGGAGGCGCGCTAACGGGCAGGGCCCGAGCGCCCGGAAGGGTAAGCCGCCGGCGGAGACCAGGCAAATCAGCGCGAAACGCCAGGCTTGCCAGCCGCCGGGGCCAGGATAATGCTGGCGTGATGTTTGTTTGCCCCGAATGCGGAAGCAGCGGAGCCGTGCGGGGGGCCTGTGAGGCCGACGGCCATGAGCGCGTCCAGAGCCACGACCCACTCCTCGGGATGAACGTCGGCAGCTACCGAATCGCGCGCAAGATCGGCGAAGGCGGCATGGGGCAAGTGTATCGTGCCGTGCAACCCGCCATCGGCAGTCGAGTCGCCATCAAGGTGCTCTCGCCCGAGTGCGCCGCCCAACGCAACCTGGTCGAGCGCTTCTTCGCCGAGGCCCGCGCCGTCAATCTGATCCGACACGAGCACATCGTCAACGTGCTCGACCTCGCGATGTTCCCTGACGGTCGCCCCTACATCGTGATGGAGTACCTCGAGGGGCGCCCGCTCTCGAGTCTGATCCGCGATCACGGGCCCGCGCCGCTGGTGAACGCGACGCGCATCATGCTCGAAGTGCTGAGCGCGCTTGCTGCCGCGCACGCCAAAGGCATCGTGCACCGCGACTTGAAACCCGACAACATCTTCGTGTCGCCGGCGGGCCACGCCAAGGTGCTCGACTTCGGCATCGCGAAGTTGCAACCCAACATCGCCGCGGTGCAAGCGGGCACCAGCACCGGCTCGTTGCTCGGCACGCCCCACTACATGTCGCCCGAACAGGCGCTGGGTCAGACCGTCGACGCGCGCAGCGACCTCTACGCCATGGGCGTGATCCTGTACGAGGTGCTCACCGGGCGCCGCCCCTTCGACGCGCCGACCCTGTACGAGCTGCTGCGGCAGCAGGTCGAACTCGACCCGCCGCCGCCCTCGACGTTGCGTCCCGACCTGCCGCCGGCGCTACAAACGGTGATCGCGAAGGCACTCTCGAAGAACCCGGCGTTGCGCTTCCAGACCTCCGCCGAGTTCGCCCAGGCTCTCGAAAGTGGCGCTCCTGTCACTCTGGGTGGCGCCGCGTCTTCGGGGCGCGGGAGCGTCTCGCTGCCGGACGCACAGGCCTGGGCGGCCCCCTCGTTGGCTACCAACATCCGCGCCCCCGGGCTCGCGCTCGGACGCCCCCCCCCGACCCCCGCCAGCTACTCCCACGATCAGAGCATTGCCCGCGCCGCCAAGTCGAAGGGCTCCGTCGCGGCAGCGTTGAGCGTCGGCTGCCTGGGCATCGTCGTGCTGGGAGCCGTCGGCACGGGCGCCTTCCTGTTCCTCGGCAACCGAGCCGCCACCAAAGAGCCGCCAACAGCAGGCGTCCCCACCAATCCAGCGAGCGACACGGAAGCGCCCGACGAAGTCGACCCCACCACGCCCGCCGCGTTCACGCAAGCCGCCGCGCCCGTCGATCTCAAGAACTTCAGCGTGGGCGGCTTCCTGCCCAAGGCCATCGAGATGGCGAAGCAACACTACGGCGACGCCAGGTTCGTGCGGCTCGACGCGATGGGTGTGAACAAGCGAGGCATCGTCGATATGTCCGCGCAGTCGTCGAACACGGTGATGTATCGCTTCCGCTCACCTTCCGCGTCATTGCCACCCAAAGACTTCCCCGAGAACGCCGAGTTCGAATCGAACTGCATGGTGTACGTCATCGTCAGCCAGCAGGGTGTGATGTCGTACATCCTCGACAAATGGACCTGCGAGATGGAGTTCGTCGACCCACCCAAGTGTTCGCCCGAGCAAGCCTGGGCCGAAGCAGAAAGGCGCGGCGCTCCAAGTGGCAACCTGGTGGGCACGGTCTGGTTCGAGGCGGGCCCGGGCGGGAAAGGTCGCTGGAACGTGACGATCCCGCCCTCGTTCAGCGCCTTCATCCCCGACACTTGCGGCTGAGGCGGGTACCCTTCGATAGCCGCGCGCCGACCTCGCTCTCGTGGTACTGCGCTTATCGAAGGCGGAATGCGCACCCCCGCTGGGGCGTTTTGTTGGACGAGGGCCGTGCCCTCGGCGTACGCTCTAGTTTGACCGAGCGACTGTTCCCACGCTCAGCCGCGATCGATGCCCCGTACCAGCTCCGAAGTCTCACCCGCGCTGCACCACTGGCTACGTCGCCCGCTTTGGGGTGCGGTCGCGTTCTCACTCCTGGCTGGAACCGCCAACGCCGACATCTACAAGAAAGTCGAGGCGGACGGAACCCTGAGCTTCTCGAACACCAAGGGCGACGGTGCCCAGCTCTACGCGCGCACGGCGAAGAAGCCCAAGGCCACGCCTTTCATGCCGGCGGACACGTCACCCGAGCGTTTTCACCGCTACGACACGTACATCCGCCAGGCCGCAGGTCTATATCAGATCCCCGAAGCGCTGGTACGGGCGGTGATCAAGGTCGAAAGCAACTACGACCCGCGCGCGGTGTCGCCGGCGAACGCCCGCGGCTTGATGCAGCTGATTCCCGAAACGGCCGAGCGCATGCAGGTGCGCGACATCCACGACCCGCGTCAGAACATCTTCGGCGGCGTGCGCTACCTGCGCATTCTCGCCAACCTGTTCAACGGCGACCTCGAACTAACGGTCGCGGCTTACAACGCCGGCGAGAACGCCGTGATCCGATTCGGCGGCATCCCACCGTACGAAGAAACTCAAGGCTACGTCGTGAAGGTCCTCGGCTACTACCGCCACTACCGAGCCGCCCCCACCCCAGCCGCTCCCCCCTCGCCTACGCCGACCGCTGCACCCGCGCCTGCGTCGACTCCCTGACCCTGCGTGCGCGGTCATTGGCGTCAGCCCAGCCGCAACACTCGGGTGCTGGATTCAATTCACAGGAAGGCCGGAAAACCAGGAAGGGCTCGACCAGCCTATTCCGTCCTCGTGCAGCTCGAGGCGCTTCACAACCGCCAAGACGCCAAGATCACGCCAAGGAACGCATTTTTCCTGCCGGGACGCAAGGAAGACCCCCATGGCGAACCCAGCCGGTCCGCGATGCGCGAATACTTCGTCGTGTGAGCGGCAGAAAAATTCTTGGCGCCTTGGCGGTTGATAGACCTGACAGGCCACTCGTCGGTGGAGTTGGCGACGGCGACGCCGTGCTGGATTGTCGTCTTCCCGACGTCCTGTGAATTTTTTCACCTTGCAGTCTGAGCAGGTGGCGACGCTTGGGCGGGGAGCCGGTCAGCCCACGAGCGAAGCTTAGCGGGCTGACTTCGCCTTGGGTTTGGGCGAGGGCGCCGGCGCAGCCGAGGCGTAGTGTTTGAGCGCGTTCTTGAGCTCGGTCCTGACGCGATCGACGAGTTCGGGGGGTTCCACCACGCGCGCACGTTCGCCCCATTCGAGCACCCAAGAGGTGATCGCGTTGAGGTTGCCGACGGTCATGGTCAAGCGCACACCACCGTTGCCGATGCCTGCGAGCTTTTGCGAGGGGTGCACCTTGCGCATGCGTATGTACTCGGCGGCGTGCGCGTCGAAATCGATCACCACTTTGTGGCGCTCGGTGCCTTTGAATACGCCGAAGGCACCTTGAAAGTAGTCGTCGACGCTGAAGTCGGCGGGCAGCTCGAAGCGTTCGGAGATGGAGCACTCGGTGTCGCGCATGCGATCGAGCACGAAGGTGCGGATCTCGCCGCGCCCGGTGTGGAAACCGACGCAGTAGATCGAGTCCTTGTGCAAGACCATGGCGTACGGGTGAATCACGATCTTTTCTTCGACGTCCTTCGCGGCGCTCTTGTACGAGAGGCTGAGTGGTCTCAGATCGGAGACCGCCTGAAATAGATCGTCGAGCTCTTCGGTCTTTTCGGCGTAGTTTTTGGGGACGTGGGGCAAGTAGAGGAAGCGATCTTCCAGGCGGGCGTCGGCGAGACCGGCGTTAGGGCCACGGCCGGGGCGTTGCGCGAACGCCAGCAACTTGTTGATCGCCAGGTCGATCTCCTCGTAGAGAGCCGAGCCGAGCATCGGCTTGAACAAACGCCGGGCAGCCAGAATCGCGTAGGCTTGGGTGCGTCGAAGCTCGACTTTGCGGGGCACCTCGCCCGGGCGAATGCGCCAGAGCCTGGCCCCCCCCCCTTTGGGCTGAGTGCTGACCAGGTCGAACTCGCGTTCGACCTCCTTGAGATAGCGCCGCATCGTGCGCGAAGTGACGCCCAGCGCTTCTGCGAGTTCGTAGAGCGTCAGGCCGCGCGGGTGGCGCGCCAGAATCTCGCGCAGTTTGTCGAGCCGGCGGTACTGGGTGAAGCGCCCCGGTGGTCGCCCCAACGCGTTGTCACTCATCGGCTCCGTTCTACCAGATCGGCGCGCCGAACGCGAAGCTGGGTTGCCCGCGCGGGCCGATCAGTGAACTCGCTGACCGGGCCTTGCCCCAGTGTCCGGCGCGAGCAGGAATACCTCTTGCTTGCCCGGACCGGCGGCGATCACCATGCCCTCACTCGTGCCGAACTTCATGCGCCGCGGCGCCAGGTTCGCCACCACGACGACCAGCCTTCCCACGAGGGTCTCGAGCCGATACGCAGCCTTGATGCCGGCGAAGACGGTGCGGCGCTCGTCCCCCCCCAAGCTCAGGGTGAGCTGGAGCAGCTTGTCCGCTCGAGGCACCTCGGCAGCCGCCACGATACGCGCCACGCGCAAGTCGACCTTGGCGAAATCGTCGATGCTGCATTCGGCGGCGATCGGTTCTGCCCTGAGCGGTTCGTCGCTGTCGGTCAGCGCGGACCCGCCCGCTGCCGCTGGCGTTGGCTCAGCCACGACCGCGGGCTCTGTGCTCAGCGTCTCTTCCAGCATCTTGCTGACCGCCTGCATGTCCACGCGCGCGAGCAAGTGCTGGAACTTGCCCACCGGGGTGCCTGCCAGGGGGACGCTTGCGGCTTTCCAGGTCGACAAGTCGTCGTTCAAGAGCTCGGCGCTCTGCTGCGAAAGCTTGGGAAGAACCGGCGAAAGGTACACGGCCAGCTGTCGATACAGGTTGAGCGCTACGCTGCAGACATCTCGCATCGTGTCCAAAGCCGCGGGGTCTTTCTTGAGCTTCCATGGCTCTTTGCGGTCGATGTATTCGTTGGCGCGGTCGGCGAGTGACATGACGAGGCGCATGGCGCGCGCGAAGTCGCAAGCATCGTAGGCGGCCGCGATGTCGTCGCCGAGCTTGGCGCCGGCCTCGAAGAGGCCCTCGTCTTCGGGGTAGCGCTCACTCAAGCGGTCGACGAACCGTGCGGTACGGCTGGCCAAGTTCACGACTTTGCCGACCAGATCAGCGTTCACCTTGGCCGCGAACTCTTCCAGATTCAAATCGATGTCGTCCACCTTCGGCGACAGCTTGCTGGCGTAGAAGTAGCGCAGGTACGCGGGGTCGAGGTGGCGCAGGTAGGTGGACGCCATCACGAAAGTGCCCTTGCTCTTCGACATTTTCTCGCCGTTCACGGTGAGGAATCCGTGCACGTGCACCCGGGTGGGCAAAGAATAGCCGGCTACTTTCAACATCGCCGGCCAGAACAGGGTATGGAAATAGGTGATGTCCTTACCGATGAAATGGTGGATCTCGACGTCGTCCGAACGCCACCAGTCGTCGAAGCGCTCGCCCCGAGCGCGGCACCATTCGGCCGTCGACGCTAGATAGCCGATGGGAGCATCGAACCAGACGTACCAGAAGTTACCCGGCGCATCGGGCAACTCGAAGCCGAAGTACGGCCCCGGGCGCGACACGTCCCAATCGCGCAACGGCTCCGCCAAGAAATGACCCTTGAGGTAGTTGGCGACCTCCAACTGCAAGTGTTCGCCGCTCTGCGTCCATTGCTCGAGAAAACCATGAAGCTGTTCGATCTCGACGAAGTAGTGGCGCGCTGAACGCAGCTCGGGCTTGGCGCCGCTCAAGGTACTGTAGGGGTCGACGAGATCGATGGCCGAGTACGCGGCACCGCACTTTTCGCAGCTGTCGCCGTACTGATCCGGCGCACCGCAGTTCGGGCACTTGCCTTTGACGAAGCGATCCGCCAGGAACACGGACTCCAGCGGATCGTACAGTTGTGTCACGTCGCGCTCGACGATCAACCCTTGTTTGCGCAGCGCTTTCCAGAAGTGCTCGCAGAGCTCGCGGTTGTCCGGCGAGTTGGTGCTGCCGTAATTGTCGAACTCGATCTGAAACCCCTGGAAGTCCCGCTGATGAGCGGCCTGCATGTCTGCGATCAGCGCCTCTTCACTCCGTCCTTCTTGGCGCGCGCGGATCATGATGGCCGTACCGTGCGTATCATCGGCGCACACGTAGACCGCGCGATGTCCGCGCATGCGCTGAAAGCGGACCCAGATGTCCGTCATCAAGTACTCGACCAAGTGGCCGATGTGAATGTGACCGTTGGCGTAAGGCAACGCACTCGTCACGAGAATTCTTCGGGTCATGTTAGTGTCGGCAATCTATGATTCGCTCTCCGAATAGGCAACGCTTTCGTGGGGCGGGCGCGCTCAGGGGGAGCGTGCGGCTCGGGTGCACGGGGACCCTGGCATTCAGCCTCGTCTGGTCCCCACCCGTCGCTGCCAGCGACTCCGGTGATGCGCAGGCGAGCACAGCAGGCAGCGCTGGCGACCCATGGTGGGGCCGAGACAAGGCGCTGCACCTGGGGCTGTCCGCAGGCCTCGCCGCGGCAGGTTACGGTGTCAGCAGCATCTGGTTCGACCCCGCCTGGCAGAGAGCGAGTGCTGGGGCCGCGTTCGCGTTGACGATCGGCGCTGGCAAAGAGCTCGCCGATTGGGCGGGCTACGGTGACCCTTCGTACAAGGACATGCTGTACGACCTCGCCGGTACCTCGCTCGGGGTCATGCTGGCCTACCTCGTCGATCTGGCGATCGGAGCGGGCTCGGAGCCCGAGCGGGCAGCGCCGCAGGGCCTCGAGCAGGCCCGGCCCCTCCTGGCATTCTGAAACAACGACCCATTCGCGTGGCCGGAACCCGAAAGCGTGGTACCTCGAGCCTGCCATGGGACTGCTCACCGAGAAAACCGTAGTCATCACCGGTGCCGGGAATGGAATTGGGCGCGCGACTGCCCTGCTCTTCGCGCAGGAAGGGGCGCGTCTGATCGTCAACGACAGCGGCGCCGCGCGCGACGGCAGCGGCACGCATCGAGGCCCCGCCGACGAAGTCGTCGAGCTCATCCGCGAGAGCGGGGGCGCTGCGGTTTCCAACTATGACGACGTGGCGACGGAGTCCGGCGCACGCGGCGTGTGCGCTCAGGCGGTGAACGAGTTCGGTGGGCTCGACGTACTCGTCAACAGCGCCGGTATCATTCGTGACAAGACGCTGCTGAAGCTGACGCCCGAAAGCTGGGACGAGGTGCTGCGAGTGCACCTGACGGGCGCATTCCTGTGCACGCAGGCGGCGGCGCTGCAGATGAAGCAGCAGGGGCGAGGTGGACGCATCGTACACACCACCAGTATTTCCGGCATGCTGGGCAATTTCGGGCAGGCCAACTACGCTGCGGCCAAGGCGGGGGTCTACGGACTCATGCGGACTGCCTCGATCGAACTCCAGCGCTACGAGATCTTCGTCAACGCGGTCGCGCCGCTCGCGAAGACGCGCCTGACGGAGGACCTGCCGATGTTCGAGAAGATCGACGACTCCATGACGCCTGCCCACGTGGCGCCAGCTCATCTGTTTTTCGCCAGCCACCTGAGCGGCAAGCGCACCGGGCACGTGCTCAGCGTGACCGGCGGCAAGATGAGTCTGTACAAGGTGGTCGAGACCGCGGGGCGCTTCAAGGAGGCCGAAAACGGCGTCTGGACGGCGGATGAGATCGCCGAGCACTTCGACAGCCTGCAGAAACTCTAGCGCCGGCCGGCGGAGAGCACGGTAGCGCCCCAGAAATCGGGGGTTTGAACAGCCCCCGATTGCTGGTCTTGGGGCCGGGTGTTAGGTTTGAGGCCGGGGCTGCCCAGGACACGCTGCGCCCACCCCTTCTGGTACGCTTCACCGTCCCCTGCAATGCCGCGCGAATCCCAGATTCCCCTGTTCCTTTGGATCGCCACGGCCATCCTCGTGCATCTGATGTGGGGCGGCGGTGCCGAGCACGCGGCCGAGCAGATCGAGCAGACGGTCGATATCGGCCGCTTCGCGCGCTCGGTGCGACGGCACGTCCGCGTCACCAATCAAACGCTCGAGGTGGGTACCTTCGACGAGAGCTCGAACGAGCTGACCGAACCGACTCCCGATCCGAACGACGAGCTCGACGAACAGCCGGAGCAGGAACCCGAGAAGGACACGCCGGCCCCGATCAAAGCTCCTGAAGAGAAGCAGCCGAAGCCGACACCACCCAAGCCGGTCGAGAAGAAACTCGAAGAACCGAAGAAGCCCGAGCCGAAACTCGAGGAAAAGAAGAAAGAAGAGAAGAAGAAGGCCGAGGAGGAAAAGAAGAAGGAAGAAGAGAAGAAGAAGGCCGAGGAGGAAAAGAAGCTGCTACCGGAGCCGCAGCGCAAGGTGGCTGTGCGCCAGCACGTCGAGGACAAGAACCAAAAGGACAACCCAGACGCGAAGTTCCTCGGCGAGCACGCCAATCGCGTGAAAGAAGAGACGCAGGCGCGCATCACGTCGACGGAGCAAAACGATCCGAAGCCGACGCCCGGAGGTCATCACGCGGGACCCGACAAAAATCCGGGCAATTCCAGCCAAACGAAGATCGCGCAGATGGACGATCGCGAAGGCGATCCCGATCGCCCCCCGTCCGCGACCTCGACGGAGAAGGACAATACCGCGCCCAAACCGGTGGCCGCGCTGGCGCCCCGCGCGGGTGCCCCCGAGCAACTCCCCAATCAAACACGCGTAGCTCCACAGGAAGGCCAGAAGGCTCAGGCTGCCATCAAGGCTGAAGAGGCGGTGGCCCCGACGCTGACCGCGCCGGGTGGTAGCTTCGCCATGTCGCCGCAGCAGCGGGCGATCGCGGAACAAAAGGGCCAGAAGGCCCGCCAGCGCGTGCTCGGACGTCCCCAACAAGACCCGACGGCGCTCTTGGGCCTCGGTGCTCAGGGCTTGACCGAAAACGGGATCAACTTGAACCTCAGCCCGACGACGGCGACCGCCGTGATTGGCCAGAAGCAGCTCTTGGCCGAACGCGCCCGCGACGGCGAGCGGCGGCGCAGCGAGCACCAGGGCTCCTGGAAGGACCAGAGCTTTCAGAAGTTCAAGAGCGCCACGGAAAACTACGTCGCCGGCGTGAAGCCCGGCAACACCACCGCGCTGAACACGGCCCACTCACCCTTCGCCAATTACCTGAATGCAATCCATCAGCGGCTGCACCCGATCTTCGCGGATCGCTATTTGACGTCCCTGGCGCGCCTGCCCGGCGATCACCCGCTGAACGACATGGACATGTACACGAATCTCGAGATCGTGTTGAGTCCGGACGACGGTCGCATCGTCAAGATGGGAATCACGAAGCCGAGCGGTGTGACCGCGTTCGATATCGGCGCGCTCGATTCCGTACGCAAAGCCTCACCCTTCGGAGCTGCGCCGTCGGCGATCGTTTCGCCCGACGGCAACGTGTATCTGCACTGGGGGTTCTACCGGAAACCGGACTACGCGTGCTCCACCTACAACGCCCGGCCCTACATGTTGAAGGCCAAGCCCAAGTCGGCTCCGCCCGAGGTTCCCCCACCGCCTGCCAAGCCGGAGGAAGGGCGACAGGGCAGCCTGCCCGTGATTGACGACGCCGGTGAGAACGCGGTACGTACGGCCAAGGCTGATTGAGAGCCGAGGTTCGGTTCAGCGGCAGCCTTCCGATTTCACCGCGTGGCACCACACGACGACAGAGCGCCCGGGCCAGAGGAACGAGACAGTCGTTTGCTGGCTCTGGTGACCGGCCTGTCCGTGGTCTCCAGCATCCTCGGCCGCGCGCTCGCCCCTGCCCTGCCGGGTTCAGTGGCTGGCATCACGGCATGGATCAAGGTCTTCGATCGCGTGAGCGGCTTCTTGGCGCAGCTGTTCGCGATCGCTGGGATCTTGCTGGCGACGCGCATGGTGGGCAGCGCCCTGCGTTCGAGCGCGCACGATCTGCTGTTCAAAATCGTCGCGGTACCGGTGACGATCCTAGTGGGCTTTCTCGTCATGATGCGCAGGCGCATCGACTACTCCGAGCCGCGCGGCTCGCTGGCGCTGGCACTGGCGAGCGGTGCGCTGGCCTTGGCTGCCTCACCGCGTCTGGTGCAGGCGGCGCGCACGCGCGCGGTAGGTTTGGTGCTCGCGCTCACCGGGCTAGGTAGCTTGCTGCACGCGATTGGCCAAGGCCTCGCGTTGCAGGCCAACCTCGAAGCGCTCCCCGACAGGTTCGTGGCGGCGCGCGTCATGGAGACGGCCGGCTTCGCGCTCGGAGTCTTGGTTGCCGCCTGCGCGGCCGCGTGGCTCTTCGGCAGGGGGCATGGAAGCTGGCTCAAGTTGCTCGCCGCGCTCGTGGCTGCGGCCTTGTTCAGTCACGCCGCGGTGCTCGGCTCGGGCCCCAACGCGCGCTTGTACGAGGTGCTGGCGTCGCGATCCTTGGGATACCTGCTGCGGCAGCCCGCTCCGTACCTGCCCGGTGCGTTCCTCGGGATCGTCGTGTTGTTTCAGTTCATTTTGGCGATGTGGCTCGTCGTGGCTCGACGGCCCTCGAACTCCCGGCTGGTGCTGAGCTTGTGCTTGATCAGCGCGGGCGCGACCGACATTCCGCTGCTTGGGCTGGCGTTGACGCTGGCCGCGTTGATGGCGCGAGCCCCCCTCCCCAGCGACGCCCCGTCGCGCGAGCCACAGCCGTCCTCGGCTTCACCTGGAGCGCTGCGCCGTGCCGCCCCCTGACACGACGCGGACGGGCGGGTGGCTCTTTGCGCTGGTGGCCGCCTGGGGATTGTTCGGCTGCGCGCGCGAACCCAAGCCACCCCTCGAACGCGGCGCCGGGGTCTTCCAACGCTCGTGTGCCAGTTGCCACGGCGTGGGTCGTGAGCAAAAAGTGGCCCTCGGGTTCAAGGTGGCTCCACCCGATCTCGCGGAGCCTGCGCTGCAGGCGCGCCTGGGTGATGCCGACTTCAGGCGGGTGATCCGCGAGGGCAAAGGGCAGATGCCACCTTTCGGCAAGATGCTCGACGACGCAGAGGTCAGCGACCTTTTGGTGTACCTGCGTAGCCTCGCTCGAAGTACCCCGCCGGGGCGTTGAGCACGCGGCCGTGCTGTAGCACCGGGCTCGCGCCTACCCCACCGCGTCCGCGACGCTCGGCGCGCTGCTGCGCTCGGTTGCGCTTTTCGAAGGCCTTCACGCGGCGCAAGTACCAGCGCACCGCGACCGCGATGAGCACCAGCGGCAGCACGGTCAGAAAGCCCGTCATCAGCATGATGGCCGTCCGGTTTTCTTCGTTGGCCGCCGAGAAGCACACGGGGCAGGCCGCAGCCACCTCCACCGCCAGCAGGGCTCCCAGCAGCGCTGCCACCAGCACGAACCGCTTCACACCTGCGCTGAGGGCGCGCGGCTTCACCAGTACACCTTCCAGTACAGGATTGGCCACATGATCACCACCCAGTACCAGAAGATGGCGGCGCCGCCGAACAGACCGGACCCGAGCTTGCCGGTGCTGAGCCCCCTGTATACGAAGTAGAGCGCGATGAGCGCGGCGAGCGCATGCAACCCGTGCGCGCCAACGATGAGATAGAAGAAGCCGCCGTGAGTGCTGGAGGTGAGCGTCAACCCCTCGCCGATCAGCTGCACCCACTCGTAACCCTGAAAGGCCACGAAGAAGGTCCCCAGCGCGATGGCTGCGAGCAGGGGCCACTTCACCTTGAAGCGCAGCCCGCGTCGGTACTGACGGTGCGCCACGCCGAGCAAGGCCCCACTCACCAAAAGCGCAGCGGTGTTGATGAGCGTGGCTTCGACGGGCAACCGTGGCTGCCCGGGTGGAGGCCACGTGGTCAGCGCGGACGTCTCGGCGATGGTGTGGGCGCTGATGAGCCCGCCGAAAAACATCGACTCACAAAGCACGAAGATCACGGTCGCGAAAACGCCGTGGGGCACCACCAGCTGGCGCTCGGGGTGGGCTGTACTTGCTCGCGTCGTCATCGGCTGAACCTAGCTTAGCAGCCACCCGCCCGCCTGCACTACCGACCCCCGACTACGCCGACGGCTTTCACTATCACAGGAAGACGGCAAGACCGAGAAGGTGTCGGCCATCAACGACGGCAAAAGGCACAGTGCAAGCCAACCCGAATGCAGGCACGACTTCTTTTGACCCCTGCGGGGCACCGCCGGGCTGCGCAAGACGGCCGGCTTCCTGCGCGAAAACCAAGAAAGAAACACAGCGTCCGATGCTTTGGGACTGGGAAGCGAACGAGCACATTGCCCTTCCTGGTCTTCCCGACTTCCTGTAAAAATCGAAAAGCTGGCAACGGCAGCTCGTTGCCAGGCATCGCCAACCGCTCGCGCGGGGGGCATCGACACGAGAAAGTGCCGGCGCCTTGGAGGCTATGCCGGTACTGGGATCCGCTCTTAGTGGCCGGAGTCGCTATCGCTGTCGGCGTCGGCGTCGGGGGCGCCGTGACCGTGCGGATTGGCTGCGATGTGCTTGAGTGCGCGCTCGGTTTCCTGTTTCGCCGCCACGTTCGACCAGTTGCGGCCGGTGTGGTTCATGACGTCACCGGAGACACCTGCATAGAACAGGAGCATGAAGATGAGCGCCGTACCGACGAAGTAGGTCACGTACTTCTTCTCGAGCGGCAAGTGCATGAAATGCTTGATGACCAGATAAGCCTTCACGAAGGCGATGCCGAAGGCGGTGAGCAGCGTCAGGGCCTGGATCTCGAACATCGGACCCACGACGCTCGCGACGAGCAGAATGACGAGGTACTTCCAGATCGTGATGTAGTCGACGTGGCCGTGCTCGGCGTGCCCGTGCTGGTGCCCCTTCTTCGATTTTGGGGACTTACCGCTGACCTTCTTCGACTTGTTGTGCGTAGCCATGGGGCGCCTTTTATTTAGCAATATAGAGCAACGGGAACAGGAAGATCCAAACCACGTCCACGAAGTGCCAGTAGATGCCGACCAACTCGACTCGCTGGAGCTCTTTGCCCTGTCGTGCGTCGACCGCCACGAACGCCATGATGATGGCGCCAGCGATCACGTGGAGCGCGTGTAAGCCTGCCGCCGTGTAGTAGAACGACCAGAATGCGTTGGTCGTGATCGTGTAGCCGCTCGTGATCTCGATGGTCCATTCGACGGACTTGACCATGACGAAGGTCAGCGCGCCCCCGATCGTGCACATCAAGAGCTTGAAGGCTTTCTCACCGTCCTTCTTCTCGGCAGCCTGGTGCGCGAGCACCGCGGTCAGGCTCGAGGTGAGCAGCACCAACGTGTTGAAGGCGCCGATCCAAGTGTTGGTGTGAGAGGCGTAGTCGCCGAACTCGGGGTGGCCGAGCCGGTGCATGATGTACGAGCCGAGCAGGCCGCCGAAAATGACGATTTCGGACGCGATCACCCACCAGACGGCGAGGCGCCCCGTCGGGGTCCCGGAGGCGCTACGTGTGGTTGCAATGGGCTTCATTTCGACTGAGATTTCCGTGGTTGTGGCTCAAGAGGGAGCATCTTGGGGCCAATAATCTTTGTCGCGGCCGGGAACGCTGTACTCGTAGGGTCCACGGTACACCGTCGGTAGCGTCGCGAAATTGCCATGCGGCGGCGGCGAAGGCACCGTCCACTCCAACGTGTTTGCTTGCCAGGGGTTGCGACCCGCCTTGGGCCCAGAAACGAGGCTCTTGATGAAGTTGTAGAAGAACACGAACTGGAACGCGAGCATCGCGAGCAGGCTGATGGTCGCCAGTACGCGCAGATCCTGGAGCTCGGGGCGCGCCAGTTCCGGGAAGTTCTCGTAGCTCCAGATGCGGCGGTGATCCCCGGCCGCGCCCAGCACGAAGAGCGGGATGAAGATCATGTTGAACGGAATGATCGTGCCCCAGAAGTGAATCTTGCCGAGCCGCTCGTCCATCATTCTGCCGAACATCTTCGGGAACCAGAACGTCAGCGCCGCGAAGGTGCCGATGATGGCGATGGGAACGAACGTGTAATGGAAGTGCGCCAACACGAAATAGGTGTCGTGGAAGTAGATGTCGGTGCCGCTCGCCCCTAGGAAAATCCCGGTGACGCCGCCGATCAAGAATTCGCCGATGAACGATAGGGCCCACAACATCGGCGTGGTCAGCCGGATCGAACCGCCCCACAACGTGGCGATGTACACGAACATCATCTCCGCGATGGGCACCGAGATCAGCACCGTCGTCACGGTGAAGATATTGGCCATGCGCGGATCGATGCCCGCGATGAACTGGTGGTGCGCCCACACGAAGAAGCTCAAGATGCCGGTGGCGAACACGGTGTAGAGCACGACCGGGTACGCGAACAGCTTCTTCCGTGCGAACACGGTCATGATCTCGCCGGTAATGCCGACCGCCGGCAGCAGCACCACGTACACCTCGGGGTGCCCGAAGAACCAGAACAGGTGCTGCCACAAGATGGGATCGCCCCCGCGCTCGGGATCGAAGAACCCGGTGCCCACGGCCTGATCGAAGATCAGCATCACGGCGCCAGCCACCAGCGGTCCCACGGACGCCATGAACAGGATGCTTGCGACGACGATCATCCACACGACAATGGGAATGTCGTACATCTTCATCCCGGGCGCGCGCGAGTTCATCGCCGTCGTGATGAAGTTGATGCCTCCGAGCAAGAAGGCCACGAACTCGAGCGCGACAGCGGTCACCCACAACGTCGAGCCCAACGGCGTGAGGCTGTACTGCTCCTTGGCCGACAGCGGCGGATACGCGGTCCAAGCGCCGCCGAAGCCCCCGCCTTCGACGAGGAACGAGCAGATCAGCACCAGCGCGCTCAGGAGGAAGATCTGATAGGACAAGCGGTTGATGCGCGGAAACACCATGTCGTCGCAGCCGCACATCAACGGGATCAGGTAGTTGCCGAACGCCGCGATCAACACCGGCATCGCGACCCAGAAGATCATGATGGCCCCGTGATTGGTCACCAGCGCGTTGTATTCGGCAGGTGACACCTGGCCGAACCCCGGCACGCTCATGCCCGGGAACGCCAGCTGCATACGAAATACGTACACCATGAAGGCCCCAATCAGCGCCATGGCCATACCCGTGAACAGGTACTGCATCGCGATGATCTTGTGGTCGGTCGACCACAGGTACTTCATGAAGAACGACTCGGAGCCGTGGTGCTCACCATGACCGCCGTGCCCACCATGGCCGTGCTCGTCGGGCTCGTGGGCGTCTGGATCGTGGGGCGATTCGTCCGGCTCGTGCGCAGGAGCTGGCTCTGCCTGGCCCTTCGTCGGTCCAGATTCAGGAGCGCCGGCCACGGGCTCGGAGTCGGTGCGCGCTGTGCTGTCGTCTTCGCTAGCGCGGTCTGGTTTGAAACTTGAATCGGCCATGGTTCTTCCTGATCACTCGGCGCTTGGCTTCGCGGAAAGCGAGGCGACTTGATGCTGCGATTGTTCAGCCACCCAGGCGGCGTGTTGCGCCGCGTCTTCGATCACGACACGGGCCGGCATCAGCGCGTGCCCTATGCCACACATCTCGGCGCATTGGATGTCGTAAGTCCCCGTCTTGATCGGCTTGAACCAGCCGACGATCTCGCGACCGGGAATGGCGTCTTGCTTGAGCCGAAACACGGGCACCGAAAAGCTGTGCAACACGTCTCTGGCGGAAAGTCGGTAGTGGTAGGTCTTGCCTACCTCGAGCCGGAGCTCGTCGACGGTTTCGATGTCGTCCGCCGTGTCGATCTTCCCATCCGCGCCGGGGTGCACGAAGGCCCAGGCCCACTGCTGACCAATCACGCGCACGGTCGCGTCAGCCTGCGGCAGCTCTTGCTTGACGTCCATCCACACGCGCACGGCCATGATCACGATCACCACGTCGCAAGCGAGCACCAGGTAGTGCGGCCACGAGATCCAGCGCATCTCGCTCTTCTTTTCGCCCGTGATGTATTCGCCCTTGACGTCTTTCTTCGCCCGGAAGCGAAAGATCAAATAGAAGAACACACCTTCCGCGAGCAAAAACCAGAACCCGACAAGCCAAAAAATCAGGTCGAACAGACCGTCGATGTCCCGCGCGTAGCTCGAGGCGGCAACGACATAATGCTCAATCATGGTTCTCTCGACTCTCCGTGGGGAATCCCTTGGGGGTGCCGACGTCTTCGACTTCTGCGCCGATGACGCCGAAGTAGGCGGCAGCTATGTAGGCGACCGCCATCAACGACGTGATCACGAAGGCACGCTTCGCGTATTCTTCCGAGCCCAGCCTTTTTGCCATCCAATCCTCGACTAGCGGTACCAGGGTAGCGTCGCGATGTACGCGACAACGTCTTTCATGGCCTGTTCGTCGAGTGCGTCGGCGAAGGGCTTCATTTGCGCGCCGGTTTCGTCCTGCGGATCACGCGCGCGCACACCGGACTTGAAGTGCTCGAGCTGCGTCAAGAGGTACCAGTCTTGCAGCCCAGCCAAGGGCGGGGCCTTCGTGGTTGCATTTCCTTTTCCTGACGGCCCGTGACAAGCGACGCACGGAGCAAACAGCGCGCGACCGCGTTCGGCGTCGCCACCGACCAGCGTCGGCTTCGTCTTTTTCTTGGGAAGGTGCGAGACGTACTCGGCCACCGCCTTCATGTCTTCGGGACCAGGCAGCGCGAGCGCCATCGGCCGCATGCGCATACCCGTGATATCTTTGGGGTGCGTTCCGCGAAAACCTCGCTCGAACTTGGAGAGTTGAGCGTCGACGTACCAGGCGGGAAGCCCAGCGATGGCGGGAGCGCCAATGGCCTCACGCCCCAGGCCGTCAGCGCCATGGCACTGCGCGCAGAGTTGATAAAGTTGCTGCTGCGAGGTGCGTCCGTCTTCGGACGCGGTCGCTTGGTTGCACGCGGTGAGTGGCAAGACCGCTAGGCCGAGCAGCGCTGCAGCGAACGTAAGTGTTGAGTTTTGCATCACGATTTTTGAACCCGGGGCCGAGTGCCCGGGGCAACTTTTTCACGATCAACCAGCCGTTATCAAGGACCGAGAACACCTTCTGGGTTCGAACGTGCACTACCGTCTGGCTGCACCATCTCGGGCCCGGAACCCCGCAAAAATTTCGCTGAAACTTCGAGCCTCGCCGGACTCTCGGGGCGTGACCTCGTCATGGTTCGTCGGGCCGTCACATCGCGCTCGCCACGAAGGCGGCGAAGAGCAAGACCAGGTGCGGCATCGACGCTAGAAACAGCGAACGCGCCCAAGGGACCGTCTCTTTCACTCGCGAGCCGTAGGTACCCCAGACCAAGAACCCCACCCCGCTGAGACCAGCGATGATGGCGTAAGGCAGACCGGTGACCCCCAACGCGACGGGAGCCAAGCTCACCAAGAGCAGCACTACGGAATAGAAGCAAATCGCGCGCTTGGTGCGGGCGAGACCTACGGCAACCGGAAATACTCTGAGACCAGCTGCCTGGTAGTCAGCGCGTCGGAAGATGGCAATGGCCATGAAGTGGGGCAGCTGCCAGACCAGCAAAATCAGGAAGAGCAGGAAGCCCGCCGTATCGATCTGTCCGGCCACGGCGGCGTAGCCGATCAGCGGCGGCATCGCTCCCGGAACAGCGCCGACATGAAGTGCGTAGTGGGTGGAGCGCTTGAGCGGCGTGTACACCAGCACGTAGCTGAGCAGCGCCAAGCCGGCCAGCGTCGCCGCCACCAGGTTCACCAAGGCGACCAGGAGCGCGATGCCCATGCCAGAGACGCAGATGCCGAACCAGAGCGCCAGATCCGACGAGATGCGCCCGGCCGGGATCGGGCGCAGCCGCGTTCGTTCCATTTTCGCGTCGACGTCGCGCTCGAGCACCATGTTCAAGGCGTTCGCACCCGCGACCACCAGCGCAGTCGCGAACAGCGCAATCAACAGCGTCAGCGTGTGAATGCGCTGCGGCGCCACCAGCGCGCCGCACACGGCAGTCACCATCACGAGCCGGGTCACGCCTGGTTTACTGAGTTGCAACAACGGAGCGACCAGGCCGGAGGACTGAGGCTCGCTGACGACGGATTGTGCCGTGGTGCTCATAGTCGAGGGGGACAAAGGGAGACCTGAGGTTGCCTCAGGCGTCTTCCTTGACGAGCGCGGTGATCGCGTTTGGCCGGGGTCCGACGGACATCTAGAAACACATCCCAAGGCGTGGGCAGCAGCGTGTTATCACCGGCGGCCGAAACAAGCAACGGACACCCTCAAAAGCTTCGCGACGCAGGATTTCTCGATATCTGCGCGCCCGGATCGCTCGTTTTGCAGTTCGTTCGCCAAAATTGCGCGCCCGGGGCTGAACGACGTCGCTCGGGGGTCACCGCAGCGGTTCGCGCAGGCGTCGAACCGCGGGGACCAGCAGCAACGGCGCACACGAGACCCCTAAACCGACGGCCAGTACGCTGGCAGCGGTAGTGAGGGGAGCCGCGGTGAGCGGTACGTGCAAGAGCCGCAGGCTGGCGACGCCTGCGAGACCCGCGCTCCCCCCCGCCCAGGCCAGCTGCGCGACACCCAGTTTCAGCATCACGAACACGCTGCTGAGCCCCAACAGCAGCACGCTGAGCCCGACCACGCTCGCTCGGAGCAGTGGGGTGAGTGGTGTCGAGCCTCCCCAGGCGGGAAGACCGGAGACGCGTGCTACGCGCGCACGCACGCCGACCCGGAACTTCGACGCCGTAGGCTGGCTACCCACGAAGACGTCCTCGGCTCGGAAGGCGGTAAAGTCGTCGCTCACGTCGATCGATCGCGCGCTGAACCAAGCGCGCCCATCCGCTTTGGGGACGGGTCCGGTGAGGCGCGGAGATGCATCTCGGAAACAAAGCCAGGTCACGCCCACGATCGGCACGGACACACTACGCGGCGCCGCGTCGGCGCAGCCCTCGCGCGCGTGTTCGACGAGCGCGCGTGCAAAGCGTCCCGGATGCTCGGTGTTCGCCTGCCAGAGACTGCTGGTCGCGAACGCCAGCGCCCCCACCAGGATCAAGAGCGGCACGCACTGAGTCGCCAATCCGAGGGGCGACGCGCCTTGGCAGTGAAGCGCGCGAGCCTCGCCGCGTTCGACGAACAGCGCGGCACCCAGCGCGCACCCCGCCGGGACACCCACGAAGTACGCGGCCTCGAAGGCCACCGCCAGGAGCGCTTTGGCGAACGGCAGCGCCACCAAGAGCGGCACTTCGGGCGACAGCAGCCACGGGAGCAACCGCACGAGCGCCGCTCCCACTGCAAGCACGAGCACCACGACGACGCTCCAGAGTGCCGCGCGCGCGCAGTGTTTGGTGAGCGCTGCCACGAAAGCAGGTTACTTGAATCCTCACGGCCCAGGTCGCGTGGCAGAACGGTGCGGAAAACCGGCCCACCGACCCGCATTGCAGCGGTAGCAAGCTGGTTGAAACGGCGCGGCTAGTGTTATGCTCGCCGCCTGCAGTTGTGCACGGCACGACTCGCCGCGGAGGAGTTCAAGATGCCATCGTTTCGCTCGATCTCGGCCTTCACAATTCTAGCGACCCTGACATTCGCAGGGCACGCTTCTGCAACCGGGGTAGAGAAAGCATCGCCGAAAGGTAAGGGGATCGTCGGCGGGGCTCTGCTGGGCGCTGAAGCCGTGATGCTCACCGAAGCCGCGATCGGCGTGAAGCCGCGCTGGGCTTACCTCGTCGGCGGCGGCGCGGGCGCGGTCGCAGGCGGCGTGGGCGGCTACTTCATGGAGGACAACTTCAGCGCGAAGACCAACATGTTCCTGCTGTCGGCAGGCATGGTGCTGGCCATTCCGACCGCCGTCGCCGTGCTGGCGGCAACTCAATACGAACCGCCAGCGAACTACGTGCAAGACCAGGCCCCGAGCGATGAGCCCGTCGCCGATCCGCCGCAGGGTGCGTCGCAAGAAAAGGTCAAGCCGGAGCAGCGCAAGGTCGCGGTGCGCCGCACGACCCCCATCGAACCCAGCTTGTACTACCAGTTGCCACCCGCCTTGATGGGGTTGAGCGAAGGTTCCTTCAACCTCGCGATTCCGGCGTTGGCCGTGCAGCAGATGTACACACGCCAAGAGATGGCTGAGTTCGGCGTCAAGCAAGAGACCGAGCTGCGCATGCCCGTCTTCAACTGGGTCTTCTGATCCCGAAGCTGCGGAGCCGCGGCCCGGTGGCTCGTTGGGTGCCCTGCGCTTTAGGGCCGAGGCGTGGTGTCGCTCCACATGCCCTGCCCCACGCTCTTTCGAGGCGCAGGAGCACCTACCTGTAGCAGGGCTACCCGAGGCGCAGCGCACTCGAGGCCCAGCGCACTCGAGGCCCAGCGCCACCCGACTAGCCGCCCCACTTCGCTGCGGGGAAGGTTCCCGTCGAGGCGGAGGGTGGGCCGCGACGAAGCAGCATCGTGCGAGCCAAACACGGCGACACGACGCCGTGTCCTACCTGGTAGTACCTGGATACCGAGCGGGTGGCTCGCTCATTCAGCGTCGGCAGTTCGCGGAATCATGCGGCGTTTGTAGCCTTCTTTCCTACGCCACCCACGTGACTTGGCCTCTTTGCGACGCACCCAGCATGCCCTAACATGTTGTTTTGCGTATATCGGCCGCCCACTGCTGGCCGTAGTCGAATCACGAGGAAGATGGCACAGCCTGCGCCGAATAGAACTAGAGCGAAACGAGGCGATGACCCCGCATTGGGGAAAGTCATAGCGGGCCGATACAGGCTCGAAGCGCGCATCGGGGAAGGAGGGATGGGCATCGTGTACCGAGCCCGTCACGTCCTGATCGACCGCGTGGTCGCCGTCAAATTGATCCGGCCTGATCTGCGTGGGGAAACTCACCTGCGAGCGTGGATGCTCCGCGAAGCACGGGCTGCCAACCGCGTCGATCACGCGCACATCATCGATATCCACGACATCGGCGAGACCGACGAGGGCGAATTGTATCTCGTGATGGAGTACTTGGTCGGCACGCCGCTGTCCTCGGAGCTCGCGCGAGGGCCGATGCCCATCAATCGCGCCGTCGACATCATCGAGCAAATGGGCGCAGCTCTCTCACGCGCCCACGACCTCGGCGTCGTGCACCGCGATCTGAAGAGCGATAACATTTTGCTGACAGCACGCGGCGGCCGCAAAGACTTCGTCAAGATTCTCGACTTTGGCCTCGCCGCGCTGGCACACGATCCGCGGCTCGCACCCAAAGGAGCCGTTTTCGGAACGCCCGAGTACATGTCCCCCGAGCAAGCACGGGGCGAACAGGCGGGTCCGCAATCGGATCTGTACGCCCTCGGCGTGTTGTTCTTCGAGATGATGACCGGCCAGCTGCCGTTCCGAGCCGGTGACCGTGACGGGCTGCTCGAGATGCAGCGCACGGCTCCCGCGCCGCGCCCGACCAGCATCCGCAAAGACTGCCACCCGGTGGCCGAGAAAATCGTGCTGAGGTTGCTCGAGAAAGAGCAGCGCCAGCGCTACCGCGATGGCCATCACTTGCTCGAGGAGTTGAAGGCGCTCCAGCGCTCACTCCCCAGCACTTGGGAGAAAGAGGGCGGCTCGGGTGAAGCCACGGCCGCCGCCCCACCGCCGGCGCCACCGCCGCGTTCGCCGGGTGTGATCGAGTGGGCGCACCGCGCTGGGTTGTTCTCACGCATGGTGTCCCGGGCTCACGCGAGCGGAAAGGTGCCCGAAGACGTCGCACAGGCGCTTGCCAGCGTCTGGGACTTGGCGGCCAAGGCCAACGCGCTCGAGGGCGAAGTCGCCAGCGACACTCGCAAGCTCGAGGCCCTCGAACGGCGCGGCCGCGCCCTGCGCGCGGAAATCGGACGCAAGGTGGAAGAGCTGGCCCACGAAGAGTCACGCGCGCTGCGCGAGGCAGCCGCCTATGCCGAAGAAGGCGAACAGGCGCGTCGCGAGCTGGCGCAAGCCGAGCACGCCGCCCGCGAGCACATTGCCTTGGCCGATCGGGCCGAGCAGAGTGGCCAGGGCACCCGCGCCATCTACGAGAGGGCCGGCGCCGCGCGCGGCTTGGTCGACGCCAAAGCCAACTGGATGAAGACACGTGACTTGCGCCGCAAAGGACGCGAAGACGTCGCGCGCGACCTGCGCCGTCAGATCGAAGACCTGCGCGCGCAGCTCGGGCGTTATGCGGAGGCCTTGGAAGAGGATCTTTCCGCGGGACGCGAGAAGGTCGCCGGGCGCGCTCGCGAAGGCCTCAACTACGAAAAGCTGTTTCAGGATGCATCGAACGTGCTCATCAACAATCTGAAAGGTCGCCCCGAGTGCCGCGACCTGATGAACAAGCTGACGAGCGGAACCTTGGTGAGCGCGCCGGAGAACAGCAACGGCGGTCCGGTTCCGGACCGCCGCACCGGCATCTGAGACGGGCGCCTCGCCGGCGCGGAGCAGCGCCGGCGTCAGCCTGCCAACTTGGTGCGCAGGAACGCGCGCAGCTTCACCAGGTTCTTGTCGTCGTTCTCGAAACTGGGCATGACGTAGTGCCCCGCCCAAGCGTTCAGCTCACCGAAGAACTGCTGGCGCACTTCAGGGTCCCCTGCGATGGCTGGAGCGCTACGTCCTCGCACCACTAGCGAAGCAAGCCCCGAAACATAGCTTTCTAGCCGCGCGTAGTCATCCGCCATGAACTCGCGAACGAGCGCGGCGTCCGTCGCTAGGCGCTCGAGTTCGGTCCGCAGGGCGCCGTCGCTCACGGCGTCGAGCTCGATGCTAGCGGCTGCGACTCTGAGGACGAAAGCGTCGTCGACGTAGCCCAGATCTTCGATGCCGTCGGCGATCAGGTCCACCGACTTGAACAGATAGTTCAATGCGCCTGCCACGTTCTCGCGCCCAGCGTCGCCGACCGCCGCGTCTTCGACGACGCTCGCCAGCACGCGCACGTCAGCCGGCAGGGTCCTGAGCCAACTCGGAAAAGCTTCCAAACTTCGGCGGTTCAAGTCGCTATTGGGGTCGCTCATGGCTCCCCTTTTACCGGGGCGGGCACAGAACGCGAAGCGCATTCTTGTAGAAAATCTGCTCGATCTCGTGCTCGGCAAGGCCCTCCGCGCGGAGCGCCTCCGCCAACGTCTGCAACTCTGCGACATTCTCCAGGCCGGGTACCGGTCGAATGCCCCCCTCGAAGTCAGTGCCGAGCGCCAGGTGTTCGAGGCCCACGAGGCGCTCGATGTGCCTGACTTGCGCGATCACGTCGGAGAGCTCGGCGGCGACACCTCGCCGGGCCAGAAATCGCTGGTGAAGGTTCAGGCCCACGACGCCACCCGTAGCCGCCAGCCCGCGAATCTGTGCATCCGTCAGGTTTCGCGGGTGGGCCGCCAGCGCACGCGCGTTCGAATGGGAAGCAACGACCGGAACACCTGCCTGTTTGCCGATCTCGATCATTTCCTCCGTGGCGCGATCCGAAGCGTGCGAGACGTCGAGCACACCGCCTAGGCCGACGATGCGTCGCGCCAGCTCTCGCCCTGCGACCGAGAGCCCCTTGCGCCGGCTACCGGATTCCCCGGATGAACCCGCGAGCGGGTTATCGTGGCTGTGAACGAGCCCGAACAGCCGAACGCCCCGAGCGACCCAGAGGGGTAGCTCCTCGGGGTGCCGGGCGAGCGGAGCCGCTCCCTCGAAGGAGAGCCAGGTGCTGACCTTGCCCGCTGCACGACGACAGCCCGGCAATGCATACGGTGGCGTCTGCAGCAGGGCGCCGAACACGCGCGCGTACGAACGCTCGAGATCCTGCGAGCGCGGTCCACTGGGCGAGACGTCGTTGGGAACGTACAGCGGCAACACGACACCGCGTACCCCCGCCCGCTCCAGATCCTGCGCACGGAACTCGCCGGTCGCGGACTCGAAGGGTTTGCCTTGGTAGTTGTGCTGGTACGACAGGTCGACGTGGAGATCGACAATGGGCACGCGCGCGGGGCCCGCCTCGAGCGACGGCGGACGCAGCAACGCGAACGCGCCGAGCGCGCAGCAGATGCGCGCGCCTCGCCAGCTCATGCGCCGGCCAAGTAGCCCAGGACGAAGCCGATGAGCCAGCTGAACCCAGCCACCACGAACACCCAGCCGAGCGGCAGCGCGCGCCGAGGAGTCGGCACGATGCGCACGTCCGGGACGGGCGCTGGCGAGACGCGTCCGACCACGGGAGAGACCGCCGTCGACTCGCCACCAAAGCGACGCTCGGGCAAATGACCCCCGGTAGCGACGGCGCTGAGCGCGTCCCGCATTTCTCCCGCGCTCTGGAAGCGTGCCGCCGGCTCGCGTTCGAGGGCCTTCGAGAAGAACGGCTGCCAGTGCGCGAACTGCGGCGCCGCTTGCTCGATCGGGCGCGCATCGCCGAAGAGCACCGCCATCATGCGTTCGTATTCGGTCTGCCCTTCGAACGCGCGCTGGCCAGTGATGAGCTCGTAAAACAGCACACCGATGCTGAACAGGTCCGAACGGTGGTCTGCATCCTTGCTGTTCTTGACTTGCTCCGGGCTCATGTAGCCTGGGGTGCCGAGCAGCATGCCGGTCTTGGTCTTGCGCGCCGACCCTCCCGCCGCCTCGATCGCCCTCGAAATGCCGAAATCTAGCAGGCGCACCCCGCGGTCTTGCCCGGGGCACAGGAACACGTTGTCCGGCTTGAGATCTCGATGCACGACGCCCACGGCGTGCGCCGCCGCCAGCGTATCCAAAAGCGCCAGGGTGATCTGCACGGCCTGCTCGACCGGCACCGGTCCGCGATTCATCGTCGCGCTGAGCGGGTGGCCGACGAGCAGCTCCGTCACCAGGTAGGGTGTGCCGTCTTCGGCACGAAAGCCGCCGAACACACGCACCACACCCGGATGCTGGATGCGCTCGGCGAGCGGCGCTTCCGCCAGAAAGCGATCGACCACCTCCTGATCGCTCTTGAACTCGCTCTTGAGGACTTTGACCGCGACCGCGGGAGCGCCATCGTTGGGCTCCGCGCGAAACACACTGGCAAGCCCACCTTCGCCGAGCACTGCCGCCAGTCGGTAGCGCTGATTCAGGACGGCGCCGACGAGCGCCGCCGCCTCCGTCGACACGTTCAAGCGGGCGCCATCCCGGGTTTCCATTTGATGTTGCAGCCGACGCTCGGCTTTTGGTCCATTGCGGGCCGAGCACCAGCCAGCAGCGCTTCGACCGCCGCGCGCACGTCCGCGCCGGTCACGGGTGCAGGCCGATTGGGTCGCGCCTCGTCGAACTGGCCCCGGTAAGCCAGCTTTCCGGCCGCATCGAACACATAAAACTCAGGAGTGCAGCGGGCGTCGAACGCGCGGGCAGCGGTTTGGGCTTCGTCGAAAAGATAGGGGAACGTATAGCCGTGCCGTCGAGCGTCCTCGGCCATCGCCACCGGCCCGTCCATGGGGTGAGTGGTGACGTCGTTCGCGCTGATCGCCACCAAAGCTACGCCCCGGTCCTTGCAGTAGCGCCCGAACTCACTCAAGCCCGCCTTGATGTGCACGACGAAGGGACAATGGTTACAGATGAAGGCCACCACGGCGACGGAGCCGGCCAGCGACGTCGAACGCACGGTCTGGCCGGAGCTGGTATCTACCAGGGCGAACTCTGGTAGCGGCGTGCCCAATGGCAACATGCTGGACGGAGTGACTGCCATGGAGAGTCCTTACGTCTGGCAAACGCCGAGGCTGCTACTGCGATACCTTGAGCGGCAACGTCATCGCGCCCTCGGCGAAATCCGGCTCGTAGAGTACCGCATAGGTCGCCCGGCTCGCCAGCACGCGTTTGGTGTAGCGGCGTGTTTCCCGGAACGGGATGCGTTCGACCCAGACATCGAAGTCGAAATGCGGCCGTTCTTTCAGCCAGCGTGCAGGACGCCCGGGACCGGCATTGTAGCCGGGGATCGCCAGGAGCGGGTTCTGCTCGAAGCGATCGATGAGGCTCTTTAGCGCACGAGCACCAAGCGCGATGTTGATCCCAGGACGCTTGAGCGATCGCGCATCGTAGGGCAGCCCCAGGGGTTTGGCGTAGATACGTGCCGTCGGCACGATCAGCTGCATCAAGCCGTGCGCGTTCGCGTGACTCACGGCGCTCGCGTCGAATTCGGACTCTTCCCGCATCACGCCGTAGATCAATGACTTCGGCAGCTGGTTCTTCTTCGCTTCGCGTTCGACGATGTCGAGGTACGGCTCTGGGAATGCGATCTGCCAGGCTTGCGCCCATTGCCCAGAAGGCCAGCGACCCAGCCAGTCGGTCAGGAGCCCCTTGGCCAGCGAGTGCGATAGCTTGACCGCTCCTGCCTTCGCGTAGAGCAGCGCGACCCCCCAGAGCAACTTCGAGTTGGCGTTGCCGTCGAAGAGTCCGAGGGCGCCCAACTCTTGTCGTGCCGAATCGAGTTCACCCACCCTGAGCAGCTCCATCCCGCGCAGGAACTCGGGAGTCGAAAACTCCGGGCGATTCTCGAACGAAAACGGCTGGGTTTTGGCGAGCTCGCCCGCGCGCGTGAGCGCGGCGCGGGCCCGGCCCGGGTCTGCGTGCTTCAGCCGCGAGTAAGCGTGAAGCATGTAGTACGAAAGCGGCAGCTCGGAGACCATGGCCTCGTACTCGTCCAGCGCCTTGTCGGGATGCTTCATCTCGGCCCAAGAGCGGGCCAGAAAATAGCGCTCTCGCCCCGAGTACTCTTGGCCGCGCGCGCTATCGCGGCCCGAGGTCAATTGCCGACCGAGCTCCAACACCGAGGCAGCGCCCGACCAATCGCCGCGATCGATACGGCGCAGCGCCAGCTCGAACACACCGTCCATCACCATGTCGCCGCTGGGATAGTCGCGCGGCATGCTGCTCAAGAGCTCGGTGAACCGGGCTTCCACCCCGAGCTCCAGATAGCTCTGCGCAGCATAGAGCCGAGCGTCGTCCGCCAGACGGTGCTGGGGCGCCTCCCGCTCGAGCTGTTCGAAGCGCTGAATCGCTTGCATGTCACGCCCGTCGGAGCGCGCATACTTGCCGCACAGATACAACACGCGCGCCCGAAAATCCGTGTCGCCCTGGCAGCGCGCGATTACGTCGCCCAGCGAGTCCGCAGCCTTGCCGAACTCATTGGCCACGGCGAGCGCCTTGGCGCGCAAGAGCCGCGCTTCGCAGGCGATGGGTCCGAAGCTCTCGGCCTTCCCCAAGCTCTTCAAGAGCTCGTCGGCGACCTCGACGGCCAGCGCATCTTGCCTGGCCTCCACCAGCACGCCCAGCCGATACAGCTCCTCCTCCGCCCGGGGCGCTTGAAAGCGCTGCCGCGCCGGCGGTGCCATCGCGAGCAACACCTGCTCGATGCTGCGTTGAGCGGACTCGCGAGACTTCGGATCGCGCGCGAAATCGGCGGCGGCGTTGCGCGCGTGTTTCAGTGCCGCGACGAGATCCGGCGCGGGCTCTTCGGACGAAGCGACGGTCTTTGCCGCGACCGCGGGCAACGCGACGCCCGCGGGTTCGTCACGATCGACGGCACTCGACTGGTAGCGCGCGAGCAGCGCCTGACTCAACCGCAGCGACACCAGACCGTGTTCGCTCGAGGCTCCCGCGGCGAGCTGCCGCTCCCAGGCGGCGATGGCCACGTCGTACTGACCCTCGAGCGACGCGGCTTCCGCCTCGAGCAGGAGCGCCGGCGCCGCGATAGCGCCGGACTTGTCGACGCGCGCGAGATGACCGAGCGCACGGTCCGCCCTTCCGCGCCGGAGCTCGACACGCCCAGCACCCAAGCGGGCGTAGTCTCGGAGCGCCCAGGGCGCGGTAGCGGCCAGCTCGTATGAAGCGGCGGCCCCTTCGAGCTCTTGGGCCTGCTCGCGCAGGCGCGCCAGCAAGAACTGCCAACGCTTCACGTCGGCAGGCTCTGGCGGGTGCTCAGCCATGATGCTCTCGAGCAAACGCGCGGCGGCAGCGGGGTTTTCCTCTTCCAGCGCCTTTGCCACCTTGGAGAGCTCCGGCTTCGCCAACAATGGCGTGAAGCGCTCGAGCGAGAACGTGTCCGAGCCGTCTGCTGCGTCCGCCGGCACCCCGGTCGGCGCTGACTTCGCCGGCGGCAAGGCGGCAGCCTCACCAGCCGCTTGTCCCTTCCCGACTTGCTGTTGGCCGGAACATGATAAGAGGACGAGCGCGATCATCGGGCCCGCGTGCTGCTTCATGAGCGCCCCCGGGCGTCGTGGTGATAGAGCTCGAGCGCGTCGTCCTCTGCCTCGCGCTCGGTGACGCGCGCGACGGCCTGATCGAACCGCTGGCGATGGCGCCCGAGGGCGCTCTTTTGGGCTTGTGCCCGCGCGAGCTCCACCCGGGCTTCACGCTCCGCCTTTTCGGCGGCGAGTTCGTCTCGGCGGGCGGCGCAGAGCTCGCGCTTGCGCTCGGCCTCGCGCTGCTCGGCCCCCAACTCGAAGTCTGCCGATCGCGCGAGATCGACGACCCGCGCTTGCCCGGCCTCGAGCTGCCCTCGCTCGCTCGCGCGGGTCCGTTCCGCCCGAGCTCGCTCTTCGGCCAGGCTCACTTCCTTATCGGCACGCGCTTGAGCTGCGTGTCGCACCTTCAGTGCCTGGGTCGCGACGTCCCGCTCGTGCGCGTCGACTTGGAGCTGGCGCACGGCAGAGAGCGGCTCGAGCGGGTAGCGCGGTCTCATGGTGGGACCCTACCGCACCTTGTTCGGCCGCGCGACTTCCAAGCGCCGATTTGACCGCTCGGGCGCGAGGGCAGCCGAAACTCCGGGAGCTCGACCTACCCCAAAGCTGTGCCCGGAGCTGTCCCCAGCGGCGCCCCGGGTGACTACGACGCTCATTCTAGCGGGGCCATGCACCGACATCGCCCGAGCTCGTGCGCAACGCTCGCGCTGCAAACCCCTCGCGCGATCACCCGTGTAGGTTTGCTCGGCACGCCGACTACAGCACCGGAGATTTCGTTATACATCTGCGCGCACGACGCTCGAGACTACTGAATTCGCTCGCATGAACCGTTACTCTAGGAAGTTCATGCGTCGCCGCCTGCGCAAGTTCCTGGTCAAGCTATCTACCACTACCGTCGTACTGCTCGCTGTCGGGCACACCAGCTTTCCGGCGGCACGCCCGCACCTGGCGCAAGCCGCGGTGAGCCGCGCCGAAAGCGCTGCACCCGTGACTCGCGTAGCGCCGAAAGCGATTGCTAGAGCGCCGGCCGTCGCGGCGGTCGAGGCCGATGCACCCAAGACGGTGCTCACCCGCTCCGCGAGCTGGTTCGTCTACCCCAAGGGTTGCGCGACCGTCGCGAAGGACTTCGATCTAGTGATTCACTTTCACGGCGCGCACACGACGATGATACCGCGGTATCTCAAGAGCAAGCTGAACGCCGTGCTGGTGATAGTGAACAAGGGCATCGGGTCGGGCGCCTACAGCGATGCCCTGGCGCTCCCCGGTGACGTCGACGGCCTACTCGATCGGATCCAAAAGACCGTCGCCGAAGAGTGCCGGCGTGAGCCGGTGGCCCCACGGAAGCTTGCGTTGAGCTCGTGGTCCGCGGGCTACGGTGCCGTGCAACAGTTCCTGCGCTTCCGGCCCGGCAAGGTCGATGCGGTCCTGCTGTCGGACGGGCTGCACGTCGGGTTCACCGACGAACGCCAGCGCAAGGTGCGTGTGAGCCAAATGGAGGAGTTCTCGACGTTCGCCAAAAGCGCGGCGCGCGGCGAACACCTGATGGCCATCGCCCATTCGGCGATCACACCCAGCGAGTATGCCGGCTCCGGCGAGACCGCACTAGCGCTGGCCGAGCAAGCGCACGCCCCGTCGTGGCCGGTCATGAAGGAACGTTTTGGGATGACCCAGCTCACGGCGGCGCGCCGCGGTCAGTTCTTCGTCGATGGCTTCGCCGGCACCGACAAAGCCGCCCATGCCCAACACCTGTATTCGATCGACCGCACCTCGTTCGCGCGTCTGCGCGACTATTGGGAGCGCTGAGCCGAAGCGCGCTTCCAATCCTCGAGTCCCGTGATTCGGCTCGAGTGCGACTTGGACCTTCATCGGCGCCATCCAACGCAGGGTAAAGGTTTCGCGTCGGGTTGCCGTGAGTAGGGGGCAGGGCCGAGCGCGCTCGAGCTCGGAAGGCAGCGACCCCATGTTCAAATCCAAGAACACGAAAACCACCACGATTGTCGCCCGAGAGGCCCACTTCGAAGGCGCCCTCGAGCTTGGAGCCGGCGCACACATCGAGGGCTCGTTTCGAGGCTCGCTGACGGCCGAAGGTGAGCTCTCGGTCGGGCCCGACGGATCGGTCGAGGGGCGCCTCACCGCGCGCTCGCTCGTCATCGCCGGGCGCGTGCAGGGCACCGTCGTGGTCCACGAGACCCTGCGGGTTCTGGCTTCGGGTAAGGTCGAGGGACACGTTTACTACGGCTCGCTCGAGGTGGCGCACGGCGGCGCGGTGACTGGGCAGCTGCACCACGGCGCCCCTCCCGAGATCCATGCCCCTACCCACGACGAACATGAAGAGCAAAGCGGTGTCGCCCCGGCTGTCGCGCGCGTCCCCGAGCTCGACAGCGCGACCCAACGAGCCGCCGGCGACCGGTGAGCCGCGGCTTCCGCTTGCTCATCCTCGGCGACTCGGGCGGCCGAGTCCGCGAGCTCTGGGTTCCGCGTGTACTCGTGTTCGCGTTGGTCGGAGCGGGCTTCGCAGGCAGCGCCGCGCTCGGCGCCGGTGTGTTCGCGGCGGCGACCCGCGCCAGTCACGCCGCCAGCCATGCTCTGCCCGCCGCGCCCTTGGTACAGCAACTGAAACGCCCCGCGGCCACTCCGCGCGCGGCCGCCGCCGTCGCCGCTACTCCCTGCCCCGACGGCATGCTGTTGGTCGAGGGGTCCTACTGCCCCAACGTACGCCAGAGTTGCGTGAAGCACGTCGACCCTGACGGCAGCGTGCTTCGCGCGCTACGCTGCGCCGAATACGCGAAGCCGAGCGTGTGCACCAGCAGCGAACGAGAAACGTTGCGTTTCTGCATCGATCGCGAGGAGTACAGCCCGACCCCACAGGCCAAGGCTTCGAACAACCAGACCCTCGCTGGCGCGGTGGCGGCCTGCGAGGCGCACGACAAGCGCCTGTGCTCGGAGAACGAGTGGACCTTCGCATGCGAAGGTGAAGCGATGCTCCCGTACCCGTATGGGTTCGAGCGACACGGCGCCCGTTGCAACACGGATCAAACGGATCTCGTGACCAGCAGCGGGGCACTCAGAGATCTCAGAGCGGAACCTGGAGCATTCCCGGAATGCGTGAGCCCCTTCGGTGTGCACAACATGTCCGGCAACGTCGAGGAGTACGTGCTCGCCAGCGACGGCAGTGCGCTGCGCAAAGGCGCCTACTGGCAACCCGGCGCGGCCCACTGCCGCGCCCGCCAGGCGCACACGGACAGTACCTACTCAGGAGTCGAAACGGGCTTTCGTTGCTGCGCGAACGCCGCACGCCCTTGAACCGGCAGGCTCGAACAGCGGCGACGGCGCCCTGCTCAACCCGTCGCCCGGGTTTCAGTGCGCCGGTGCTGCGGCAGAGGCCGCCGCCGGGGCGCTGGCGCTGACCTTGAGCGGGTTGTTCTCTTCGAACGCGTCGATCTGCGCTTGGTACTCGTTGCGATCAGTGAGAGCTATCGACAGGAACAAGAGCACGAAGAGAAACGCGCTGAGAAACACGGTCAGGTTGAACTTCTTGTCCCACACCAGGTGCATGAAGAAGGCCATCACCAGCCCAGCCTTCACCGTCGCGATGATCATGGCGACCACGAAGTTGCCTTGCGAGCCGAGGTCGACTGCCGTGACTACGACCGTGAACACCGTGAGCACGGTGAGCGCACCGAACACGCCCAACAAGAGCTTCACCGGCGTGACGTGGGCAAGCCCGTGAGCGTGCGCGTCGGCGGCGCGTGAGGCAGCGCGCTCGACGGCTCCCGCTCGCGGGGCGGCCTTGACGGGTATCGAGCGGCCAGCGTCGTCGTCATCGTCATCATCGTCGCCATGGCCGCCGTTGCCGTTGCTACCGGGGTCGCCAGCAGCCTCGTCGTCCGTACGGTCTGCCTCGTCGAGCGCTTCGTCGTCAGCAGGCTTCTTGGAGTCGTTGTCGTCTTTGTCCACCATGGGAAGTCTTCTCGATCCGAAGGTTTAGCGGTTCTCGGGTGCGCCCAGTCTCAATGAATCAAGTACAAGAGCGGGAAGAGGTAGATCCAGATCAGATCCACCAAGTGCCAGTAGAGCGCGGCGAAGTCGATGGGCCCGAAGTAGAGCGGACCGAACTGCCCCTTCATCGCCCGCAGCAGCAACCACACCCACACGATGATGCCGATCAGCACATGCAGACCGTGCAGGCCGGTCATGAAGAAATAGATGCTGAAAAACATGTGGGCGCGAGCGGGGCGCTCCAGCTGGGGCCCGTCCGCGGGATGGGTCTTGATGATGCCGGCGTCGAGCAGAGGCTTCAGCTCGACTTCGCTGAGCCTGCGGATCTCGGTCGCCAAGTAGATGTCTTCGCTCACCGGCATTTTCACCGCGGGCGCTACCGCGACCTTGGCCGCGGCCGCCGGAACGGCGTCGGGGGCGGTCACATCGTCGGCGACGGCAGGATCACCTTCGGGGGCAGCGCCGGTCGTGTCGGCGGGCTTCGCAGCCTCGGCGTCGCCGGAAGCTGGGTCCGCTCCAGCCGCGGGTGCCGCCTTCTCGGCGCCGGCAGGCTGCGCAGTAGCTTCAGCCTTGTCAGCTCCTTCAGCCTTGTCAGCTCCTTCAACCTTGTCGGCTCCTTCAGCCTTCTTGGCGTCAGCCTGCTGGGCGCCCTCGGTGGGTGTCGCCGCCCCGACCTGTGCGGCGGCGGGTGCGTCGATGGCCGAAGGAGGGGCTGCCGCCTCGGCGGCTTCCTCAGGCGCCGCCGCGTCACCAGGGGCAGGCGCCAGCGCTTGTGCTTCCGCCGGGGCCGCTGCCCCAGCGGGGGCTGGAGCCGGCTCGGCCGCCGCGGCCGCCGCCTGCGCTGCTTCCGCTGCCTTGATCTTGGCTCGATGGGCTTCGAGCCCGGTCGTCAGCCGATCCATCGCGGCCGCAGACTCCGGGTGCTTCGCCTTGAAGCTCGCGCTCTCCCACAACTGCTCGTGCGGTTGGAACGCGGGCCCTGGTAGCAGACCAGCGTGTGCCTTGTGCGAATACTCGACGTACTTGACCCCCATGAAGGTGCAGGCGCAACCGATGGTGATCAGGATGTTGATGACCAGCAGCTTCTGTTGGCCGAGCTGGGCGTTTCGCACCGCCCAAGCCGCCGTCAAGCTCGAGAGAATGAGGACGATCGTGTTGATCGCGCCCCATTTGGTGTCGAGAAAGAAGTGCGCCCAGTAGAACACCTCGGGGTAGCGCGCCCGATAGATCGTGTACGCGCAGAACAGCCCCGCGAAGAACAAGATTTCGGTGACCAGGAACAACCAGATGCCGAGCTTGCCGGCTTCGAGTTGCTGCGCCGGAGAATCGAAGTGGTGCGCAACGTAGGGATACTCGTTCTCGTTGTGGTGGTGCTCGCCCTCGCCGTGGGCGTGCGCGGGCACCGATTTCTTATCTGGAGCGGCCTGGGAAGTGCTTTCACTCATCGCCATGATTCCAATTCGTTCGCGGTGATCGAGCGGTCATTTGACCGGCACGTAGCCACCCAGCTTCTCGTCGTACTTCAAGTCGTCGTAACCGTCGTAGGGTCCCTGGGTCACGATGGGGGGTTCGCGAAAGTTGTAGTAAGGAGGGGGTGAACTGATCGTCCACTCGAGCGTGGAGCCACCCCACGGATTGGCCGGGGCCTTCCGGCCCTTCTTCAGGCTCGACCACAAGGAGATTGCGGTCAGCAAGAAGGCGACGCCTAGGATGTACGCGCCGACCGTCGAAATCTGGTGCAGCCCCTGGAACTCCTCGAGATAACGGTAGTAACGGCGGGGCATGCCGCGGGTGCCCAGGATGAACTGCGGGAAGAAGGTCACGTTCATGCCGATCAGCACCAGCACGGCGCCGATCCGCCCCATCTTCTCGTCGTACATGCGCCCGGTGATCTTCGGCCACCAGTAGTGTAGGCCGCCCAAGAACGCGGTGATGGCACCGCCCATCATCACGTAATGGAAGTGGGCCACGACAAAGTAGGTGTCGTGCAGATGGATGTCGACGCTCATCACTGGCAAGAAGATGCCGGTCACGCCGCCGATGGTGAACACCCAGAGAAACGCCAGGGCGTACAGCATGGGCGTATCGAGGTGGATGCGCCCCTGGTACATCGTTGCCAGCCAGTTGAACGTCTTGATCGCGGTCGGCACACCGATCAAAAACGTGATGGCGGCAAAGATCGCACCGGCCAGCACGGACTGACCCGAGGTGAACATGTGGTGGCCCCACACGAAGAACCCGAGGATGGCGATGGCGACCGAGCTCAGCGCGATGAACTTGTACCCAAAGATCTTCTTACGCGAGAAAACCGAGATGATTTCGGAGATTACGCCGAAGGCCGGTACGATCATGATGTACACGGCAGGGTGCGAGTAAAACCAGAAGAAGTGCTGGAACAGCACCGGGTCGCCGCCCAGCTTCGGGTCGAAGATGCCGATGTGGAACAAACGCTCCACGATCAGCATCAACAACGTGATGCCGATCACCGGCGTCGCCAGCACCTGGATAATGGCCGTCGAGTAGATGGCCCACAGGAACAGCGGCATCCGGAACCAGGTCATGCCCGGCGGCCGCAGCTTGTGCATGGTGACGATGAAGTTCAGACCGGTGAAGATGGAGCTGAACCCGAGAATGAATGCACCGAACGCTGCCGGGATCACCGCGGTCGGCGTGTCGATGCTGTAGGGCGTGTAGAACGTCCAGCCGGTGTCCGCCGCGCTGATCACGAGCGACGAGATGAAAAACAGCGCTCCCAGCACCCACAGGTGGTAGCTGAGCAGGTTCAAACGCGGAAAGGCGACGTCCTTCGCGCCGAGCTGGAGCGGGATCACCAGGTTGCCGAGCGCCGCCGGGATGCCCGGAATGATCACCAGAAACACCATGACCGCGCCATGCAGGGTGAAGGCCTGGTTGTACTGGTCGTGATCCATGATGTCGCGACCGGGGTTGAGCAGCTCGGTGCGAATCGCCAGCGCGAAGAATCCCCCGAGCGCGAACGCCGAAAGTACGCTGCACAGGTACATGATCCCGATGCGCTTGTGATCGAGCGTGAAGGCCCACGAGAGGAAGCCCTTGTCGTGAGTCAGGTAATTGTCCCTCGGCTCGGAGGGGATCAGGGCATCGGTTACTGTCGTCGATGAAGCCATCGGTGGTTCCTCTTACTTCACGCTCTTGATGTAGGCGATAAGGTCACTCAGCTGCTGATCCTTGAGTGATCCCTGGAAGGTCGGCATCGCGGGCGCGAAGCCCTGCACGACCTTTGCGTTGGGTTCGAGAATCGACTCACGCAGGTAATTCTCGTCAGCCGTTGCCGAACTGCCGTCCGCGAAGCTGCGGGTGCTCCCGAACAGACCCTTCCAAGTCGGCCCCACCTTGGGCGACCCGTCGAGCGAGTGACACGTCGTACAGCCTTTCTGCACGTAGAGTTCGGCGCCGCGCTGCTCTGGCGGCTTGTTGGGGTCGAACCCGATCTTGTTCAGATACTCCTGGAACTCGTCGGGGGTCTCGACCGTGGCTTCGCTCAGCATGTCCGAGTGGCTCGTCCCGCAGTACTCGGTGCAGAAGACCGGGAACTTGCCGAGCTTGGTGGCGCGAAACCACAGCTGCGTATAGCGGCCGGGGACGGCGTCTTGCTTCACTCGAAACGCTGGAATCGAAAGGCTGTGCAGCACGTCGCGCGACTCGATCAGGATGCGCACGTCACGCCCGACGGGCACGTGCAGCTTCGAATCCGAGTTGCCACCCGGATAGGTGAACTGCCAGTTCCATTTCTGCGCCGTCGCCTTGATCTCGAGCACGTCCTTCGGGGGCGTGTGCATGTCGGTGAAACCCTGGAAGCCCCACACGAAGATCGGGATGAAGAAGGCCAACGGCAGCACCGACCAGGTGATCTCGAGCGGCGTGTTGTGATCGACCTGGCTCACGGCTGGGCCCGTCTCTTTGCGCGAGGAGACACGGTACTTGACGACGAACAAGGCCATCGCGGCCACGACGCCCACGACCGTCAGGCTCGTGACCCATAGGATGACTTCGTAGAGCCAGTCGATCTGTCCGGCGAAGTTGGACGCCGAGACCGGCTGCCAGAAGCCGTCACCCGGCGGGACCACTGGACTGAACGGCTCGTCGCTGGCGGGCGCCGCCTGCGCGAGCATGCTGAACACGGATGCAAGATTGGTCATTAGACTGTGCTCTCGACTAGCTTCTTTTTGCGGAGTTCGGCCTTCCAGAGCAGGAGCAGAAAACCGCCGAGCAAAAGGGCGCCTAGGCCCCCCGCGAGCCGCATGATGTTCATGGCGACTGGCGCGTAGCGACCTTCGGTTTCGTCGTAGTGAAAACAGTAAAGGAGAATGCGATCGAGGGTGGTGCCTACCTTGCCTTCGGAAGCCTCCACCAGGCTCAAGCGCACGGTATCCGGTAAGTATTCGATGCCGTACAGGTAGCGGGCGATGTGTCCGTCCGGCATGGCGATGACGAAAGCGGAAGGATGAACGTACTCGTTCCGAGCTTCGTTGTAGCCGTATTGAAACCCGACCGAATCGGCCACGGCCTTGATGTTGTTCTCGGAGCCCGTGAGGAAAGCCCAGCCGTCGAGCGACTTGGGGTTCCCGTACTGCTCTAGGTAGCGGTTCTGCGTCGCGCGCGCCCGAGCAGGCGTCTCGTTGGGATTCAGGCTGACCGTGACGATGCGGTAGTCTTTGCCGAGTACGAGATCGACCTGCTTCAGCGAGGTGACGAGTCCGTTCAGGATCAAGCTGCAGAGCAGCGGGCAGTCCGAGTAGTTGAGCGTGAGGATGACGGGCAACTTCCCATCGAAGTAGTCGCGCAGCATCACCTCGCGCCCGAGGGTGTCCTTGAACGACAGGTTCAGGCTGAGCGGCGCGCCGAGCTTCTCGCGAACGTCGACGCCTTCGAGGCGCTTGGGCAGACTCTCGGCTCGGGGAGCGGAGGCCGCCTCCGCCGGCGCCTGTGCCCACGTCGGCCGAACGCAACAGAGCAGCGCACCTACGAGGGCTGCAAAGAGGCTGGAACGACGGAGCGGTACGGGCATGTTTTCAAGCTAGGGAGCTGGGACCGGAGCAGGAGCAGGAGCCGGCGCGGGAGCCTTTGGGGCAGCGGGCTTGGGAGCGGTGGGCGCAGGCGCCTTCTTCGGTGCGGGCTTACCCGGACCCTGCGCGCCCGGTTCGGCACCCTTCACGGGCGCGGCGTCCGCGCCCGCCGCGTCGGAGGCTTTCTCGTCTCCCGTGGCGGGTGCAGCACCGAGCTCGGCCGCGTCGCCGTTGGCTTCGGGCTTGGTGGCAGTGGCGGACTCCGGGTTGCGGCGCAGATCGCGCACGACGAGCTGCATGGCCCGATCGATGGGCAGGCGCACGATGCCCTTGGCTTGGTCCATGTAGGCAGGAGGCAGATTCAGGTCCGCCTCCTGAGCCCCACGCGCCTCGGCGAAGGCTTCGTTGGTGCCGCTGCGTTCGGCTGCGATCACGTCCGCTTCGGTGCGGACCAGCGCGGTGACGGCGAGCGCCGTCGCGAGTAGCCCCAGGCTGAGTACGGCGACCAGGGTGCCCAGGACGCCACTATCGACTTTGTCGGGTTCCGTTGCCATCGCTTTCCTCAGATGTTCTCGAAGGCCAGCGACTTCTTCAGCCGCGGATCTTTGGTGGGCAGCAGATTGACCTGCTTCGCCATGAACAACACGAATGCCACGAGCAAGCACCCCACCGCGAGCAGCGTGGTGATGTCGAGCGGGTGGAACGAAAACCCACGCTGGTGGAGGTTGGGCATGATCAACCAGTGCAAGTCGAGGAAGTGCACGAGCAGGATCCACACTGCACCGATGGCCAACGTCTTGGGGTTGCGCTTGATGTGTCGCGACAGCAGGAAGAAGAACGGGATCACGAAATGCACGATGATCAGCAGATACGAGATGACCGTCCACTCACCCTCTAGGCGCTGGATGAACCAGTGCGTCTCTTCTGGAATGTTCGCGTACCAGATCAGCATGAACTGCGAGAACCCGATGTAGGCCCAGAAGATGGTGAACGCGAACATCATCTTCCCCACGTCGTGGTAGTGTTCCTTGGTCACGCTCTTCGCCAAACGCCCATTGCTCTGGAGCCAGAACATGGCCAGCGTCAAAGCGCTGTGCACGGCCAATACGCAGCCGGCGAAGTAGTACACGCCGAAGATGGTGCTGAACCACAGCGGGTCTAGCGTCATGATGAGGTCGAAGGCAGCGAACGTCACCGTCAGCGCGAACGCGATCATGCTCGGCGGAGCGGTCTTGGCCATCGTGACCTCGTACGCGGACGCGGCCGACTTGTCCTGCTCCAGCGAACGCTTCAAGTAGAAGCGGGCGAGCAGGATCCAGAACCCGAAGTACACCGCCATGCGCGCCAGGAAAAACGGCGTGTTCAGGTAGCCGAGCTTCTTGTGCAGGACGTGGTTGTTGTGCATCAGGTCGTGGTTCAGCCACGGGAACAAGACGTCGTTGTGCTGCGCTACGGTGACCACGATCGGCACCGCCAACAGCGCCATCAGGATCAGGCCCTGGGCCAGGAGCTCGGCGATGCGGCGGAGCACGACGCTCCACTTGGCGTTCACCAGATGCTGCAGGGTGACCCAGTAGAGCGCGCCGAGCACGATGCTGAGGCCCCAGGTGAAGGCGACCAAGTACGAATGGAAGAACTGCTTGAACGCATCGCCGGCTGCCGCACCGAGCCCGATGCTGACCACCAAAAAGCCGAGGCCGATACCGCCGGCCAGCTTCATCACGTAGTCCCCCTCGGGGCCGAGCTTGATGCTGTCGGTCAGCTCGGCGCCGTGGTTCGGCTCGTGGTGGCCCTTGCTCTCGGATTTCGTTTCGTTACTCGCCATCTCGAATTCCTACTTGAGAGCGCTGCGCTCTTCGGGAGTCAAATCGCCGAGCGACGCCACGCGCATGCGCTGCAAAGCCCGGAGGTACATGATGATCGCCCAGCGGTCTTCGGTGCTGACGACGTGGCCATAGCCAGGCATGTTGCGCACGCCGTTGGTGATGCTGTCGAACAGCTGTCCCACGGGTTGTTCGTACAGCGTCTGCTGCTGCAGGTTGGTAGGGGGTACCCAGCTGCCGGCAACCCCTCCTTCTTGCAGGGCGGCGGCGCGCTTGTGCACCATACCGTCACCGGCCCCCGAATAACCGTGGCAGGGGGCGCAGTAGATTCCGAAGCGCTCTTGGCCCCGCTCGATGGTCTCGGCCGTGACTGTGATGCCTCGCGGGAAGGTGCGCGCGAATACGCCGTCGATCTTGCCCTGGTTCAGATGCTCATCGGTCTTGAGTCCCCCGACGGCCACCGTGCCTTGGAGCGGCTCACGCATCGCTCGATGGTCGTCGAAGAGAAGGTTTTCGCGCTGCGCCTTGTACTTGGGCTGAAAATCCATGTCCCAGATCGCGTGCAGGCGGCGTTCGCGCGTCTGCGTCTCGCGGGCCTTCGCGAACAGCGCGAAGGGTATCAGCGCCGCGACGGTCAGGATGATCATGGCGTAGACGATGACTCGGGGGAGCTTGTCGGACGTCTGCCGATCTTCGGGTACGTCGTCGAGCACGGCGGGATGCGTGCTTTCGAGCAACTCGCGCGTGTCTGTCTCGTCGAACAGCGGATCTGCCGCCGTGATCAGCAGGAAGAACTTGTCGTCCGTGGCCTTGGCGAACCGTTCCTTCAGGTCGAGCGGATGCGAGGGCAGGGGCAGGTTGTTCAGCACCAGCATGCCGCCGAGGGTGGCGAAAGCGCTGAAGAGCACGGTCAGCTCGAACATGATGGGCACGTTCGCCGGAATGCTCCACATCGGCTTACCGCTGATCACGAAGGGGTAGTCGATGGTGTTCGTCCACCACTGCAACAAGATGGCGGTGGTGAGACCGGTCAAGGCCGCACACAGCACGATCCAGGGCAAACGGGTCATCTTGATGCCCATGGCCGCGTCGATGCCGTGCACTGCGAACGGGGTGTACGTGTCCCACTTGGTGTAGCCCGCGTCGCGGATGACGCGCGATGCCTCCAGGATCTCGCCCGGAGTGTTGTACTCGGCAAGCACGCCGTGGAGCGGCGCGGTCGTGGGGGTTTCGGGACTGGGCTGTTCTTCACTCATGGAAGGAGAGTCCTCGGCTCAGTGGTGCGCGTGCTCGTGGGCGGCAGGGTTGAAGGCCTTGACCTCGGAGATCGCGCACATGGGGAGGTAGCGGCAGAACAACAGGAACAGCGTAAAAAACAGGCCAAAGCTGCCTGACAGTGTCATGTAGTCGACCGGGGTCGGGATGAACGCACCCCAACTCGACGGCAAGAAGTCGCGAGTCAGTGAGGTGCAGATGATGACGAAGCGCTCGAACCACATGCCGACGTTCACGATCACGCCGACCAGCAGGGTCACCCACACGTTGGTGCGAGCTTTCTTGAACCAGAAAATCTGGGGACTCACCACGTTGCAGAAGATCATCGTCCAGTAGGCCCAGGCGAAGTTGCCGAAGGCGCGGTTCAGGAACGCGAACTGCTCGTAGAGCGCGCCCGAGTACCAGGCGATGAACATCTCCATCGCGTACGCGTAGCCAACCAGCATGCCAGTGGCCAAGATGACCTTGTTCATGAGCTCGATATGGCGAAGCGTGATGATGCGCTTCAGACCGAAGAACTCACGTGCCGGCACGGCAAGCACCTGCACCATCGCAAAGCCACCGAAAATGGCGCCGGCGACGAAGTAGGGCGGGAAGATGGTGGTGTGCCACCCGGGGAGCTGCGACGTTGCGAAGTCGAAACTCACGACGGAGTGCACGCTGAGCACGAGCGGCGTGGCGAACGCGGCCAGCAGCAAGTAAGCCCGTTCGTAGCGGTGCCATTGCCGGGAGGATCCCCGCCAGCCCATCGCCACGATGCCGTACGCGACCCGGCGCACCGTCGAGGTCGCGCGATCGCGGAACGACGCGAAGTCGGGGATCATGCCCATGTACCAGAACAGGATCGAGACGGTCGCGTAGGTGCCGACTGCGAACACGTCCCACTCCAGCGGGCTGCGAAACTGAGGCCACATCCCCATTTGGTTCGGGATGGGGAACATCCAGTACGGCAGCCAGGGGCGCCCGATGTGGATGCCCGGGAAACTCGCAGCGCAGATGACCGCGAAGATCGTCATCGCTTCGGCGAAGCGGTTGATGGCGGTGCGCCAGTTCTGGCGCAGCAGGAACAAGATCGCGCTGATCAGGGTGCCTGCGTGGCCGATACCGACCCAAAACACGAAGTTTACGATCGGGAAGCCCCAGGCAACCGGCATCATGTTGCCCCAGACGCCGATGCCATTCCAAATCATCCACCCGATGCTGCCGCCGAACATGCTGAGCAGCAGCAGCGCGAACCCGAAGGAGATGTACCAGACGATGTGAGGCTTCGGCGCTTCGGCGACACGGGCAACGTTGTCCGTGATCTGGGCGAAAGGATTGTCGCCCTTCGGTATGCCCTGATACGGGTTAATGTTGCTCGCTATTGCCATCTTGCTTCACTAGCTCCGGGTGGGGGTTGGAAATGCGCGCGAGGTAACGGTTGCGGGTGTTGTTGTTCAGCTCTTGCAACACCTCGTACTGGCGCGCCACGGCGTGCAGTTGGGCGACACGGCTCTGCGCTTCGTTCAGATCGCCAAACACGATCGCCTGCGTGGGACAGGCCTGCTCGCATGCGGTCTTGATCTCGCCATCTTTGATGGTGCGCCGCTGGTTCTTCGCCTGGATCTTCACTTCTTGGATGCGCTGGACGCAGAAGGTGCACTTCTCCATCACGCCGCGGCTGCGCACGGTGACGTCGGGGTTGAACACCATGCTCCGGAGCTTGGCGCTCTTTTCGTCGGTGCCCGTGTAGGGGGTCGTGCCGTACGTCTCGAGGTTGTAGTGGAAGTAGTTGAAGCGCCGCACCTTGTAGGGGCAGTTGTTCGAGCAATAGCGGGTACCGATGCAGCGGTTGTACACCATGTCGTTCAGCCCCTCGGCGGAGTGCATGGTGGCGCCGACGGGGCACACCTGCTCGCAAGGGGCCTTCTCGCACTGCTGACACAGCATCGGCTGGTGCTTGATCTCGGGCGCATCGGCGTCGCCCTTGTAGTAGCGATCGATGCGCAGCCAGTGCATTTCGCGCCCCATGGCCACGCGCTCTTTGCCGACGACCGGAACGTTGTTCTCGGCCTGGCAGGCGATGACGCAGCCGCTGCAACCGGTGCACTTGTTGAGATCGATCGCCATGCCCCACTTGTAGCCCTCGTAGTCGAGCGGGGGCTGCCACATGTCCAGCAGCGGCGGATGGTGCACGACGTTCTTGATGTATTCGGGGTTCTCTTTGTAGTGGTCGAGCGTCGTTTCGCGGACCAGCTCCGGCAAACGCTCTTGTGTGCCGTCGCGCCCGACCTGGTCGATGGCGTGAAGGTCTTGGGTGATGGCCAGCTGTTGGCGCCCGCCGACCTGGCGCACGCTCGCCCCGGGCGTGAAGTAGTAAGCGGCGGTGGTGCGGAGCAGGAAGGCGTTCGCGCCCACAGGGGCGATGTCGTCTTCGGGCAGGCCGCCGACGTGACCCGCGGCGGTCCGCCCGTATCCGAGCGCTACACGCACCGCACCTTCGGCCGTGCCGGGGACCTTCAACGCCGGCAACGAAATGCTCTTGTTGCCGAGCTGGACCTCGACCAAGTGCCCGTCTTCGATGCCGAGCCTGTCGGCGGTCTTCGGCGCGAGCAGCGCGGCGTTCTCCCAGGCTAGTTTGCTCAGAGAATTCGGCAGCTCTTGCAGCCAGCCGTTGTTGGCGAACCTGCCGTCGAGCACCTTGCCATCGAACTCGAATTGGAGTTCCAGCGCCTGATCGCCCTCCAAGCTGCCGAGCTCCGCAGCTTGCAGCTTGAACGCCGGCAGCGGCTTGAGCTTCGGATCGCTCTTGTCGAAGGCGGAACCGTCGACTCGCCCGTCGTGCACCACTTTGGCCCAAGCCTTGTCGTTGGCTGCGTGCGCCCGCAGGGCACCGCGTACGAGCTGTTGCCCCGAACTCGTGAAATCACCGGCGAGGCGGGCCACGAGCTCGGTAGCCGTCAAGCCGTTGAACAGCGGGGCGATCAGCGGCTGCGCCACGCGAATGCCGCCATCCGGGGCGCGCGCGTCGCCCCAAGCTTCGAGGAAATGAGCCTGCGGCACGTGCCATTTGCAGGCCCGCGAGGTTTCGTCCTCGTACAAGCTGAGGTGCACCGAGTTTTTCACCGCGCCGAGCGCGGCAGCGAAGTCGAGATCGCTCGGCGCGCTGTAGACGGGGTTGCCGCCCAGGATGAACAGCGTGTCGAGACCGCCCTTCATCGCCTTCACCAGCTCTTGCAGCTTGGCGACCGAGGAGGACTCGCTCTGATCGGGCTCTGCCACGTAGCGGACGGTGCGACCCACGTTGCCGAGCAGCGAGTTCAAACGCTGAACCAGCGCATGCACTTCCGGCGGCTGGTGATCACCAGCGACGACCAAACTGCGACCGATGTTGGCCAGCAAATCTTTGACCGCCGCCGCCAATACGGCCTTCAGCGTCGGGTCGTTCAAGAACGCCGCGTTGGGTTTGGGTTGGGCGAGGCCGAGTTCCGGCAAGGGACGTGCCTTCGGCGTGATCTCCGCATCGAGATAGGCGGCCAGCGCCTTGATCAACCCCGAGCGCACCGCCACGCGATGATCGGCGAGCGCGCCGATTTCGGTGAACGCGCTCTCGAACGCGTAGATGCGGTTCATGCGGCCTTGATCGGGATTGCGCCTGCCTGCAACCCGCCGTGCATGCGCCAGCCCGCTGGGCGCCGTACCAGCGATGAAGTCCGAGTCGAGGCTCACGATCACGTCGGCGCGGTCGGGCGTCAAAAGCACACGTTGGGCCTCGCCAAACGCCAGCCTAGTTCCAAGCCGCTCGTTGTCGCTGATGGACGGGTCGTAGTCCACCCACAGCGTGCGGGGAAACTTCGCGAGTAAGCGTTCCTTCGCAGCGGCGAGCGCCAGCGAGCTGCTCGTTTCTGCGAGGACGGCCAGGCCGGTGCCCTGCGCGGCCCGCAGACGTGTCGCGAGCTGCCGCACGAAGTCGTCGAACGCTGCGGCCGTCGTCTCTTTGCGCGCACCTCCGAATTGCACGTAACCCTGGCTGCGATCGGGGTCGTAAAGGCCGAGCACGCTCGCCTGATGGTAGGCATTGGTGGCGCCCAGGCTGGTCGTGTCCGAGGGGTTGCCATCGATTTTGATGGGCCTGCCGTCATAGCTCTTCGCCCATAAGCCCGTGGCCACACCGCTGATCTCGACCGCGGTGGCGTAGTGCTGAGCCATGCCTGGCACGTGACCTTCCGGACGGCGCGAGTGCGGCAGCAGCTTGTCTTCTTTCCAGCGACAGGCGCTGGCGCCGGCGAGCGCGAACGACGCTCCCATCAGCTGCATGAAGCGGCGACGCGCCGGGGAATTGGGCGGCTCGGCCTGCAGCGGCTCGCGGAACTCGCGCTCGACGAACTCGCGGAACTCGGGAGCATCTTCCAGCTCCGCGAGGCTGCGCCAGTATTGGGGCTTGGACTTGTTGGAACTCATCGATGACATGTCGAGCAATCGGTTGGAGGATCGATATTGTTCTGCTCAGCGAGTTTCTTGCCGTATTCGACGGGATCGCCCGGAGCTACCCAGTTCATGTTGGTGACCTCGGCGGGCGGACGCAGATTCGGCTCGGGATTCCGGTGGCAGTCGATACACCAGCTCATGCTGAGCGGCTCGTGTTGGTAAACTTCCACCATTTGGTCGACGCGGCCGTGACACGACACGCAACCCACGCCGCGGGTGACGTGAGCACTGTGATTGAAGTAGGCGTAGTCCGGTAGATCGTGCACCTTGATCCAGGGCACGGCCTGGTTGTTCTCGAAGCTGGCGCGCACCGGCAACAGCTTCTTGCTGTCGGTACGCACGCGTTCGTGGCAGTTCATACACGTTTGAGTCGGCGGTATCGCCGCGACTGCGGCCTGCTCCACCGTGTTGTGGCAGTAGCGGCAGTCGAGACCGAGCTCACCCACGTGCAGCGCGTGGCTGTAGGGCACCGGTTGCTCCGGCATGTAGCCGACGTCCGTGGTCTTGGGCGAGAAGCCGTACCAAATGAACGCGGTGAGATAGACGGGCGTTACGCCCAGGGCGACGCCAGCGAGTTGCCGCGTCTTATTGGCCCAGCGAGGAAACACGAAGAGCTTCATCAGGAAAGACCGCCCCGTTGAGGGTCGCGAAGATCGCGAACGGACAGCGTAAAAGTGATTCGTTCGAGAAAGGAGACGTGCTCTAGCACTGCGCCGCGTTCCGGCACTGCGCCGCGTTCCGGCACTGCGCCGCGTTCCGGCACTGCGCCGCGTTCCGGCACTGCGCCGCGCTTGAGTTGTGCATCGACCAAGGGCACCGTGTCGCGAAAGAGCATTCTGCGAGCCGACGTATACGCCCTCTTGTGCCCGTCACTAAGAGAAAGTGACGCCGCACCCCAAGGCAGCGGACCGGAAACCTGCGGGCCGCATCCATGGATCGGAATGGACGAGTATCCCGACCCGCAGCGGGGTTTTGGTTGGGGCTTTAGCGATGACGCGGGGCTCTGCAGCACGACCGAGAACTGGCGGATCGCTGCGGCTCTTTGGGGGAGCCGGAGGGCTCGAGAAGACTCGAGGCGGCTGTCGACCCCGGAACCGTGGCTGATCCGCGGAAAGGTCTAGTTTTCGGGGCGCGTTATGTCGCCAAACCAACGGAATGTAAATGAAAACACTCCGGCCGAGCGCAAGTACTGAGAATCCTTCGCTGCATTGATTCCGGATTCAGCGCGAGACTTCACAGCTTCGCCAGCGCAGGGACGCTTTCTCTTCGGTCGCGGTGAGTGAGCGCTCACGGGTGACTGACGACGAAGCCAGACGCGCGAGGTCGATAGTTAGGCCGGCCACCCACCCCTGAGGTGTCAGAACTACCCGAAATCGCGCACTGCTTGCCGGCAACGCATCAGGCGCTGAGAAGCGCGCATAGGTTGCGCCGGCGCTCGGGCACGCCCTGCAGCGCCACGACACCGCGATCGCGGTCGCCCCACGGGCCGGCGCAACCCTTCTCATCTTCGAAGACTCTTCGAAATGACAACGGGCGCCGAAAAACTCGGCGCCCGTTGCGACTGTATGTTGGCGTTCGAAGCTTAGAACTCGCGCATCTGCTTGCGGATCTTGCCGATGGCTTGCTCTTGCAGCTGACGAATGCGTTCCCGAGACAGGTTGTACTTGTCACCAATCTCTTTGAGAGTCAGCTCGTCCTCGTTGTCGAGGCCGAAGCGCCAGCGGATGATGCGGGACTCGATCGGAGTCAACGTCCCCAACAAGCGTCGCACTTCTTCGGCCCACTTCTGATTGGCCAAGCTGTCGTAGGGAGTTACGCCGTCGTCTTCCACGAGGAAGTCGATGAAGCGGCGCCCGTCCTCGTCGCCGACGGGTCGATCGAGCGAAAACGGAGTGTCCGCATACAGGTCTTTGACCTTGTCGAGCTTTTCCTTGGGAACGCCGGTTTCCTTCTCCAGTTCCTCGGGCGTCGGCTCGCGACCGGTCCGGGCGATGATGGTTTGCGTTGCCCGGGAGACCCGGTTGTACGTGTCCAGCATGTGCACGGGGATGCGCACGGCCCGGCCCTTGTCAGCCAGCGCACGGCTGATCGCATGTCGGATCCACCAGGACGCGTAGGTCGAGAAACGATAGCCACGATTGTGATCGAAGCGCTCGACCGCCTTCATCAAGCCGATGTTGCCCTCTTGAATCAGATCGATCAGCGGCAAGCGCCCACGATTGTAGCGGCGAGCAATGCTCACCACGAGCCGCAGGTTGGCTTTGACGAACTTGTTCTTCGCCTCGCGCTGCATCACGTCTGCACGTCGCACGCGCTGCATGAAGCGCTTGTAAGCCGGGGTTTCGGGCAGGACCATGCGGGGCTCTTCCCCGAGCGGCGGAGGCTTGACGATCTCGCGCACGACTTTGTAGGCGTTGGCGACCCAAAGGCGGTCGGTGTCTGGCAAGCGAATCTCGCGGGCCAGGTCGACGCAGAGCCGGTTCCATTCACGCATCTGATCGGCGTGCAGCTTCGACCGCTGCTTGCGGTACGTCTGCATGAACGTCTTCAGCTCCAGAACTTGAGGAGCCTGCGGACGCTCCTCTTCGTTGCAGAGCAAGATGTCCTGCTGCAACGTGTCGAGCACCGTTTCGGCGGAGGGGAGGTACGAGAGCAAAGCACACCAGTACTCGATCTCGGCGTCTTCGACGCTTTGAGCGGCGGTGAGCTCCTCGTCGGGACCCATCACCTGATGGGTCGCCATGTCTCGGAAGTAGCGAGACAGGGTTGAATCCGAGACGGGCTCCGTGGGTGCGGTGCTCGATCGGCTGCGATCCCCGGAAGGCGGGGATGACTGGAACCGACCCATCGAAGGCGGCGGCATATCGCTCTGCATCGCGGTCGCTTGCGAGTAGCGAACAGCCGTATCCTCTGGATCGTCGAGCAGGTCCGAACCATCGTAGGCGGCTTGATGTTTCTGAGACATTTCGGGTGCCTAATGCTGAGGCGCACCCACTTGCGTGCGCCGTGGTGAGAGATAGTGTCTGAAGGGCGGCTGGCCGCGTCTAAATGCGGTCGGCCGCCGGGTGGACCGTGCCTCGGCTATATCGAACCACTGACCCGGGTATTTGATTCCCGCGGTACATGACGTGGATTTCGTTGAGGCTAAAATTGTGACGTGGGGAGCACTCCCCGAAAACCAAGGCCGGGGCCTTGGAGAACTAGTGCAACGCTCGTTGCACCTTGTGCACGATCTTATGCACGAATCGTACCCATAACACCCCGGCGTCAGTCGGAGTGATGCCCGCTCTGAGCCGAGCGGGTTTCCCAATCCCATCCACTGGGTATGGGGCACGGAGCCGGACGAACAGGTCACCGGCTGTGACGAAATGAGCGGAGTCGCTGTTTCTGGTTGCGACAGTTGATTCATTAGTGTGTACGAACGACCCCACCCATTGGATCCTTGAGTGGGAATGCCCGGAACGCGCGGCTGCCTTCGAGGCAGAGATTGATTTCGGCGCGGGCATTTCATCGAAATTTCGCTTGAAAAAGGTACCTACAGGTATTTACGGCACATTCGTAGACAACTTGCGCAATCACCCGCGGACGGCTTTGGGCCTGGGGATTGGCGTCGGCGCCTACTCGCTAGCTCATGGGGCGACTGCCCTCGCGGCTGGAATGCTGGCGCACGTGCTCGCGACCGGTCCCGTTGGGGGCGAACTACGCGAGAGGGACGAGTGGGGCCAATTTTTCGACCACCTCGCCCCCGCCGACCTGGTGTTTCTCGGGCTAATTGCGACTGGCGTCAAGGCTCTTGCTAGCGTTTCCCTCACTTTTATTGAAGCGAGAGCGGCAGCGCAGGTCGGTGACGCCGCACGAAATCGCACGATTGCAGCGCTGCTAGAGGGCGGGCAGCGCAGTAGTGGCGCCAAAACGCTGGCGACACTTTCCAGCCGTTGTCGCGAGATTGAACAAGCCGCCGTCCACGGTGTGATCCATGGGGCACGAGCCCTGGCACAGCTAGTCCCTCTAGTCGCCGGTCTGATCTTCATGTCACCCCGCCTCGCACTGGTTGGCACGCTGGCACTGCTGCCGTTCGGCTGGCTGCTTTCACGCCTGAGATCCGTGTGGCGCAAGGCCGTGGCAGAGGCCCAGGAGCTCGGGGACGAACTGGTCGTAGGTGTAGACGACCTGGTAGCAAACCTGGACTTGTGGCGTACCTACGCCGCGGGTGCCCGTGCCGAAGCAGCGGTAGCTCGCGCGGCGCACGTTGCGAATGCCGCGACGGCCAAAGCAGGTGCCGCCCGCGCAGCCCTGAGCGGCTTCAACGAAGTGCTCGCGGTCGTGGGCTTGCTCGGGGCGATCACGCTCGGCCCTCACTTCGGCGTGACGCTGCGCGACGGCGTGGTGCTCGGGTTCGCGGTGATCTTCTTCATGATGTATCGCCCGTTGCGCGACCTTGGCGATGCGCGCGGTTGGCTCCTGAGAGGTTCGGTAGCGTTGTCGGCCATCGAAGCGCTGAGTGAAGCTGTGACGCCTACTCAGCCCGAGCCCGCGGAAAGCGACGCCACGCGGCAGCGCGCGCTCCCGAGTTCGAGTCGGAGCGAGACGCCCGAGCGGCTCGAACTGCGTGGCTTCGGTGCGCGCCGCATGAGGACCGTCACCACGCTCGCGCTGGAACCTGGCGAAATCGTCGCGCTCGTGGGGCCGACGGGCAGCGGAAAAACGAGCCTGCTACGCGCGATGCTCGGTCTCGAACCAGCGATCGGGCGCCTGTACTACGGTGGACGCGATCTGTCAGCGGCCGGCATCGGACCTCCGGACCGTCCCTTCGCCTGGGTGCCTCAAGAAGCCCCGCTGGTGGCGGACACGCTGCTCGCCAACGTGGGCCTATTCTCGGATGGACCCCGGGCTCGTCAAGCGCTCGAATGGATCGGGGCGGATCGACTGCAACGTGAACTCGCCGACGCCAAGCTGGGGCCTGGGGGCCGCCCGCTCTCGGGCGGGGAGCGACGCCTCGTCTCCGTCGCGCGCGCTTTGGCGACGGGCTTACCCGTACTGCTGCTCGACGAGCCTACCGAAGGCTTGGACCCGGACGCTGCCCAATGGGTGATCGCGGCGCTCGCCAAGCTCGAGCGGCGCCGGACGCTGCTCATCGTCACCCATCGCACCGACGTCGCAGCCATTGCCGATCGCAGCGTGAGCGTAGGCGCCCCGGAGCCGCGCGCGCAACAGCAGCCTCACGTCGCCTAGGCGCCCATCCCGGGTCTCCCAGTCTCATGTCTGGCTGGCCCCAGCGGATTGCTCCCCCGGGGCTCCCGCGGAATGAGCAGGCTCGAAGCCCGCGATCCCGCGGGCTGTAGTCGCCGACCGCACGAGCCCTGTGGCCTGTGCAGCGCGCGCCCTGTGCCCCGTAGGCACCGACCACACGAGCCACGTGGCCCGTAGGCGGCGACCCCGAGCCATATGGCCCGTAGGCATCGACCGCGAGCCATGTGCCCCGTAGACACCGACCGCACGAGCCACGTGGCCCGTAGGCGGCGACCCCGAGCCCATGTGGCCCGTACGCGCCGACCGCGAAGCCCCGTGGCCCATGCCGCGCGCCACCGCACGAATGCACCGGGGGACCCCTTGAGCGTAGCCCGCGAGATGCCATTGGACCGCGCCTGTCGTAGATCTATTGGTGAGTCCTTTAGTATACGCACA
>JAICQQ010000038.1 GCA_025937785.1 Polyangiaceae bacterium
CCGTCACGCGGCTGGTGGCGAGCGGGTGCGTGCCTCGCTGCGCAGAGCTGTTGGATGCAGCGACTTTGGAGGTGATGCGAAACTCCGGAAACCCGGTGGCGAACGGCGCGCAGGCGATATTCTTCAAACCCTCGCCATCGCACAGGAAACGGGCGTGCCCGTGACGCCGCGAGGAGAGGGCCCCGGTCGCACCGGCGGGGCGACGCCGGTGGTCGGCGGCATCGTGCTGGCACTGGTAGGCATGCGGCAGATCTTGGAGATCGATCGCAATGAGGGGTTGGCGGTGGTCGAGCCGGGGGTGGTGCTCGCCGAGCTGCAGCACGCGGTCGAACGCGAGGGTTGGTTTTATCCGCCGGATCCCAACTCGGCGGCGAGCTGCGTGCTCGGGGGGAACGTGGCCGAGAACGCTGCGGGGCCCCGGGCGCTCAAGTATGGGCCCACGCGCGACTACGTGCTCGGAATGGATGCCTACTTGATGGGCGGGCGGGCACTGAACGTGGGGCGCCGCACGCGAAAGGGCGTGACCGGATACGACCTGACGGCGCTTTTGGTGGGGAGCGAAGGCACGCTGGCTGTCGTCGACAAGATCGTGCTCCGGCTCGTTCCGAAGCCCGAACACGTGCTCACGTTCAGTCTCCAGTTTGCCCGGCTGGAACACGCGGTGCTCGCCGTCACGCGGCTGGTGGCGAGCGGGTGCGTGCCTCGCTGCGCAGAGCTGTTGGATGCAGCGACTTTGGAGGTGATGCGAAACTCCGGAAACCCGGTGGCGAACGGCGCGCAGGCGATGTTGCTGTTGGAAGTGGACGGCTCCGAGGCGGCGTGCGAAGCGCAAGCGGAACAGGTGGCCGCGTGCGCGGAGGGGGTGAACGCGCTCGAGCTGCTGGTGGCGCAAAGCGAGAATCAGCGCAGCAAGCTCTGGGACGCGCGCCGCCAGATGAGCTACGCGGTGCGGCGCACGGCGCGGCACAAGATCAGCGAAGACGTGGTCGTTCCGCGCCAGCGGCTGGCCGAGCTGCTTTCGGGCGTGCAGCGGCTGGGCGAGCTACACGGCGTGCGCGCCCTCAGCTACGGCCACGCCGGTGACGGGAACATGCACGTCAACCTTTTTTGGGACGACGACGCCGAGAAGCGGCGCGTCGATGACGCCGTGGCGGACCTGTTTCGGCTGACCGTCTCGCTGCAGGGCACCCTGAGCGGCGAGCATGGAGTGGGCGCGCTCAAGGCCCCCTATCTACCGTTGGAGCAAGGCGAGGATCTGATCGCGCTGCAGAAAGACATCAAGCGCGTTTTCGATCCGAGTGGGCTGTTGAACCCTGGTAAGATTTTCCCGACCACTCACCGCGCGTGCTAGGCGCGGGGCCTGAGGAGCGTGGCGCGGTAGTGGGCGAGCTCTCCGATCGAGTTCTTGATGTCGACGAGCGCGTCGTGGGCGCCGACTAGCGGCTTCTCGAAGACGGCAGATTCGCCGTACCAGAGGCTCGCGAGCAGCTTCAGCGAAGTGACGTCGAGCATGCGGTAGTGGAGATAACCCGCCAGCCCCGGCATGTAGCGATCGATGAACTTACGGTCCTGGGCGATGGTGTTCCCGCACAAGAGCGCGGGGTACTCGCACCAGCCAGCGACGCGTTGAAGCAGACGTTTCTCGGCGTTGCGCACGTCGATGGTAGACGCCCTCACGCGCTCGATGAGACCTGTCTTTTCGTGCATGTCGCGGACGAACGGGGTCATCTTCGCCAGCAATGCCTCGGGTTGCCAGATATCGCACACGAATTCCTCGAGCGGCTTCAGCTCGGCATCGGTGACGATCAACGCCGCCTGCAAGATGACGTCGGTTTCCGGGTCGAGCCCCGTCATTTCCAGGTCCAACCAGGCGAGGCGGCCCGCAGCGCGTGTACGTTCAATCGTGGGTCTCATCGGCACGGCGCTACGCTGTACCAGAGTCAGCTCGCTGCACCAACCCGCTCGAACGGCCGGTGGCGCAGCACGGCTCCAGAAGAGGATCCGGACGGGCTCCAAACGGTCTACAATCGCGCTCATGCCTGCCCGCAGTGACGTTTGGCCCTTGAGGATCGTCTACGGCGTTACCGGAGAGGGGATGGGCCATGCCACGCGAAGCCGCGTGATTATTGAGCATTTGCTAAATCGGGGGCACCACGTGCGGGTGGTGGTCTCGGGGCGCGCGCACGCTTTTTTGACCGAGCGTCTGAAGCAGTCTCCCGAGCTCAGTATTCACGAGATTTCAGGTCTGACCCTGACCTACGTGGACAATCGAGTGGATCGCTCCCGCAGCCTGCTGCGGAACCTGAAGCATGCCCCCAAGGGTGTGCGCGCGAACCTGAAGGTCTACCGCCGCGTTGCAGAGAGCAACTTCGCGCCGCACGCGGTCTTCAGCGATTTCGAATCGTGGGCAGCGCTGTACGCGACGAATCATTTCTTGCCGGTGGTCAGCATCGACAACATGCAGGTCATCAACCGCTGTCATCACGAAAGCGCACTCTTGGGTGGTGGCTCCTTCGACCAGCGCCTGGCGAAGCTCGCGGTCATGGCCAAGATACCCGGCGCGTTCCACTACCTGGTCACGAGCTTTTTCTTTCCGCCCGTGAGCAAGAAGCGCACGACTCTGGTGCCCCCAATCTTGCGCCCCGAGATTCTGGCTGCCAAACGCGAACCAGGCAACCATATCTTGGTGTATCAGACCTCCGATACCAACCACGAGCTCGTCGAGCGGCTGAAGCAGATGCCTTACGAGTTCAGGTTCTACGGCATGCGGCGCGACGAGAACTTGGGCAACGTGCTGCTCAAGAACTTTTCGGAGCAAGCCTTCGTCGACGACTTGCGCACCGCACGCGCGGTCATCGCCGGCGGCGGATTTACGCTGATGAGCGAAGCCGTCACGCTCGGAGTCCCGATGCTGAGCATCCCGGTCGAGCGCCAGTTCGAGCAGGTGCTGAACGCCCGATACCTCGACAAGCTGGGCTACGGCAAAATCGCCGAAACGCTCGATAGCGCCACGATCAGTGCGTTTCTAGCGAACCTGAGCAGCTATGCGAAGAACCTCGAGAGCTACCCGCGACAAGACAACTCGATGATGCTCGGCTGCGTCGACGAGCTGGTCGAGCGCATCGCGCACGGCAAGAAGCGGCCGGCCCGCCTCAAGTCTCCCAACATGGGGCACTGGGAGGGCGAGGAGTGACGGCTCGCCCTCGGGCACGCTAGCGGCATTCCCGCTGGCACAACTGGAATGCCCTACGGCACTTGAGGGCCACGTTGTCGCCGAGCTGAGTCTCGGAAAGGCACTTACTCAAACCGTCAGCGCACTTGGCAAGGCACTGGGGCGACACCGTGACCGCACCCGTAGTCCCAGCCTGGGCCGTACCCGTCGTCGTGGCCGCCGAACCCGTCGTGCTCGTCGTGGCCACGGAGCCCGTGGTGGTCGCTGGCTTCACGGTACCGCCTGTCGTCGTCGCCGGCTTCACGGTGCCACCAGTCGTGGTCGCTGGCTTCACTGCGCTACCGGTCGTCACGGCCGCGCCCGCCGTGACGGTGGTTGGCGTCGGGACCTCGGGTACCGGAACGGGCACCTGCGGCGTCGCGGGCGGTGTCGCCGGCGTGGGCGTGGGTGCAGCGGCATCGACGATCGGGAGCTCGCGCGATTCGGGATCGTCCTTGCTCTTGCCCAATTTGCAGGCAAGGAGTGTGAAGGACAAAACCATGAGGAGCTCTGCTGCCGGAACCGGTCGTTGGAGGATGCGCATGCCCCCATGCCTCTCCTAGCTGCGCGAAAAACGCAAGTTACCTGAAATGGTCACGCGCCGGCGGCGGCCAAGGCGCGGCGAAACGCACACTTGGCCTATCCTGAATTCACGCGCCAGCGCGCTCAGGTCACGTCCCGCAGCACCATCGCGGCTGCATTGTAGCCGCACATGCCGTGCACCCCGGCCCCCGGGTGTGTATAGCTCGATGCCAAGTACAGCCGCTCGATGGGCATGCGGTGCCTGAAATACGGGAAGAACGGGCGGAACAAGAGCTGATGGTTCCAGGCGTTCGAGCCTCCGCCCAGGTCGCCGCCGACCAAGTTTTCGTTGGTCGCCTCCAGATCGGGAGGCGTCGTGACGCGGCGGGCGAGCACCAACTTCTGAAAGCCGGGTGCCAGCGCTTCGATGCGAGCTTCGATGGTATCTGCGTAACGTTCGCGGTGGGCGTCCCAGCTCGGGGTCACGCGCGACGGCACGCGCGAGTAGCAGTAAAGCGTCTGCCTGTTGCCCGGCGCCCGGCTCGAGTCGATGACCGAGTGCTGACCGATCACGAGGTACGGCTGCTCGGGCAACAGACCCTGGCGCACCTCGCGCGTGAAGCGCGCCAGATCCGAGACGTCTTCACCCGTGTGCACGACGGCGCTGTCGCGCGCCACGTCGCACGACCAAGGGACAGGGCCGGCCAAGGCCCAGTCCACCTTGAAGGTGCCGGGACCGTAGTCGAAGCGCTTCAACCGGCGCAGGATGGACGGCGGCACGTGAGCTCTGTCGACGAGGTCGAGCAGCAACGCCGGCGCGCCGGTGTCCGCGACCACTGCACGACCAGCAGCGATCTCGGTGCCATCTTCGAGGATCACGCCCTGTGCGCGCCGGTTCTTGACGACGACGCGCGCGACGCGCGCACCGAGCCGGAGGCGCCCGCCGTGGCGTTCGAGCAAGGTGAGCATGCTGTCGGTGATGCGCTGGGCGCCACCGATCGGGACGGCGTAACCGCCGGTCGACGCCGTCAGACCCAACATATAAGCCAGGCCCGCGCTGAACCAATCCTCGGGCCCGATCAGCACGTGCAGCGCCACGCTCGGCAATACCCGCTGCGCCGCCGGGCTCTCGAACAGGCGCCGCGCGAGGGCGCCACTGCTCACGGCGAACATGCCGAGCACGCGTGCGGCGTCGAGCAGACCCAGCTGGAACAGCGGGCGCAACGCCGGAAAGGGGCGTAACAACAGACCGAACAGTCGCTCTTCGATGCTGGCGTGGAACTCGCACAGCTTGCGCCAGCGTTCGCCGTCTCGCGGCGTGCCGAAGTGTTTCGCGGAAAGCTCGAGATCGCGCGAGATGGCGGCGTAGCTCCCGTCGAGCGCCGGATGGCAACTCTCGAAGCGCGCGTTGTCCCAACTGAGGCCGACCGACTCCAGATTCAAATCGATGAACGCGGGGCTGCTCTTGGCGAACGGGAAGAACCCGGCGCCGACGTCATGCACGAAGCCGGGCAGCGTCAGTTCTTCCGAGCCGAGCGCGCCTCCCGGTCGTCGCGAATTCGCCTCGAGCACGAGCACTCTGAGCCCGCGACGCGCGAGCATGCAGGCTGCCACGAGTCCGTTCGGACCCGACCCGATCACCACCACGTCCGGATCGCGGTCGCTCACACCCTCACCCTGTCGTGCGCACCCCAGCGAGGCATCAACTACCCGCAGCACCCGCGCTGCCCACGAGCCGCGTCGACCGAATGAGTCATGGAAGGCTGGCACCCTAGCAACGAAAGCGCAGGAACACGAGCCAAGAAGCGACGACCGCGAGGCAGCGTGTTGGCCACCGAAGCCTGAGCTAACCGCTGGTACTCACGCAATATTTTCCGTAGAACCGCGGACCTCCCAGGAGCCACGAACGCCAGCGATCTCTTTCCATCGGTGACCACAACTGATAGAAGCGATCTCAGCGATGATTGCATTGGGCATCGACCCCGGAACGCGACGACTCGGCTGGGGCGTGGTCGCCCGACGTGGAAACAAACTGACGCACGTGGGGCATGGCATCATCCGGCTCAACGCGAAGGATTCGCTGGCCACCCGCCTCACGCACATCGAACGGGGCATCGAAAAGGTGCTCGGCGAATATAGCCCCACGGTGAGCTCGGTAGAAACGCTGTTTTTCCACAAGGATGCTCAGGCCGCGGCCAAACTCGGCCACGCCCGCGGCGTCGTGCTCCTGAGCCTCGCCCGCGCAGGGCTCGAGGTCTTCGAGTACGCACCGGCGAAAGTGAAGCGCACGGTCGCGGGTGGAGGTCAGGCGGACAAACGCCAGGTGGCCTTGATGATGCAAGCACTCTTGGCGTTGAAGGAACTGCCCGGTGAAGACGCGACCGACGCCTTGGCGTTGGCGGTCACGCATCTGCGCCTCGGTGCCAGTACCGAACGCCTGCTGGCGGCTAGCCAGGCGCTCAAGGAGCGCGGCCGGGCGTACCGCAGCCTGCTCGCAAAAAAACGGCGCACGCTGGCTGCTGCGACGGAGCGCTAAGATTCGGTAACTACTGATTTTTATTGCGCGTCGCCCATTTTCGACAGAGTGGAATTCCGGCGCGAGGGATCGCATGCATCCCGCCCACCGTATGTTAAATGGGCCGTCAGTGGTCGGCGGACCGCTCGCGTTCCAGGAATGAACCGAGCACCCCGAGCGTCCAACGGGCCTACCTACTGTTAGCACCGATAGCCTCAAAGCGTTTAGTCGCTCAGGACCCCAAGCCATGAATCGCCGTACCTTCGTGATTGCCGTTGCCGCAGGCCTGACCTGCAACCTGACCCTCTCTACCAGGGCCAGCGCCGAAGCGCTGTCGGCCAACCAGCTCGCCGACCAGATGCAGAAGTTCTACGACCAGACGCATACGTTCCAAGCGAGCTTCAAGCAACGTTACTGGGTCGAGGCTTACCGCAAGACGAAAGACTCGAACGGCCTCGTGACGTTCGCCAAGCCCGGACAGATGAGCTGGCGCTACAAGAACAACGGCAACCGCGTGGTCTCCGACGGTAAGACCATCAAGATCTACGAAGCCGACAACAAGCAGATGTATCTGCAGCCAGTCGGCAACAGCCAATACCCCGCCGCCTTGTCGTTCTTGGTGGGCGGTGGGAATCTGAAGAACACCTTCATGCTCAAGATGCTGGACGCCAAAGCCATGGGCTTCGAGGGTGGTCACGTGATGATGGGCGTGCCCAAATCGCCGACTCCCGCGTACCAGAAGGTGTTCTTTTACGTCGACGCGAAGACCTTCCAGGTGCGGCGCGTGCTGATGCTCGACGCGCAGCGCAACCGCAATCGTTTCGACTTCGTGACGCCGGTCGTGAACAAGACCATCGACAAGACGGAGTTCAACTTCACCCCGCCAGCGGGCACTCGCATCATCAAGCCCTGAGGCTGCGTCGGGCGATCTGGCCGTTCGGATCGACCTCTGCGTAGGGGCGCTCTGGCGCCTCCGTAAAGGCGAACGAGCCCAGGTTCAAATAGCCAGGTACCGCGTCCTCGACGTGCGTGTGGCCGAAGATGACGCCTTTGGCATCCGTATTGTCGAGAATGCGGCTGGCCGCATCGCGCAACCGCTCGCCGGGCAAATCGCGGTAGCGACTGCCGTGGGTACGCACGGAAGCCACCAGGTAGAAGGCTCCGGCCCCCGCGAGCAGGAGGCCTTGCGGGTGGCCGAAGGCGGCGAAGCTCAACCCCGCAGCGGTGCCGAGCGCCGCAAAGATCCGATCGAAATACAGGCGCATGAACGTGGCACGAAACCCGTGATGTGTCGGGCGCGCGCCACCGCCAAGCAGCGCTTCCAGATCGCCCGCGGGCATGCCGAGCGTTCGCGAGTGCTCGACGAGCACCTGAGCACCGAGTTCGAACTCGGCCTCCATCGTGGCGCGTTCGGTGTGCGCACGCAGGCACAGGCCGCCTGCCGTGGTGAAATAGTTCGCGATCACCAGCGGTGCGCGCAGACGATACTCCGACAGCACCTGCAGCAGGCCCGAAAGCGGCGTCACCTGATACGCGCCTGCGAACATCATCGCGTGATTCGGCGCCACGAAGCGCCGAGTCATTGCGACGCCGAGCGGCTCGGTGCGCGGGCTCCACAGACACAGCGGATGGTTCGGTGCGTTGTCCGGGTCATAGAAATGACCGTGCTCGATATGGACCCCAGCGCGCCTGACGAACCAGGGAAATGTGGCCAACGGGGCCGACGCGGGTAGACCGAGCACACGCGTGAGCCGCGCACGCGTATCCTCCGAAGCAACGGCGGCATCATGATTGCCGGCGAGCAAGGTCACCGGAACACCACGCGCGAGCCGCTCGGACAAGACCTGGCAGAGCTCGCTGTGATAGCGCAAAATCTCCTCGATCGACTCCGCGGGGTCTTTGCTCGGCGGATCGAACGCCAGGTCGAAGAAATCGCCCGCAACCACGAGCTCGTGTTCGGGGTACTGCCTCAACAGCTGTGCGAGGGCGGTCGCGCTGCGGCATGCGCGGCGTGAAAGATGTAAGTCGCTGACGACCAGTACCGAACGTTCATCGCTGCTCATTGCCGATAGCGCCCGCAGCGTAGCAACCATTTGGGGCCGCGGCCGGTCAAATCTCCCGACGGGACGGACCTGACCCTGCGTAAAGGTTTGCTCAGCATCCCGCGATCTTTGGTTCCGCGCGGTTCCCGCCCGAACGGTGTGACGAGAAGCCTCGTCCGTGTCGCAGGATTGACGACAAAAAAGCCGGGGCAGCGCCAGCGACGCCGTGTATGCTGCCGCGGATGCGCAGCGCACTCCACGCGTTCGTCAGGAAGTCCGAGCATCTAGTGACCCGGGGCGCCAACAGGCTCTGGCCGTGGATCGCGCGAAACCCCGGGTCAGCCAAGGTCCGACCACACCCGACGTGGGCGCCCGCGCCCCTCCAAACCAGCCGCGAACGCAGCAAGCCCCGGCTCGGTTGGCCACGCACCACCGATTCGCTCTGCCCGGTGTGCGTGAAAGAGGCACGCGCGCGCGTGCTCGCTGGCACGATGAACTTGAAAGAGTTCACTGAACAGCACCCGGGCGAAATCAAAGCGCGCATCGTCGAGCAGCACGGTAGGATCGTGATGCAGAAGGCTTGCCCGAAGCACGGTCGCTTCGAGGACCTGATCAGCAACGACCCGGCATTCCTCGAGCGCATCGAGAGCTTGTTCCCCGGCCGCGATTTCGAAGCGCCGCACACCCGGCTGCGCAACCATGGCAGTTCGAGCATCAAGTACGGCCGTGGCTCGGTGCTGACCGTCGACCTGACGAATCGCTGCAACATGATGTGCGACCCTTGCTTCATGGATGCGAACCAGGTCGGCTACGTGCACGAGCTCGCGTGGGACGACATCCGCAAGATCCTCGACGACAGCCTGGCCATCCAGCCGCGCCGGCAAATGAGCGTGCAGTTTTCGGGCGGCGAGCCCACGCTCCACCCGAAGTTCCTCGACGCGCTCAGCTACGCGCGCGACGTCGGCTATTTCTGCGTGCAGTGCGCCTCCAACGGCATCCGCTTCGCTCAAGAACCCGAGTTCTGTCGCGCGGCCAAACGCGCGGGACTGCGCCTGTGCTACCTGCAGTTCGACGGCGTCGGCAACCAGGCCAACGCCCACCGCAAGATCGGTAACCTGTTCGACATCAAGCTGCGCGCCATCGAAAATCTGGCGGCCGCCGGCATCGACGTGGTGCTCGTGGTCACGGTCATCAACGGCGTCAACAACGACCAGGTCGGTAAGGTGATTCAGTTCGCCATCGACAACGCCGACAAGGTCACGGTCGTGGCCTTCCAGCCCATCAGCTTCACCGGCCGCGACGAAGACATCAGCGAGACCCAGCGCCACCAGCAGCGCTACACCCTCACCCACCTTGCCCACGACGTCCACGACCAGCTCGGCGTCACCGAACCCTTGCGCGATTGGTTCCCGCTCAGCGCCATGAATCCGTTCAGCGACGTGGTTGACCACATGCTCGGCGAAAAGGCCGAGTTCGGCAGCCTCAAGTGCGGTTGCCACCCCAACTGCGGCATCGGCACCATCTTGCTCGTCAACAAGCGCACCAAGCAAATGGTGCCGCTCTGCCAGTTCCTCGACGTCGATCAGCTCCTACGAGACCTGGTCGCCATCGCCGACGCCGGCGGCACGCGGGCCGAGCTCCTGTTCCGCATGGGCGTCGCCCTCACCCGCAACTTCAAGCCCGATGCCGCACCCGAAGGCTACGGTTTCGCGGAGTTCGTGCGCCAGGCCCTCAGCCAAATGGGCGCCAAGGGCGACCGCGTCGGCGCGAGCGAAGGCGACGCCCACGAGTTCGACTGGCGCTTCCTGTTCGTCGCCGGCATGTGGTTCCAGGACGTCTACAACTACGACTTCCGCCGCACCGAGCAGTGCATCATCCCCTACGGCACCCAAGAAGGAGAAATCTCCTTCTGCGCTTACAACACCGGCGTGGGCTGGCGCCAGATCGTCGAACGCATGCACCACACCGCCAAAGTCTCCGAGTGGTTCCAACAGAACGGTCGCCACGCCGTCTACGCCAAGAACCAGCACCTCCCCCTACCGCAATCCCCGCTCAGTGTCGTCGTGCGCGACGAGGGCGACGGGCGCAGGCGGCTCCGCTTGGTGGGGTAGGCGCAGAACCATTCACCAGCCGCAAGCGGTTACCGCCGCCGCGACCTTACCGAGCTTGGCGTGCCACCCGGCAGGCTGATCCAGCGGCTTTCCCTCCGCGCTCGTGAGCACGAAGGTCGGCCCGGCGAGCAGGGCCTCGTCCCCCTCGGGGGCGAGCTTCCAGCGCCAGTTGCGTGTACCTCTGACGTAGTCGACGACTTGCTCTTCGCCCTTGCCCAGCACCGGTTCCAGGCAGCCCGCGACCGCGCGCAACGCTGCGTCCGTCGCCTTCGCCGTGCGGAGCTCGAGCCGAGCCTGGGCGACCCGCGCTCGGAGGCCGTTGGGCCACGTGTAGCGGACGCTGTCGACGAGCTTGTCGTCGACGTCGACGACGCACATGAGCCCCGCCTGCATCCTGCACCAACCGGCGGAGAAGCGCTTCTGGAAGCGCTCGACGGCCTGCTCCACCGGAACCTCGAGCTCGAAAGCCGCGGCAGCCTCGAGCTTCGGGCCGTTCACCAGCTCGAGTTGGGCGGGCGTGGGAGCGGCGCCGTCGAGCGCCGCCGCGCGCGCTACCGACCACAACGCTCCGAGCCGCAGTGCGCAGCTCGCGCTGTCCGCGCCCGGCGGATGCAGGCTGTCCCAGTGCCAGATGGTGAGCCCGTGGCTGCTGATGTCGAGCACGGCGTCCCCTTGGCTGACGCGAGCCACTGCGCCGGGCCGCAGGCGGTTGGGGACGAGCGCCGTGACCTTCTGAAGTAACTCTTGCGGCTTGTGGCTCGGCTGAAAGCTCAGGTTCACCCGTGAGATGTGGCCCTTGTCGCTGGCGGTCCACGAAAGCTCGGCGCGCCGCACTCGCCCCGGCCCGCGCGCGTCGATCGTCAGCCGATTCGGTATGACGTCGCTGTTGGGCTTCATGCCGAAGGCCGCGGCAACCCGCTCTTGGTCGGCGTCGAGGCTGAGCTTCCCGAGTTGTTGGTCGACAGACGGCGGCGGTTCTTCCGCTGCCCCCAGAGCGCCGAGGCCCGGGCCCACCGTGAAGAAGACAACCACGGCCAAGAGCAGGGGGAGCCCTATCGCGACAGCAAGCATGGCCGGCGCCGGCTTCTTTGCCCGCGGTGCCTGCTTCTTTGCCCGACCCGAGGCGCGCCTGGTCTCGCGAGCAGCGCCGGGGGAAGCGACGACCTTCTTGGCGACGGCTTCAGTCGGTGCTCCGGTCGCGACCACCACGTGACGCTGGCAATAGAGGCACTCGATCACACCATCGTCGTCATCGTCGAGCTCGAGCGGAGCGCCGCAAGCCGGACACGTCAAGATCTTCGCCATTTCAGCAGCCCCTGCGAAATCTACAGACGGGCGCCATTCCCGACAAGCAAAAGGTGGCGCACGCTGTAGCAGCAGCAGCCGGTGAAAGCGTTCGATTGCGCGAGCCTCGGTGCTCTCGGCCCGACATGTTCGGCATCTGCGTCGGCTTCCAGAGATGCGACGCCGCCCCGTCTGCCGGCTCGGAGGTACTGGCGCAAATCACCCGCATCGGGCCGGATCTCACGCTGCAGTTGACGAGCGATGGCCAGAGGTTGAGCTTCCGGGTAACGGACCCAAACCACCCCCTGGCCCAGCGCGCGATGAGGTCCATCGCTTTGCCGGATGGGACGCGCCCGGAGCTCCTACCCTTCGTGCGGAGAAACGTGACGAACTACGTCGATCTGTAGCGTGGTCCCGTCCCGCCACGCCGCCGGGGCGAGGCGCGTTGACCCCTTGGCGAGCGCCGGCGCCGCGCATGGTGTTGACGCGGGCAGGACCGGCGCGGATAGTGCTGGGATGGATCCTTGGGCCCCGATTGCAGGTATTTCCCTCGAACGATACGCCGAGCTGTCTGCCGAACTCGACGGCATCACCCGTCCCGACGAGCAAGCCAAAAAGGTCGGCGAGTTCGGGGTGGCGCGCCCCGACTGGGAGGCGGCGGTGAAAGGCTGGACCGAACGCATGCAGGACATGAGCCTCATGGGCCAAGTCGCCACCCGCTACATGCCGCTGTACAACGCAGCACTCGCCAAGAAGAAGGGCACCGCCAGCTTGAGCTTCGAGGACTGGTGCGCGGTCTCGGCTTCGATCCAGGTGTTCGGCTACGAGGCGGCGATGAACCATCACAAACTGAGCATGGGAGATTGGACGACCATCTCTGCTCATTGGCAAAACGAGCTGAGCCGCGATCCCATGAACGTCGCTGTCAGAAAAAACCAGCTGCAAGAGCAAGAGGCTGCCCGCCTTCGCTCCGGCGGTCAGCCGCGTCCAATTCAGATCCAGCGCTCGGCCGCGGGCGCGCCCGTGGCCGGCGGCGCGGCCGCGTTCGACCCGAACGCACACGCCGCGATGCAGGCGCAGGCTGGTGCCGCGAATGCCGCGGCCTGGATGGGGTACTCGGCCGGTGTCATGAACCGACCCGAAGTACAAGCCGCGGTGCAGCTCGCAGGCGCCATGAACACGGCTGCGGGAGGGAGCGCCCTGATCGTGGGCCGCGCGGTGCTCGTGCAATGGAGCGACGGCAACCGTTACCCAGCCACGATCTCCCAAGTAGCCGAAGGTCAATCGCAGGTCGTTTTCGGCGACGGCCGCAACATGTGGGTGCAAAACCAATACCTGACGCCCGCCTGAAGCCATGTACGAAGCCGTTCAGAACTGCAACCACTGCGGCGCCAACCTCACGTTGGACGACATGCGTGGGCCGAACTGCCCCTACTGCGGCACGGTCTATCCGCATCACGCGCAAGCCGCCCAGCATGCCCAGGTCATGTCGCACATGATGGGTCAAATGGTCGCCCAACAAGCGCAAATCCAGAACCAGTGGCGCGGCGCCTTCGGGGTGGGGCCCCTGCCGCCGCCCGGCACGCCAGGCGTGCCGGGGATGCCGGGCACGCCTGGCATCCCGTACGCCGACCCGATGCAGTTGGCACGAGCGCACCAAGAACAGGCCTCCCGCCTCGCGGGGCGCGTCGTCACGATCGTGGTCTTGTCATTCGTCGGCGTGTTCGTTTTGATCGGGCTAATCCTAGCGCTCGTGTTGCTGCGCTAGCAAATTCATCACGGGCGGGCATTCAGATCAGCCGCGCCCTGGTACGCCGATCCACCGGACCGTCGAAGGGTGGTCGCTGCATGTGACCGAGTGGGGCGGTACGGACGTGGGGGGGCAGCGGCGCGAACGCGCCCGTCAGGCCAAGCTGGGTGAGCTGGGCCGCGTTGGTGGCGAGCGGGCGCTGCCAGTCATTGGTGGCGAGCAGGAGCAGGTTGCGCCCCACGGGGGGCAGCGGGAAGCGTTCCGGCTCGCTGAGCACAGCGACCGTGCCCGTGGAGGTGCTCAGGCAGCCTTCGCCGGCGTAGGTCATGGTCTCGCGGAAGCGGACGCTGGCTTCGACTTCGCTGGGATCGAGCTGGCCGAGTGGCAAGCGGGTTTGCCACTCGTCGAGCGCTGCGGCGAGAGCGCGTGCGAAGACCAGGGCGGCGTCGAGCGAGGCGTGCACGACGGCGAAGCGCGGACTGAGACAGCCGCGCTGGTCGAACAGCACCGCATCGAGGGCGAGGCGCCGAGCAGCCGCGAGGTCGTGACAGGCGGCGCTGTCGATCAGAGCCGCGCCGTACCCAAAGCCGTGCGCCTGGTAAGTCACGCCGCGGGGTAGCGTCGCGGCGATGTCGGCCAACGTTTCGTCGGCGCCGTAGGCCCAGACGTGGTCGCCCGGAGCGGGATCGATGTTGCTGACCAGCTCGAACTGGCCCCGGGAGGCGGCGTGGAGCAGCTCCGCCATGACAGGTTCGCGGCGCGAGGCACGCACCGAGACGCGTCCGGAGCTCGCCAGGGCGAGGGCGATCACGCGGAGCGGGGCGGTGAAGACGTTGGCTGACAAGACCACGTGAGCGCGCGGGGCCTCGATCGTGGCAGCGCAGATCCGCTCGAGTTCCGCGAGTTCGGGACAGCGCTCGAGGCAGTGGGTGAGCGCATAGTCGACGCTGGCGGGGCTGAGCCCGGTCGAGCGTGGCAGCCGGGCACGCGCCTGCTGGCCCAAGCCATCTTCGGGATCTGCGAGGCGCGCGCCAGCGAGCAGGAAGCGGCGCACCCGATCGACACGGCTCACGCTTCAGTCCCCCCCGGACCCGAGCAGCAGCGACTCTACGGCCAGCGAGCACCCGCGCGGGGTGGTCGCGGGGCGGCGGCCGAGCAACTGGATCCCGGGACCCGCTCGACGGATCAGGTCTTCGGTGACGACGGCGATGGCGGAGTCGATGTTGCCCAGATCGACGAAGCGCGCGAGGCCGATTTCCCCTTCCGGCAAGGGGGCGAGCGAGATCGGATCGACGGGCGCCACGCGCAGCCACGGCGGCGCGAGGTAGACCCCGGCAGGCCCCTGCAGCTCCGCGTGGGGCGCGGTGCCTTCGTAGAGCTGGCTGGTGAGCTCGGTCATGCCGTACTCGCCGACGACACGCGCCGGATCGATACCGAACAGCGCGGCGACTTGGCTGCGCAAGAGCTCGGGCTCGACGCTGCGGCTCTTGCCCTTGAAGCCGCCGGTCAGCATCACCAGCGTATGCTCGGGTGCTTGGACGCGAGTTCCGGCGGCGCGATCGAGCAGCGCCACGAGCGCGAACGCCGTCGCAAGCACCAAGAGCGGTCGCCCTTCCCCCCGAGCCGTCGTCGCGGCCTGCGCGAGAGCGTCGACATCGACGCCTTCGGGTCTAACGAGCCAGCGCTCGCTGCCCGCACCGAAATCGTGCATGAAGAACCGCAGCATGCAACCCAGCGACGAGGCCTCGGGCGTTCCCGGATCGGGTGCCAGCGCCACGACGACCGCGGGTCCGCCCAGCGACGACGCGAGGGCGGCGCGCCCGAACTCGACGGACAGCAAGCGGTAAGTGTCGAGGCGTCGCATGGGGTGGGTGCCGGTGTCGGCGCTCGAGGTGCCACTGGTACAAAAACGCACCTGGTCGAGCTCCGGCGGGTGGACCGCGACCCGCGTCAGGCGAAACGCTTCCGCCGGCACGGCGGGGATCGAGTCCACGGTGTCGAGCGCGCTTCCGTGCCGGCGCACCAGGCGCGCGAACCCGGGCGCGTGCTTGCGCTGGTATTCGGCGATCGCGAGCGCGAGGGCGTCGAACCCCTCCCCTGCTTCACCCCGCGCGTACGCCTGCACGCGTGCATGGAGCGCGTCGGACTCGAGGGCAAAGCTCATGGCCCGCGAAGCATGGCGCGCAGCACAATGCCTCGCCAGCGCGATCGCTCAAGCGATGGCCTGAGCGACGATGGCCTGGGCTTCGGCCTGGATTTGCTGCAGGTGTTTCTGGCCGATGAAACTTTCGGCGTAAACCTTGTACTTGGATTCGGTGCCCGAGGGGCGGGCGGCGAACCAGCCGTGTTCGGTCACCACCTTGAGACCGCCGATGCTCTCTCCGTTGCCCGGGGCGCTCGTAAGGATGGCCTGGATGGGTTCCCCCGCCAGCTCGGGCGCGCGGATCTGCTCAGGGGACAGCTTGGACAGCTTCTCTTTCTCTTCGAGCGTAGCATTGGCATCCAAGCGTTCGTACACGGGGTCGCCGAAGCGCTCGGTCAAGGTACGGTACGTGCTGCTCGGGTCGCTGCCTGTGCGGGCGGTCATTTCAGCCGCGAGCAAGTCGAGGATGATCCCATCCTTGTCGGTGGTCCATACGCTGCCGTCCCTGCACAAGAAGGATGCGCCGGCGCTCTCTTCGCCTCCGAACAGGAGCGACCCGTCGAGCAGACCTTCGACGAACCACTTGAAGCCGACCGGCACCTCGACGCAGCGTCGGCCCGCCGCGTTCACGACTTTGTCGATCATGCTGCTCGAGACCAACGTCTTGCCTACGCCCGCCCCGGGTGGAAACTCGGGTCGGTGCTCGATCAAGTAGCTGGCGCAGACCGAAAGGTAGTGGTTGGGGTTGAGCAAACCGTCCTTGGTGACGATGCCGTGGCGGTCGTAGTCGGTGTCGTTGCCGAAGGCGATGTCGTACTTCTCGCGCAGCGCGATCAGACCGGCCATGGCATTCGGCGACGAACAATCCATGCGGATTTCCCCGTCAGAATCGAGCGTCATGAAGGCGAAGGTCGGATCGACGATGGGGTTCACCACTTCGATGTCGAGCCCGTATCGCTCGACGATGGGTGCCCAGTACGCGATGCCCGCACCGCCCATGGGGTCGGCGCCAATCTTGAGACCGGATGACTGGATGACCGGCATGTCGATCACTTGCGCCAGCGCCGCCACGTACGGCCCGATGTAATCGAACCGGCCGGCGCGAGCCAACGCCTGCTTGTAGGGCACGCGTTTGACGCCGCGATTCTGTTCGGCCAAGAGCTGGTTGGCGCGGCTTTCGATCCACTTCGTGACATCTGCGGCGGCAGGGCCACCGTGTGTCGGGTTGTACTTGAAGCCGCCATCGCGCGGTGGATTGTGCGACGGCGTGATCACGACACCGTCGGCGAGCCCCTGCGAGCGCCCGCGGTTGTAAGAGAGAATTGCGTGAGAGACCGCAGGCGTCGGCGTGTAGCCCAGCGCAGCGTCGACCATGACTGCGACGCCATTGGCCGCAAACACCTCGAGGGCACTGCGCTCTGCCGGCTCACTCAATGCGTGCGTGTCTTTGCCGAGAAAGAGCGGACCGGTCACGCCGCCCTTGGCCCGATACTCGGCGATGGCCTGCGCGATCGCCAGGATGTGTGCCTCGTTGAAGCTCGCGGAGAGGGAAGAACCGCGATGCCCGGAAGTGCCGAACGCGACGCGCTGGGAGCGCTCGTCGACGTCGGGTGTTTCTGTATAATACGCGCTGAGCAAACGCGGAACGTTGACCAACACGTCGAAAGGGGCTTTCTTTCCAGCGAGAGGGTGTGGCGCCATGTCGACGCCAAACTCTGCCCCTTGATGAGAGCTCTAGGCAAGCCGATTCGTCGGCAGGATCGCGAGGCATGACGGGCGAGCGCTCGGCGCGCCGGCGCCGCGTCACCGTGACCTTGCTGCTGGTTGCGCTGGGATGCTGCGCTGCGGCGCTGTATGCCGAGCGTCGTGCAGCGCGCCCCCAGAGCCAGGTCCAGGGTCAAGTCGTCAGCGCCCGAGCCTACGAGATCAACGCACACTGGCACCGCGACGTCGAGTTTCGTTATCAGCGCGCCGGAGTCACGTACCAGGCTCGTGATTCGCGACTGTTACGCAGAAGCTTCAAGAATGAAGCCGAGGTCTTGGCGAGCGCGCCCGAACTGTCCCCGGGCAGCAAGGTTTTGGTCTACTACGACGAGAGTGCCCCCGGCGCCGCCACGCTGGACCCGGGCCCCCGTAGCTTTCGCTTCTTCGCGGCGGCCGGAGTGCTGTGGTTCGGGCTCGCGTGCCTCTGGTTCGCTTACGATCGAACGCAGCATCGCGCCTGATCCGAGGTCATTCGAGCACGTCACACTCGACGTCGATGCGAAGCGTCGGGGCCGCGGCGCTCCGGTAGGTCGCGCAGGCCTCTCCGGTGAGCTCGAGCAGCGTGCCCTGGTACAAGGTCCAGCCGTCCGCGTCGCCGTACGCCAACGGCTGGCCTGCTAGCTCGACCGACACCGCGGATTCCTCGCCTTCGCCCAGCGTACCGCCCTCGAGATCGAAGAAGCAACTCAGCAGAGCCGCTGCCTCGTTCGTCAGCGTCGCGCTCAGCGCCGCGCTGTCGCTGGGGTCGAGGGTGACGTAGCTCCCCGCGGGTGCGCCCATCACGTAGCTGCCGAGGCTCTGGCCTGCGCCACGCCCCAACGCCGAAAGCTTCGCGGCCCAGGTCGCGTCCGTGCGACAGGTGTTGTGGATGTTCGGGGAGTTCCCACGCACGGATAGGCCCCGGCCCGCGCGCGCGAACGTCCCCAGCCGAGCAGCGGTCGCGGCTCCGCCAGCAATGTTGAACACGCGCGTCTCGATCCCTTCGAGATACGCGCTCTGAAGTTCGTACACGAGCGCGTCGCTCGGGCACGCCGGCTCGGCATCGTCGCAGAAATCTGGGTCGCCGTCGGTGATCAAGAGCACGTAGACGTCGCCGGGCGAGGGATCGAGCGCGAGCTCCGCGCGCACGGCGGCCACGGCAGCCGCCGTTGGGGTTTCGCCCTTGACACCTTCCGGATCGGGAGGCTCGAGGGGATCGAGCACCGACGTGATCCCGGCCAGGTTGTCGAGCTTGACGCTCGTGGCAGCGGTAAGGTCGAGCGGACACGTCGAACCCGCCTGCCCCGTGAACGCCGCGAACCCGAAACGCATGCGCCCTTGCATGGCTGCCACGGTGTCCAGCAGGCCTTCTTTCACCGGATCCCAGAAGTCGTCATCCCCCATGCTCGAGGAGCGATCGAGCGCGAAGTATACCGTGTTGGGCCGCTGCTCGAAGCCGCAGCTCGAGGCACCTCCAGCACCGCCCAGCGCACCGCCGGCGCCACCGAAGGCCTCCGTCCCGCCGCCACCGCCGCTTCCGTCACTAGCGCCGCCAGCGCTCGACGCGCTGCCGGTGGTGCTCGCTGCGCTGCCGGTGGTGCTCGCTGCGCCGCTGGTGGTGCTCGCTGCGCCGCTGGTGGTGCTCGCTGCGCCGCTGGTGGTGCTCGCGGTCGCGGTCGTACCGCCGCTCGCGCCCCCGACGGCTTGGTGGCTGGATCCGCCGCTACCTCCCGTGCCCTCGGCGCTGCTCGCGTCCCCGCCACCGCCCGTACCCGTCGCGCCCCCGCTGCCACCATCGCCACTGCTCGCTCCGGCACCGCCTGTCCCGCCGGTGCCGCCCACGCTGTCGCCCATGCCGGTCGCCGTGTTGGAGCTGGTACTGCTAGTCGCCGGCCCCGTCGTGGCTGTGCTGTCAGGGCCCGTCACACTTGGCACCCCCAAGGTCGTGCCACCCGTCACCGGGTCCATCGGATCGAACAGCGCGCCGCCATCTCCCGACGCTCCACAGTTCAGCGCGACCCCAGCAGCCAGAACGACTGCGACGCGACCACCCCACCACCGCGCGCGACTTCGACGAGCAGTCCCTCGCTTCGACACAGGACCACGACTATACCGATCCAAATCCTGGGAAAGATAATAAAATAGCCGGTCAGGGCCGGGCGCAATCGACGTCGCTCGGTTGCTTTCAAGAGTGCAACAGGACCATTGCAACAACGCAGTGCGGCCGCGACGAGCGCCGCTCGTGGTGAAACGGGCTACCTACCCGCGACTCACGGTTCGATACCAACCAGGTGCACCCGGGTTGCAGATTTCTCCGCGAGAGCATGTCCCGGCAGCCGGTCACCATCCGTGGCCCAATGAGCGCGAAACGCGTCCTGCAACACCAGCTCCGCAAGTTTCCCTTGAGGCGAGAATCCCCACTCCGGCTCTTGGGAGAGATCGTACGGATCGGAGAAGACACGCCACGCGAAGCCGCCCACGAACCACGGTTTCGAGATGAATGCGCCCAAGAGCGCGCGGTACGCGTTGGCTTGGGCGATCTCGTCGGGCACGACGCCTGCGAGGTGCTCGGGCCACAGCCACGGCTCGAGCGCAGGATCGACGCGGGCCGTGTACCCGAACTCCGTGAACAGAATCGGGCGCTGCCAGGTGCGGGCTAGCTCTTCGAACTCCCCTGCGATGCGCTGGCTGCTCTGCTCGAGCGTGCTCAATGGATCGCCGGCGGCTTTCGCCAGCGGAAAGAACGCGTTGACCCCGATCACGTCGAGCTCACCCCAGATCACCGTGTCGTGGACGTCATCCCAGTTGGCGGCGTAGGTCAGGAGACCGGGGTACAGGCGCCGGACCTCTCGAATCACACCGGCGAAGCTCGGCGCGCGCTGCGTCGTGACCCAAGTCCTGAGCTCGACCCCCACGACCAGCATCTCGGCCGCGGTTTCACGGGCCACCCCCGCCCATTCAGTGACGAAACGCAGGTAGCCCGCCGCCCAGCTCTCCCACGCCGCGTCGTCGCCGGGATCGATGAGGCCGCGCCACTCGCCGTTCTCGACCCACAAATGCGGCACCAACATTACCTTCAACCCGGCGGCGTGCGCCTGGCGGATCGCCGCGATCACTCGCCTCCGGTTCGAACGGAACGGCGCCTCGTAAGTCAGAGAAACTCCGCTCGGCGCGAGGTCGTAGACCCTACCGAACGGCGTGATGCTGACCCAATTCGCGCCGAACCGACGGGCGTCCTGCATCGCCAGCGCGCACGCCTCCGAGCCGTAGCCTCGATCGGGGTGAAAGGCGCTCTCGATCGGCCCCACCGTAAGTCCGCGCACGGCGCCCAGCTCAGCGTCTCGCCAAGCTTCGGGCCCTGGCCCGAGCAGAGCGCCGTCCGCCTGCACAGCGCTTGCGTCCGCGGCGATCGTCAGGGCCAAGCAAAAGGCCGAAAGTTCAACGCGTTTCGGCATAGAGCTTGTCAAACACGGCAGCGTCGATGCCCCCGAGATCGGGAACCACCAGGTCAGCGCCGGAAGCTTCGAGCTTGTCCAGCGGGTAGCTGTGCCCGACTGCGATGCAACAGAGCCCAGCGGCTTTTGCGGCGGCGATGCCAGCGAGCGAATCTTCGATGACGACCGCTTCACGTTGCGCGTCGCCACGCCCGTGTGCGGCGAGCCATGTGAGCGCCAGGCGGTACCCCTCCGGATCGGGCTTGCTCGCCGAGGTGTCTTCGGCGGCCACCACGTGCGTCACGCAGTCCGCGACCTCGAGGTGCGCCAGGCCCAACCGGATTTCGTCCCGCAAGGCACCGGACACCACCAGCACCGGCCCCCGCAGAGCTCGCTCGCGAACCAGCGCGGAGGCGCGTGGAAAACTCTTCAGTTCGCGTTCGGCGCGAGCCAGGTACAGCGGACGCTTGGCGCGAATCAGCTCTTCGACGAGCTCCGGCGGCGCGGCTCGCCCAGCATCTTCGAGCATGGCCGCGAACCCTTCGCGATCGTCGAAACCGATGTAGCGATCCCAGTAGTCGGCGTCCGTCACTGCAATGCCCAGCGGCCGCAGCGCATCGCGGAACGCCTCGAGGTGAACCGCCTCGTCATCGACGAGAACTCCGTTGAAGTCGAAGAGGGTAACTGTGAAGGACATCGGTTCTCGGTGCTCGGAGGTGCGAGGGAAAGGTCGTCGCGCGTTGCCATACCACGACTCCGCCATGCTCTCGGAAGAGCCTCGAGGCCGGTTCACCAATAAGTGCTGTAAATATAAGATGTTATGGGATCGCTCCCGAGCTGCTCGCCGAACAACTTCCGTGGGGTCGGCCGGGGCCCGACGGCCTTGCGCTTCGGGACTCCTTATGTCAGCTTCCGCCTGGCTCGAGGATAGGTGTAACCACGTATGAGTAAAGGCGACCTTTTGGAGATGGAGGGTGTCATTCAGGACGCTCTCGGCGGCGGCCAGTACAACATCAGGGTCGACCAAGGTGGCGCCATCGTACGAGCGCAGCTGTCTGGGCGCATGCGGCGCCACCACATCCGAGTTCTGCCGGGCGATCGCGTGCGGGTCGCGGTTTCGCCGTACGACCTGTCACACGGCCTGATCGTCTACCGAGGCAAGTAGCCGCGGTTCTCCCGACCGGGCGCGGCGTGCGGGCGAAGCGAGGGGCGCTGCTCGGTTGCTTGTTGGCGCTGGCGTCGTGCGATCGCGACGAAGCGCCCACCACTGGAGCGTCTGCACGCGCACCCGCGCCGGCCGCACCGGCGCCGCCACCACCCGCAGCGAGCGCCCTGCCGTACGACACCCCACGGCTGCTCTTCCTCCCGGACGCTGGAGATCTGGCTCCCACCGAAGCCCCGTTTCCGGAGCTGATGCCGCCTACTCCGCTACTCGGACGCTGCCCCGCGGAAATGGTGGAGATCAGCCACAGCTTTTGCATCGATCGCTACGAGACCTCCCTGCGGGACGCCGCCCAGCACCGAACCCTATCGCCTTACTACCACCCCGAGCAGACGCAGCTCCGCGCCACGCACCAGCGCTGGCTGTCAGCGGCCGCGCGCTCGTCCACACGATTGGGCCGCTCGCTCCAGGTGCCCGCCCCCCCCGCCTTCCAGCTCGAGGGGCCGTTCGACGTGCGCGCGACCTCCGAGCGCGGCGTCACTCCCAGCGGCTACCTGAACCTCGAACGAGCCACACGGTCCTGCAAGAATGCGGGCAAGCGACTGTGCACCCGCGACGAATGGGTGCTCGCTTGCCGCGGCCAGCAGGGGCGCAAATTCCCCTACGGAGACAGCTACGAGCCTGGCCGCTGCAACGTATTCCGCGAGGCGCATCCAGCGGCGCTCTTGCACGGGGACGCCAGCATTCACCACCTCGATCCGAGGTTGAACCTCACCGAAGAGCGCGGCCGGCCCCTGCTGCGCCGAACCGGTGAGACCTCCACCTGTCGGAGCGAATGGGGCAACGACGCCGTCTACGACATGGTGGGGAACCTCGACGAGTGGATCGACGACCCTGACGGGACCTTCGTCGGTGGGTTCTTCTCGCGCGCCACGAAGGAGGGCTGCGACGCGGCGATCCAATCGCACCCGGCGGAGTACTACGATTACAGCCTAGGCACGCGCTGCTGCACCACCCCTTGACGACCTTATAGAAGTCGTCCGCGTTCTACAGCGTGTTGACAGTTTCGAACAACACCGCCGGACGTTTTACGCCTCCGCGTGCTTCGCGGCGACGTTCAGAAAACACGAAGAAATACTGAACGCGCGCCAAGTGGAAAATATGTCCACACGCTCTAGCGCCGAACGCGCCAAGTCCGCCCGAAAACTTAAGGCAGAAATGTAGGCGGTTGTACGTGGGCGCCCTACAATTTGCTTCGTGACTGGTTCTCGGTTTCGACACACCCACCGCCGCCCCTTCGCCCGCGCCTTGCTGCTCGCGAGCGGGCTCTGGGCATTGGCCTGCAACCACCCGGTACAACGGACCTTGGAGGGACGCTGGATGGGCGAGTCCGTCGAAAACTTCGACGACGAGGTCGCGGCCGCAGCGAACGGATGGGCCCGCGGTACTAGCCTGGAGTTCGCGGGCAACGAGCTTACGGTCGCCATCCCCGCCGAAGAGCCACGCACGGCACACTACAAGGTCGTCAGCGTTCACCAGAAGAACGTGCGCCTCGGAGTCGCGAAGAACGACGGCAAACAAGAAGACCTGCGCATCGTGCTGGATGACGAGCGCAGCTTGCGTTGGATGCTGGACGACAATCGCTCGGTCGTGATGCGACGCCAGTAGCTCAGCGTTCGATTTCCAGGTCGCGAATCACCAGCGCTCCCACCTCTGACTGCGAGAAGCGCACGTCGTCGAACCAGCGGTCGACGCACGCATGCATCGCGGGAGCCAACGGTGGAACGAAGCGATACTCGTCGAGCGTACCGTCGGCATCCACCTTCAACGTCACGCGAGTATGCAGCGACAGTTTCACCGAGCCGGTGTGGGCGGCGTGTTCGCGCAGACAAGCGCGCAGACCGTCTTCGGTGGCTGCCAACCCACGTTCGACGCTTTCGAACGTAGGTTCCTTCGGAAGGGACAGCTCGGCGCTGGCGTCCAGCTCTTCGACCACGGAGGCTGTCGGCGGCAGCGCTCCTGCATCCACCACTGACACGTTACCGCGACGCTGATGATGCACGCCGGCGCGAGCACCCGTCGCAGCGAAACGCGCCGACGCGGGCGCTCTGAGCAGTGTGGTGGGCTCTTGCCCGACTCTGCCGACCGAGACCACGCCCTCGCTGACGCGCACCAACGCGTCGTCTCCCTCGCGCGTGACGGAGAAGACGGTGCCATGGACGGCCACCCGGAGGCCGCCGACCTCGACCACGAAGCTCTCGGGCGCGGCGCTGGGGACCACCTCGGCCTGCAGTGTGCCAGCCTGTAGCTGGATCACGACCGCGGGATGCAGCGCTTTCACTTCGGCGCTGCTGCCACGGGTGAGCAACCATTCAGCGAGGCCTGGTTGCTTCACGCTGGTGCCCGCCGCACCCGCCACGAAACGGCGGCCTTCGGTGAGGGTGTCGCTGTCGACCGTCGCGGCATTGGTCAGCGTGCCAGAGTCGACTGCGAGCACGGGCACGTCTGCGCTAGGCTGGGGTGCCGGCTCACGCACGCTCATGACCAGCAGCATCACGGCCGCAGCCAGCGCCACGCCTGCGGCGACACCCACGCCAAGCCAGTGCCCGCGACGCACGGGCGGACGTACCGGGTCGCGATCGAGGCGCGCCAAGAGCCGCGACTCGACCAACTTCCAGTCTAGCTCGTCGGGCGCGTTCCGCTTCACCTCGGCCAGGGTGCGCGCGTAAACGCTGTCCCGTTCGGGCGACTTGCGCGTCATACCGGCCTCCGCGAGATCTGCGCGGCGAGCGCCTCGCGCCCTTCGACTTCGTACGAAATGCTCGAGAGCTCGGGTTCGTCAGCGAGAAATTGCAGCACCTCACGGCGCGCGTAGAACAGCCTGGTGCGCACGGTGAGCACTGGGGCCCCCACCAACGCCGCAATTTCAGAGGGGGCAAGCCCCTCGATCTCGTGCAGCACGAAGACGGTCCGCTTCTTTTCGCTCAGGCGATCGAGCAAGTGATAGAACGCCTTCACACGTGCGTCGCGGGCCACGAGTTCGTCGGGCAGCGGTTTGCCGTCGACCATTGGCGGCGCCTCGGCTTCGACCGCGAACCTGGGACGGCTGCGGGCGGAGCGGCGATGCATGAGCACGACGTTGACGGTGACGCGGTAGAGCCAGGTCGAGAACCGGGCCGTGCCCTTGAACGCCGCAACGCTCCGGTGAACCTGCAAGAACACCTCTTGCACCATGTCTTCCAAGTCGGCGCTCGGCCCGAGCATACGGTGAACCAAGCGCACCACGTCCTCACGGTGCCGGCGAAACAGCTGGATGAAAGCCGCGCGGTCGCCCTCTCTGCATCGCCGGACGAGTTCCTCGTCGTCGTCCACGCTGCCGAGTTTAGCGCGCACGCTCGCGCTCGGCTCGTGTGATACGATCCTAGGCGCCGACGACTCGAAGCGTGGCAAAGTCCCACGCGGGGAACGCCGGTATCGTGGGGAGCTCGCGAGCTTCAGAGCGGCGCCCGCGGGGTCGTGGTTCGTACCAGAAACGTGAACTTCGAGCACCTAGCCGTTGGATGCACGTCGTGGGTGTGGCGTTCAAGCCTCGGCCACGGCCGACTGTACTGCTAGCGCCGCGGAAGATGTCGGTGTGCGTGATCGACGCACCCGACACCGCGCGCAGGGGCAGCGCCCCCCAGCTCGTCAAGTCAGACTTCGCTCAAAAAAGAGTGCGCAGCTCGACCGGGTCCTTCTTACGCCCAGCGAGGATGTGGTTCAGCGCGCGCACCAGCCGTTGTTTCGCTGGCCCACTCACCTTGCCGCCTGCCTCCAAACGACGGAGCAGCACCGCGTTCACCGGGCGACCGCTGCGAGGTTTGGCGGGCTTGGCGTCGGCGTCCGCTGCGGGCTTGTCGCCGCTGGCGGTGCGCTTGGCCAACTTGGCTCGACGATCTTCCGTGCGCAGCGCCTCGATGGATTTGGACGCGGCGATGATGCGGCGAGCGTCGATCTTGTTGTCAGTGAGAAACTGGGAAAACTTGCTAGCCATGGATCCTCTTTGGGCAGCTCCTACGGGTCAGCCGAAGGCTGGAGCCGTGGGGGCGGCGACCATAGCAACCCTGAATCGCGCGTCAATTCCGACGCCCGAGAGTCCGAGAGCCAGCTTGCCCTCCGACCGCATGGTCTGCAGAATGCCGCAGTGAACCCAGCAACCGACGCCATCGAACATTTATTCACTGAACATGGGGCCAGACCGACGGTGGGGATCGTCCTCGGGTCAGGGTTGGGAGCGTTCGTGGACCAGCTCCAGGAGGCGCGCGCGCTGGACTACCGCCAGATTCCAGGGATGCCCGGCGTCAGCGTCGGCGGCCATGCAGGAAAACTCTGGGTCGGGCGCCTCGGGGGTCACTCGATCGCGTGTCTGCAGGGCCGTTCGCACCTCTACGAGGGCTACACACCACAAGAAGTCGTATTCGCGGTTCGGCTGCTGGCCACCGCCGGTGTAGGCGCGATGTTGATCACCAATGCGGCCGGCGGGCTCGGAGCGGGATTCCAGCGCGGCGATCTGATGCTCGTGACCGACCACCTGAATCTGACGGGGCACAATCCGCTGCTCGGCCCAGCGCCGGCGACGGGACCACGCTTCAGCGACATGACCTTCGCTTACGACCCTGGGTTGCGAACATTGGCGCTGCAGGCGGCCCAAGAGCTCGGCATGTCGCTCAGGCAGGGAGTCTACGCAGGTGTCCTCGGTCCCAGCTACGAAACTCCAGCAGAGATCCGTATGCTGCGACTGCTCGGAGCAGACGCGGTGGGTATGAGCACCGTTCTTGAAACCATCGCCCTTAGGCAAATGGGGGCGCGCGTCGGCGGGGTGAGTTTGATCAGCAACCTAGCCGCAGGGCTGTCGGACACCGAACTCAGCCACGCCGAGGTCCAAGCCACCGCCGAAGAGGTACGAGAACGCTTCACCCGGTTCGTGTCGCACTGGTGCGGGCTCATCCTACGAGCGCCTGCATAAAGGCCATTTTCGCGGCCCGGCGACGTGGTGAGTGCGCAAAGCTCGTCCTACGGTTATTCTGGAGTCAGTGAGTGTTCCTCGGCTGCTTCCAGGTACTCCTCCGGAGCTGATCGTCTATGACAAGGCGCAGCGCTGCCCGTACCTGAGCCACCGAACCGCGCGCATGCCGCTGAGGCTGCCGTCGCGACCGCTCGATCGCGAAGAGCTCGACGCACGTCTCGCCGCGGGCGATCGACGGCAAGGGTTCGTCCTGTACCGAACCGCATGCCCGAGCTGCGAGGCGTGCGAACCGATCCGACTCGACGCGCTCGACTTCCAGTTCAGCCGCAGCCACCGGCGCGTGCTGCGGCACGGCGACTCCGAACTGAAGGTCAGCATCGGACCACCCACCGTGGACCAACGGCGCGTCGACCTCTACAACCTACACAAGCAAGGTCGCGGGCTGGACGACGGTCAGCCCGCCATCGATCAGGAAGGCTACCGCGACTTCTTGGTGAGCACCTGCTGCGACAGTTTCGAGCTTCGTTTCAACCTGGGTGGCAAGCTGATCGGCGTCGCCATCTCCGACCGCGGCGCGCGCTCGATCTCCGCAGTGTACTGCTGCTTCGACCCTCGCTACTCGAACTACAGCATCGGAACCTACTCGATCTTGAAGCAGCTCGAGCTCTGCAAGAGCTGGGGCTTGAGACATCTGTACCTGGGTCTCTACATTGCCGATTGTGATCGGATGCTTTACAAAGCGCGGTTCGTCCCTCACGAACGGCTGCTCAAGGGTCGCTGGGTCCGCTTCGAGACCTGAGCGCCCGAAGCCTCAGCGGTTTCTTGCTACGCCGTCCCTGAAGGCCCGTAAGCGTGAACGTCCGATGATCATCGCATTTCCTTGCTGATGTCGTAGCAGTTCTTTCTCATCGCCTTGCGTACAACTGGAGGCGCATGACAACCGCCAAGGCGCCGAGGCGCCAAGGTCGCGAAGTTCGCCATTTCTATTTTTTCAATCGTTCATCGACAGCCAACGCCGAGTGGCAGCCTCCGAGTGCGCTATTATGCTGGATTGACCTCGCTGCGATCAGCAGTGATGGCATGCATGTATTCCGAACTCGCACATGCAAACGAGAATGACCAAGGATCAGACGTGAGCGTGCGCGTGCGTGAACGTGCCCGCTAGTCGAGGGAGCGGGTTTCGGTCTCTTCCAGGCGCGCCAGCGCCGCTGCCAGAGCGTCTTTGGCACGTTCGAGCGAACCCTGGTCATCCTGCCACTTCTGCCGCGCGCGCTGGACTTTCTCTTTCTCGCGATCCGTGGCAGCGGTTGCCTCGCTCAGGTGCTGCCGCGTCGCCGCCAGATCGGCTTCGAGTGCCGCTACGGCGTTCTCGCGCTCCACCAGCTTCTTGCTCAGGTCCGCATACTCGTCACCTTGCTCGACCAGAGCCGCGTCGAGCGCTTCGATGCGCGTGCGCTGCTCGCTATTGGCGGCCTGGACCGCTTCGTATTGGCGTTGCACGTCGTTCAGCGTCGACTGCAGCGCCGCAGCCTTTTGCTCGTGTTCCAAAGCCAGGGCCTGCGCTCGGTCGCGCTCACCCGTGCGGGCACCGAGGTCGCCTTCGAGCGACGCGATCCGCGCGTCGCGCGCTGCTTCCGAAGCTTCGCGCTGGGACGTCAACTCCGACACCTTGGTGTTCAGCTCCGCGATGAGCTCGCGTTCTCGCCCGGCCAAGCGCTGCGCCGCTGCTTCGGTCGCTTCTTTCATGGCCTGCTCTTGCTCGGCACGTAGCTTCGCGAGCGACTCTTCGTTGGCGCGGTGCAGCGCCGCCATCTTCCCGTCATGCTCGGCTTTGAGCGCGGCCTCGCGGGCCGCCAGGGCCTCGCCAAGCTTCAGCTCAGCTTCGCGTTGCGCCGCTTCCATGCCTGCCTGACGCCCTGCGGCGTTGGCCGCTTCAACGGCCGCATTCAGGCGCGCCTCGGCTTCGCGCTGCGCGTTTTCGACGGCTTCGCGCTGCTCGTCGATCAGGGCTAGACGCGCTGCTTCCACCTCGGCCAGCTGGGCGCTGTGCTGATTCGCAAGCTCTTCCAGCGTTTGCGCTTTGGCGTCGAGCTCGCTCTTGAGCTTTTCGGCCTTGCGCTTGAAGTCGTCCGCACGCTTGCTGGCTTGCTCCTTGTCGTCGCGGAGCGCGTCGCTGGTGCGTTGGAGGTCGTGCAGCTGGCGCCCGAGCTCCATGTTCTTGTCGTCGAGATCGGCCTTCTCGCGTTCGAGCGTGAGCGAGCCGTCGCGCAACCCCAACAGCTCTTTCTCGCGATGATTGAGCTGATCGCGCAGCTCGAGGATCTCTTTGTCCTTCGAGTTCAGCTGCTCGCGCAGATCGAGGAACTCCCGCGCGGAGCCGCCACCCTTGCCCGACGCCAATTTCTGGCGCAGCTCTTCCACCTCTTTTTCGAGCCGCGCCAGCTCGGCATCCGCCCGCTTGGTCGCCATGGCTTCGGTTTCGAGAGTGGCGATGCGTCTTTGTGCGCCTTCCAGCTCTTCGGTCAGCTCGCCCACCTTGCGCTTCTCGGCTTCGAGTAAGGCCGGGGGGATGCTGGGAGGCATCGACGGGGGCGGCGTCGAAGGCCGGCGTGGTGCTTCCATGACGGGCACCGCGATAGGGACGGGATCGGGCAGCGGGGCTTGGGACGAAAACAGATCGTCGGCCCGGGCGCTCTCTTCGAGCACGTGCAGCGGCGGCTCCGAAACCGACGCAATCTCGACCTCTTCGTCGAGCGCGAGCGCTTCGGGCACGAACGATTGCTGCGGCGCAGCCGGAGCGGGAGCGGGAGCGGGCTGCGACGGCGTTGGGCCGTCCCCCATCAGGGCGCCGAAGGCCTGCTCCGTGAAATCGTCGACTTCCTGATCGACGGGGGCGTCGCGACCGGAGGGCACTACATCGGCTTCTTCGATCTCGATGTCGTCGTCGATGTCGTCGAGCGCTTCGGCGTCTTCGATCTCAACGTCGTCATCGATGATGATGGATTCATCGCCCTCGGCGTTCGACTGCAGCGGCAAGAGTTCCTGGATGTGAGTCACCAGGTCGCCGACAGTGATGGGTTTGTGAACGTAGTCTTCGGCACGCGTACGCAAGCGCCGGTGCTGCTCGAACGTTTCCTCGGTCGAGTCGCTGCTCATGATGATGAGCGGCACGTCTTTCAGGGCTGCATCGCGCTTCAGCTTGTTGCAAACCGAGAAGCCGTTCATGCGGGGCAGCTCGATCGACAGCAAGATCAGATCGGGCTTCTCATTCGCTGCCGCCGCTAGCCCAGCGTTGGCGTCGTCGACGACCGTGGTTTGGCAATCGTACGCTGCGAGGCCAACTTCCAACTCTTGGGCAAAGGCCGCGTCGCTCTCAAAAACCAAGACCTGCGTGGTCATTTTCGGCTAGTACTCGCTACGGTGATAGGCCAGGTAGGTATCCACGATATCGAGCACTTGCAGCGCGGTCAAACCCGCTGTGACTTCAATCGCTAGCGTTCGACCGTTGCGCCTTCTCCACGTGGCCGCTCACGCCCATGCGGCCGCGCAGAACTTCAATAACCTGAGCCAGTCCGACGCCGCGCCCTTTAACGCCTACAAGTAGGTGAAATAGAAGATCGGCCGCCTCGGCGGCCACGCGATCGTCCGATTCGTTGGCGAGCGCCTCGGCCAGTTCGGCCGCTTCTTCTCGAATTTTTCCGCCAACTCGCGCCGGCCCGCCTTCGAGGAGTGACTTGGTGTAGCTCTTCGCACTCGTGCTTCGCGCGCGGGCCTCGATCGTCTGCTCCAGCAAGGTGAGCAGAGGTGCGACAGGCGTCCCGGTAGCCAATGGCTCCGTCGACCGGACCACCGGATTGAAGAAGCAGTTTTGTGCGCCAGTGTGGCACGAGGGGCCTTCGGCGCTGACTCCGAGCAGCAGGGTGTCGCCGTCGCAGTCGGCCGTGACCGAGTGCACGAGCAACCGATGACCACTCGACTCCCCTTTCGTCCACAGCCGTCCGCGCGATCGGCTGTAGAACGTCGCGTATCCCGTTGCGAGGGTCTGATCGAGTGCTTCACGCGACATCCAAGCCACCATGCGCACCTCGCCGGTCAGGTGGTCCTGAGCGACAGCGACGATGAGACCCTGGTCATCAAACTTCAGATTCGACAAGATGACGGCACCCTACCGCTATTTCGCCGGCGAGTTCGAGCGCCCGCACGAACACACAGAGCGGGCGCGAAATTCTGCCCGGGGGCCAATTCCCCCACGCAATCACGATCGTGGGGGCCTACACCCTCTGCAACCGGTATCTAAGTACCTAAAATATCAGGGATTAACGGCTGGCGCGAATCATGCTTTACAGAAAGCTACTGGCTCCAGTCGTTTCATTGGATCCACGCCCGCCACATCGGAGGAATGACCATGGCTCGAAGGTTCGGACACCATAGCTCGCTCGGCGCCCGGGGGTTCGCGCTGCTCGGGACCTTGGGTGCTTTCCAACTCAGTTGTGGGGAAAGCAAAGAAGAGCCCTCGACCGAGAGCGTGAGTCAGATCGTCTATGCCGTGCGGCAGCATACGGTGGAGGACGGCGATAGCGTCGAAGTGAACGTCTCCGGCGGCATGGGCCAGGTCATGGACTACAAGCGCTACGTGCCAGGAGGGCGTCTCGAGCTGTTGGATCTGACGACGGGGGACATCCGGAACATCATCGCAGACGAAAAGAAGGCGGACGTCGCGAGCGTCGATGTCAGCTATGACGGCACCAAGGTCTTGTTCTCGATGAAGCGAGACGAGAGCGATAGCTACAACCTGTACTGGGCAAAGCTGAAGCCGAACGACGACGGCAAGTTCGAGATCCATCAGCTCACCAACGGCGACTTCGACCAACTGCACGCGATCTGGTTGCCCGGTGATCGCATCGCCTTCATCAGCGACGTCCCGTACACGGAGATGGGGACGCGCGCCGACGAGTACAACCACGCGGCCATCGTGACTCAAATCGCCACCACGACGCTCGAAGGTGGCGATGCGGACATCAAGCTGTGCTCGCAGAATCTATCGCACACCATCAACCTGTTCTCCCTCTCCGATGGGCGGGTCGGGTTCTCGCGCTGGGAGCACCTCGAGAACGTGAACGACGTGAAGTTGTTCTCGATGAACCCGGACTGCACGCAAATGACCGCGATCGCAGGCCAGCACAGCAAGCCCTCGAATTCGCTGGTGCAGGTCGCCGAGGGTCAGGAGCCCAACACGTTCATAGCGGTCGGCACCTCGCGCGAAAACACGATCCAGGCGGGCACGCTGGTGTACATCGACGCGCGCGGGGACACGACGCGCGCCAACGAAGAAACGGCAGCGATGGAGGTGTTGACCCCGTCCGTGCCGCGCGACGAAGAGCGCTCCCCCGTCGGGCGTTATCGCAGCCCGACGCTGCTTCCGGACGGTCGCATCCTCACGTCGTGGGCCGACGGCGACGTCAACGAGTACAACGAATTCAGCCTGACCGCGCCCGATTTTGGTATTTATCTGTACGACACGCGGGACCGGAAGAACGACTACATCGTCAACCACCCCGACACCTGGGAGTTGTACGCCAAGCCCGTCGTCGTTCGCGACGAGCCCCCCGTCATCCCGTCGATTCAGAACAGTCAGGACTCCACGCTGCCCGCGACGTTTGGTTCGGCCGACGTGAAGCAGACCTCGCTGTTCAGTCTGCACGGCGAGACGGTGACCGGAGCGCAGTTCGAAGACACGCCGATGGACGAGGCCTTGGCTCACGCAGTCAAGGTCCGCATCATCGAGGGGTTCTCGAGCGAGGGTGCACCCGGTACCACCATGTTCGGGCTGACCATGGCCGAAGGCGCGGCTTTGCTCGGCGAGGCCCGCGTCTACGGCGACGGCTCCTGGAGCGCCGAAATCCCGCCGTTCGTCCCAGTGCACTTGCAGGCGGTCGATGAGTTCGATCTGGCGATCCGCAACCAGACGACTTGGGTCCAGGGCATGCCTGGTGAAGACCGGCAGTGCGGTGGTTGCCACGAGGATCGCACGGAGCCCTTCGACATTCCTCGCCAACAGCTGCCGGACGCCGTGGCAGCGGGCGCCGAGAACTTCATGATCCCAGTGGCTGACCGCACCGAGTATCCATGGTCGGGAGCCAACGATTCCGGGAACGTCAACCAGATCCAGGCGTTGTTCGATACCTACTGCGTCAGTTGCCACAACGAGACGCAGAACGGTGACGCGGCACAGACCTTCTATACGGTCACGATGACCGAAGGCGAAACGACCACGAGCTACGAGATCCCGCGCTTCGATTTGTCGAGCCGCCCGATCACGGTCACCTACGACAACAACACCGAGGCGTGGCCGGCTTCGTACGTTTCGATCTTTTACCCGGCGGCGATGGAGATGGAGATGGATGACCTGATGCTGACCGGAGAAGTTCCCCCACAATGGGGCATCCCGAGCGACGCACGCGGCAGCGCCCTGATCGAGAAGTTGAACGTCACTTCATCGCGCGATTCGGAAGAGTACGCCTGGGCCTTGGGCGAAGCATTCAGCCACGAGGGATTGCCGGGCACACGCACCGACCACGCAACGGAAGTCGGCCTGCCCCGCGAGGAGCTGCTGAAGCTGATCCGCGCCATCGACATGGGCGGGCAGTACTACTCGCGACAGAACTCGACCTTCCAACCCTACGCACTCGATCCGTTGAGCCGGTAGGCAACGAGGAAAAGGACTAACGTCATGAGAACCCTATTCAAGAAGTTCACGACCTTGGCTCTTGCTCTCGGAGCCGTCGCGTTCCACGGCTCGTTCGTGTCCGCAGACGAGGGCTCACTGAACGTCCACGACGGGCGCTCTCGGGTTTACAAGAACCTCGATCCAGTATCGCTCGAAGACGTCAGCACTCCCACCGAGATCAAAGCCGTCACCATGGGCAACGTGGCGCCCATGCAGATCTGGAAGGTACTCGAACATGGCGAACGCGTGGAATGCCTCGACTGCATCCCGCACGTCAAAGAGCTGCTCTGGGAGAACGACGCGCGCACCCGAGAGATTTCTGCATGGTGGCTGCGGCGGCGCATTTTCGGAGTATTCGGCCCGGGCCAGGTCTACGAACAAGTGCTCACCACGTTGCAGGAATCCGAAGATGACCGCATGCGGGCCTACGCTGCGGAAGCGCTGGGCGAGTTTCTCGTGGCATCCGGGGTGCCGCACGTCGCACGCGCAGCCGTGGAAGACGGCTCCGAGCGTGTCCGCGTGAGCGCCGTGAAAGCGCTTACCCGCCTCAACCACGAAGGTCCCAACGGCGAACTCGGCGTCGCCCTTCACGACCCCGAAGAGGCCGTGCGCTTGGCTGCCTTGCACGGCGCCCTCCGCGTACACGTGTTCTCTGGGGTAGACCAGGTGGTGGCGCTCATCGACGATCCGTCGGCGCTGGTGCGACGCAAAGCCGCACGCGCCCTCGGGGCCATGGGGGCGAACGACGCGGTCATGGGTTTGGTGCTGCTGACCTCTCCCGACACGGAGCCGGACGCCAGCGTACGCGCTGCTGCCGTGACCGCACTCGGCCGAATAGCCGACACTACGGCTCGGCCCAGCGTGCTCGCCGCAGAGGATGATCCCGACCGGTACGTGCGCGACGCCGCACGCATCGCGCTGCGCCGACTCTAGTGCAGCGGGCCCGGTGTCATCCGTCTTCGCCAAAGCCAGTTCGATGCCCTCGAATCAACCTGATGGCTGAAGGCTGACAGGCGATATCCAACAGGGCTGGCGGGCCGAGCCTGTGAACGAGCACCACCACAACTGCTGGGGTTCTGCGCACGTGTGCGCTCTCGACCCCCGCGCGACCGAGCGCGTTTTTGCGGAGCGCTCGGCAAAGCGCGCTCTCTCCCGACAACACGGAGTGCTAAGGTTCAGCTAATGCGAAGCGCAGCGCAAGTCTGCTTGTTACTCTCGACGTGTGGGCTCTGCGCGAGCTCGCTCGGCTGCACGAGGGAAGAAAAGCCCGAGCGAAGCACCTTCTACGAGCGACAGATCGCGACGGTTCTCGAGCGGTCGTGCACACCGAGTTCGAGCCAATCGACTTGCCATGGCGCCGCTGACGACCGCGGCAACGCTTCCGGGAACCTCAACCTGGAGAGCTACGACACGCTCGACCTGCGGCGTGACCTGTTGGTGAACTATGGGCCGTACGGTGTCCCCGGGCTGCTGCTCAAGGCGTTGCCGCCGTTTCAGCTGCGGTTGACCTCGTGGGACGGTTCGGAGCCCATCTTCGTCACCACCGACATTCGACACGCGGGCCGCTCGCCCATCGAGTTCGAAGCACAGGCCTATGCCACGCTAACGCGCTGGATCGAAGGCGGGGCGACGGAAAACAACGCGCCGCCCGCCGACCCTACTTACGAGTTTTCCGCATGTTCGAGCGCCATCGGCCGAGACTCGCTGTTCGACCCCAGCGTCGAGCCGACCACGCCCGACTTCGATCAATTTCGGCGGGAGGTGAACCCGGTGCTGCGCTCGACCTGCGCCGCCGGCAACTGCCACGGGTCGCCGGCCAACTCGCTGTACCTGACGTGCGGCGAAAGTGACGAGCAGGTCCGCTGGAACTACTTCGCCGCCGGCGACTACGTCTCCACGAACACACAAGACAGCGAGATCTTGCGGCGCGGCTTGGCCCCCAGCCAGGGCGGCACCTATCACGAGGGCGGTACCATCTTCACGTCGCTCGACGATCCCGACCACCGCGCGATCGAAAGCTGGGCAGAGCTGAAGGGCGGGCCCACCAACGTTCCCGCGAACGACGGCTTTTTCTTTTTCGCAAGCCGCGTCCAGCCGATGCTGGTGAAGCGCGGCTGCATGATGCTCGGCTGTCACTCCCCGGCGATGTTCCACGACTATCGCTTGCGCGGGGGCAGCGGTGGGCACTTCGGGTTACCCGCGACCCGCACCAACTACGACCTGTCGCTCGAGCAGCTAGCGCTCGAGGGACCCACGGTGAACAGCAGCCGCTTGGTGCGCAAGAACCTGCTGCTGGAGGCGGGTGGCATGCTCCACCGCGGTGGCTCGCTGTTGGCATCCGGCGGCGACCCGAGCGCATGTGACGCCACGGCTGCCGCGACCGGCCCGCTCGACGAGCAGGACCCGTACTGCGTCATCAACGCCTGGTTCGAACTGGAAAAGGCCGAGCGTATGGGCACTGCGCAGGCGCTGCGCGCCATTGCTTTCGTGCGACAGAGCTCCCCGAGCGGGCCGGGCGTTCCGCAAGACTTCGAGCGCTTCGAGGCAGGCGCCGAGGCCGTCTCGGTCGCCGCGACGCTCGACGCGAGCGGGGCGCTCACGCTGGGAGCCGAAACCAGCCTATCGGCGCTCTGCGGGCTCGATCCCACCTCGAGCCAAGCTCGCCGCCCGGCGGTCTCGTGGGACGGCACCCGCATCGCATTCTCCGCGCGCACGTCGGCCGACGCTCCCTACCGGATCTACGTCGTCGAGACCGATGACAGCTGCAGCGTAGAACCGACCATCGACGCCCCGCCGACGCTCGACAGCGGCGATGCCTACTCGGCGGGCGGAGAGCTGATCCACAACTTCGACCCCAGCTTCGCTCCCGACGGACGCATAGTGTTCGCTTCGACGCGGGGCAACGTAATGAACGTCCAGGCCATCGGCTACAGCGGTCCGACACGAACACCTGCGGATCCCTCGCGTCTCAACGCGAACCTGTACGTGCGCGAATCCGACAAGATACGCCAACTCACCTTCCTGCTCGATCAGGAGCTGACCCCGTCCTTCATGCGCGACGGTCGGGTGATCATGGTCGCCGAGAAACGCGCGACCGATTTCTACCAACTCGCCGGCAGGCGGATCAACCTCGACGGCGGTGACTACCATCCCCTGTTCGGACAGCGCAGCACCATCGGCTTCAACCAGTTCACGGACGTGGTGGAGCTTTCGGACAAGAACCTCGCAGCCATCTTCAGCGACCGCGGCGCGCAGCGCGGTGCTGGCACACTCGCGATCGTGAACCGCAGCATCGGTGTCGACCAGGGCAGCGACGATCCTGCCGACTACCTGAGCGACGAGGGTGCACTGACCTGGCCCAATCCGGAATTCTACCAAAAGTCGATTCGGATCCTGGACGGCCGCGCCACCGGCAAGCTCGACGGAACCGCCGGCGCTTATCGTCACCCGAGCCCGTTGCCGGACGGGAGGTTGCTCGTGAGCTACGCGGGAGACGCGACCGACTTGACGGCGATCGACGACAACTTCGAAATCATCGTCGTCGATCCGGCGACGGGTTCCCGATCGGCGCTGATCACCTCCGATCGTGATCTCGCCTGGCCGGTCGCGGTCTACGCGAAGGGGAATCATGGCATCTTCGAGTCCCGACCCGACGAAGCCAACGGCGCCACTAGGGTGTACACCGACGCGGAGCGGCGCGATCGCGCGCAGATCACTTTCCTGGATCTGCCGCTGCTCGCGAGCCTGCTGTTTCAGAACACGCGCTCCGAACGCCTGATTCCAGAAGGCGGGTTGGTCGAGGTCTGGGAGAACCTGCCGCCCGAGCCTGGGGTGCGCAGCTACGGCGACGGTGGCGAGTACGTCGCCAGCGACGCCTTCGGGCAGTACTATCTGCGGCGCCGGCGCCTGGGCGTCCCCCAAGTGTACCAGGACGGGTCCGCCAGGATTCTGATCAACGGCGGGTCACCGATCACGCTCGCGGTCACCACCGAACTCGCCTCCGACGCATCGCCTCGTCTGCATTTTCAGCGAGAGGCCATGCAGTTTTACCCAGGCGAATACGCGCACCAGTCCTTCCGTCGCGAGTTCTTCAACGGCCTTTGCGGCGGCTGCCATGGATCCGTCAACGGGCTGGAGTCCCACATCGCCACCAACCCGGACATTTTGACGCGCGCGTCGGACGTGGTGGCGAAGGAGCAAACTCCTACCGACCTGCGCAATGGGGGCGACGAGCAAGGTCCGCCGTTCGAGTAGCAACCGTCGGCCATCAGCCATGTTAGCAGTCGATGACAGACGTCGCGATGAGTCCGTGGCACATGTGCGACGCGCCGTACCACGAGACGAGCGCCCATCGAACGCGCTCCCGAAGCATTCGAAACAATCGAAGCGGATGTCGTGATTTGCGAGTCTACTGACTAGTGTCTGGTGCGAGGTGAGTGCGGTCACCAACCACGCAGGCGTCAGCACAAAAAGTGTCGGCGCTTACGCCGGGGTGGGGCAAAGCGCGGTGGGGCGCGCTCGGAGGCCCCACGGGAGTGGGGATGGGGCGGGAGGGTGCGACACCCTGGGCCCGGCGCAGCGCCGACAGGTACAATGTAAAGCGAATTTGACAATTTGCCAGCCTTTTGAAAGCGGCCCCCAAAAAAATCCGCTTAACCCAGCCAGCACGGATGATTGCCCCCGCACCGGACGGTGCACCACCGTCAACCGGACGTTCGAATGTTAGCGGACTGACGCATCCCGCACGGAGACAAAAGACAATCTCGCCGGAGGAAACCCGGGGAATGGATTGTCCAAGGGCGGTCCTGGCGCGCGCAACCGTCCGGCCTGGCACGCGGGTGCATACAACCTCAACGAATCACGACACTTTTGGCGACGGTGACGTGAGTCCCCGAAAACGCCGGTATCTTCGCGCGACGCATGGTCGACGCAATGCAGCCGCCGGTGCGCGTGCCCGCGAACGGCGGACCGCTGAGATTGGCGCTCGTCACCCGTCCCGAGGGGGCAAAAGTCACCACGACGCGTGCAGTACCATTCGGATCTCCCTCTTGCCGACACCCCGCCGCCTGAGCCACGGCGGTATTCAAGGCAGCCACCGCAGCGTCCTTGTTGAAGGGCGGCGCGTCGGGGTTGGCAGGCATCGGCTCCGGCTTGGGTTCGGGCTTCGGCTCCGCCTTAGGCTCTGCCTTCGGCGCCTCTTCTTTCACAGGGGGCGGAACCGTTGCGCCCGTGCCACCCACGGCAGGCTTTTCGGTCCCGCCGCTGGCCCTGGTGGGTGGTTCGATCGGTTCGGGCGTCGGTTCGCCCGGAGGAGGCGGCGCTGCGGGGGCGGCGATCGGCTCGGGCGCAGCGGTCGGTTCGGGCGCCGTCGCTGCCGCGCTGGGCTCCGGTGACTCGAGCGGGGGCGGGGTCTCCGCAGCGAGCGGGGGTGACTCGGGCGCGGACGGCGCGGGCAGCGCCTGCGGCGCGCTCTGCTGCATCTGGCGCGAGAACAAGAAATACGCAGCCGCAGCTATCGCGAGCAGGACCACGATCCGCGCGGGCGTGAACCATCCGCGCTCCTCGGGTAGCTCGGGCAGCGGTGACGACACATCCAGTGTCGCGGCAGCGCGCGGCTGCGACGCTCGCTCGTTGGCCGGGCGCGCGGCTTCGCTCTCGGGAGCGGGCGGACGCTTGCTCTTGCCCGGCTTTACCTTCTTGCTGGAAGGCGCCACGACAGCTGCGGACTCCGGTGCTTCGGGGGACGCTCCAACCGCGGGCGCCGTGGGCTCCACTGTGGGTGCGCCGAGATCGGTGATGTCGATGCTCGGCGGGCCGAGCACTTCATCCTCCGTGCCACCGAGCGAGCTAAAGAACGGAGGAGGTGCTGGTGCCGTGGACTCCGTCGCCTTGGCCAAACCCGTCAAGTCTCTGAGCGCTGGCGCACCCGATGAAGGAATGACTTCTTCTTCTGCAATGTCACTGAAGTCGAGATCGCGCGTCACCGCGCGCTTTGGTGCTTTCAGCGGCGGTTTGGGTACGACCTTGGCTCCTTTGCGCGGCTCCTCGACGGCTTGGGGAGGTTCACTCTCGGCATCGTCGACGGAGAAGAGAAAGCCCGGAGACAATGCCACCGGCTTGGCTCGCCCTTCGCCGCCGTAGGACTTCTTCTTCGCGCTCCCATAAGAGCGTTTCTTGGGGGGCAGCGGCGGCGGCGCGCTCTTGCGCTCGCCTGCGTTGCTACCAAACGATACCTGCATGCCGGTGCCGAACAAGCCGCCGGTCTTGTCGTCGGTCACAGCCGGCAGGTGTTTGGCGAGCTCCGGAACATCCGCGAGGGGTATCCAGTTGTCGATGCCCTCGCGCCAGACGATGGCGTCAGGGGGCATCTTGCCCTTACCGATCAGGTCGATCAGGGAGCTCTCGAAGATCTCCTGGTCTTCCACGCCTTCCTTGACGCTCACTACCCAGAGCTCGTCGTCGACCTTGCTCTCGAGCCGAGGTCGGGGTCGCGGCCGCATCGCCTTGGCTAGAGCGATCGATTCGGGAGGGAGCGAGGCGACCTCGTCGTCAGAAAGTTCTGCGACCTCCGTGTCCTCCAGATCGAGGTCGGACAGGGCCAACTGCGGTAGGGCTTGGGCTTCGCTCCGCGCCGCCGCGTCCTTCCGGACGCTGTCGATCGCCGAACGCTCTTTGCATTGGGGACACCGGAAGCGAAGACCCTTGCCAACGACGCGGTGCTCGAACAGCTCCTCGTCAATGGCAAAAGCTGCGCGGCAGACTGGGCAAGCGATCGGGAAAGGCATGATATTTCGCGCGCGTAACGATACGCTGCTCCTTCAGCGATCTCAACGACTGGGTGCTCTGTGCAACAAAATCGAGCCGGGGTCGCTGCGGGAACGCGGGGGCGGGTCAAGCGCCGGCCACAATCGCCGAAAGATGCCTGCCGCTGGTCTTGCCGTCGCGCCGGTAAGAAAAAAAGTTGGCGGAATCGCTCATGGTACAGCCGAGCACGTCATCGACGTGCTCGGCGACCACACCTTCTGTAAGCAGCTGGGCGCGCGCAACGCTGCGCAGATCACAATGGGGGCGAGGACCGAATTCGTAGCTCACGACCGATTGGCCCGGCGCTGCGGCCTGAATTTCGGCCGCTACCTCAGGAGACACTTCGAAGGCGCCGACGGAAATGTGAGGACCGATCGCGATCAGCACTTCGTCGACGCGACAGCCACGACGAACGAGCGCCTGGAGGGTGGTAACCAACACGCCGCGGACCAGGCCGCGCCAGCCTGCGTGCGCTGCTGCCACGCTCCCCGAACGGGGATCCGCAAACAGTACCGGCAAACAGTCAGCGCTCCTGACGGAACAGGCAACGCCGGGCCTCGCGCTCACCAAGGCGTCCGCCTGCCGCTGGATCACGTCGACCGCGAGCTCGGTTCCACTCAGCTCCTCCACATGCGTTCCGTGCACCTGGCTGGCGAAATACAACGCGCTCCTAGGTACGCCCAAAACGACGGCCGCCCGGCGCAGGTTCTCTCCGACCTTGAGGGGGTCATCGCCGACTGACACCGAGAAATTGAGGGATTCGAAGGGGCCGGCCGAGACTCCACCGCGCCGCGTAAAGAAAGCATGGCGGAAACCGGCCCCCCGGAAGAGGTCGCTTTCGAGGAAGTGTGCGCTCTGGAGGAAGTCTGCATTCACCATAGAATCGTGGCCCGGCATCGCCTTGTGCCAGGCTGGTTTATCCGAGGCTCGTGCCTTCGAGCGAGTTTTGGTATCAAGTCGTCTAGATGAAACCCCGTCCGAAGGACCCCTTCATTGGCCGCGACTTGCTCAACGGCCAATTTCGAATCCTGCAGAAGATCGGCACGGGGGGGATGGGGTCGGTGTATCGGGCCGCCCAACCCGCGATGAATCGCGAAGTGGCCATCAAGATCCTGCACCCGAAGCTCGCAGGCCGCAAAGATCTCACGTCACGATTTCGACGCGAGGCGCGCGCGATGAGCCAGTTGACTCACCCCAACACCGTACGCGTCTTCATGTACGGCGAGCTCGACGACGACGGTTCGCTGTACATCGTGATGGAGATGCTCGAGGGGAAAAATCTGAACCAACGCGTGCGCCGTGAGGGGCCCATGCCCGCTGCGCGTGCCATTCCCATCCTGGTGCAGGTGTGTGGGGCGCTGCAGGAAGCTCACGAAATGGGTATCGTGCATCGCGACCTGAAGCCCGAGAACATCTTCCTCAGCACGCAAGGCGGTATCGCCGACTTTCCAAAGGTATTGGATTTCGGGCTGGCCAAGGTGACGGAACGCCAAATGCAACCTGGCTCCGTCATTCTCACGCAAGAGGGAATGGTGTTCGGCACTCCGGAGTTCATGTCTCCGGAACAAGCGCAGGGCCGTACCCTCGACGCTCGGAGTGACATCTATTCGCTCGCTGTGATTCTCTACGAGGTGCTCACCGGCAAGCTGCCCTTCGACGCGAAGACGCCGATGGAATACATCCAGAAGCATGTCACCGAAGCGATCATCCCGCTGAGCCAGCGGCGGCCGGAGCTGAAGTTGCCTGTCGAGCTCGACGCCGTGCTCGAAAAAGCCCTCGCCAAGAACCCACAGCACCGATATCAGAGCGCTGTCGAGTTCGCCGACGCTCTGAGGCCCTTCGCCGGCGCTGACGATCGCTTGCCGATGTCCAGCTCGCCCGGGGTTCCGCCCGCGTCAGCCCACGCCCCCATCAGCGGCGTGGCGCCTTTTGCCCCGGCAAAGGCGGGCCCCACACCAGGGCTCTTGATAGGGGTAGCGGCATTGTGCCTGGTGACTGGGGTCGTGCTCGCTGTGGTCGTCATGAGTCTGATGGGGCGCTAGCCTCATGGGCGTGCGAGACTCCGATCCGCCTTCCAACGCGCTGACGCCTCCAGACCGCCCGCCGATTCCAGGCAGCGAACCTTCCCCGGGCAACGACGACCCGGCGCTGCCCTTCGCCCGCACCGCGCTCTCGCTGCCCACCCCTGCCGGCACGCCCTCCAAGCCGGCGCCCGCTAGCACGCCTTCCGACCCGACATCCCCGGGCGCATCCTCTGAGCCGGGGCCCCCCGAGCCAGGGCCCTCCGAGCCAGGGCCCTCCGAGCCGGGGCCCTCCGCCCCGCCCGCAGCCCCCGCGATCAAACGGCAGCGCCCGACCCCCCAACCCGAGCACCTGCGTGCTGCGATGAACGCCGCGCTCTCTCATGCGCAGGTCGAAGCCCCCAGCGCGCACCACGCCTCCGCACCGCCTGCGGCGCGCCCCAACCTACGGAGTTTCCCGAAAACTGGTTCAGGGTCCCGGCCCTCTGTTAACCAGGCGCTGCCCAAATCTCGGGCGGAAACCAGCAAGCGAGTTCTCTTGCGGATCAGTCAAGTGGCCTTTGCGCTGCTGCTCGTGGCTGCGGCAGTGGTGTTCTTCACCGTTCGCCACTACGAAGCGAACCTGCCGAGCATCGAGCAGCTCAAGGCAGGGTACGACCCGCCGCAAGTGACGCGAGTCCTTGCTCGGGACGGCACCCTGCTCGCGAACCTGTTCACCGAGCGGCGCACGGTGGTCCCGTTCACCGCGATCCCGAGTCACGTCAAGCAGGCATTTCTCGCTGCGGAAGATGCTTCTTTCTACGAGCACGAAGGACTCGACTATCTCGGCATGCTGCGAGCGCTCGCCGCGAACCTGCGCGCCGGCAAGACCACTCAGGGCGGCAGCACTATCACGCAGCAGGTCATCAAGAACGTGCTGCTCGATTCCGAGCGCAGCTATAAGCGCAAGATTCGCGAGACCATCTTGGCGCGTAAGGTCGAACAGCACCTGACCAAGGACGAAATCTTCGGCCTGTACCTGAACCACATCTATCTGGGGCACGGCCGCTACGGCGTCGAAGAAGCCGCGCGCTATTACTTCGGAAAGCGCGTCAAAGAGGTCGATATCGCCGAAGCCGCCCTGCTCGCCGGCATCGTCGCGGCTCCCGAGCGCTTCTCTCCGCGCAAACATCCCGAGCGCGCCCTCGAACGCCGCCGCTACGTGCTGGAGCAGATGTTGAACAAAGGCTTCATGACCCGCGAGGTGCATGGTCATGCGTCCATCGTGCCGCTGAAGCTCGCGCCGGCCGTCGAAGCAGAAAGTGAGCTTTGCCCCGAGGTGATCGCGACGGTGCGACAAATCCTCGAGGAGGTAGAGCCCGACCGCGCGCGCCGTGGCGGATACACGGTGCACACCACGATCGATCCTACCCTGCAGGCGGCCGCGCGCCAGGCCGTGCGGAAGAATCTCGACCAATACCTGAAGCGCCAGAAGCTCGAGCCGCCCTACACGCTCAAATCACGGCGCCTTTGGGGCAAGCCGTTCGAAGGAACACCACAGCGGCACCGCATCTACGTGGGCACGGTGACGGCTGTCAACGACGGCGCGGGCACTATCGACGTCAAGCTCGGGAACACGCTCGGAAGAATCGTGCTGCGCGACGAAGATCGCTACAACCCGCGGCGCCTGCCACCGAGCGAATTCACCAAACCCGGGGCGCTGCTGAGAGTAGCAGCGCTCGAGAATCCATCACCGGCGTCGGATCCGATCCCACTCCGGCTCGAACTGGCTCCGCAGGGAGCGCTCGTCGCCATCGACGTGAGGACCCGCGAAGTGCGCGCGCTCGTCGGCAGCTACGAGGCCGTGATGGGGGGGCTCGATCGCACGGGTTCCAGCGCGAAGGACGAGAGCCTGCTCACCAAGCGCCAGCCCGGGTCTTCCTTCAAACCGTTGATGTACAGCTACGCCCTGCATTCGCGCCACTTTACCCCCGCCAGTGTATTCGAGTTCCCGAACAAACCGGGCAGCGAAGAACCCACGCGCTGGCTCAGTTTGCGCGCCGGAGTCGCGAAGAGCGACAACGACGTGGCCGAAAGCGTGTTCAAGAAGGTCGGCGGCGCCAACATCGTGGAGTGGGCGCGTGCCATGGGCATTGGTTCGACGTTGAAGCCCGACAAGTCATTGGCGCTCGGTTCGTACGAAGTGAGCGTGTTCGAAATCACGAATGCGTACACGACGCTGGCTGCGGGCGGAAACTACGCGCCGGCAAAGGTCATCACGAAGATCGTGCTCCCCGACGGTTCCGAGCTGCCGCTGCCACCCCAACCGCCCAAGCGGCGCGTGATGTCCGAAGAGGAAGCATACCTGACCACCAGCCTACTGCGCGGGGTAGTCGAAGAAGGCACTGGGCGGCGGGCGCGCGCGCTCGAACGACCCGTCGCAGGCAAGACCGGAACGACCAACGACAATCGTGACGCCTGGTTCGTGGGCTACTCGACCGACATCGTCACTGGCAGCTGGGTGGGTTACGACGACAACCTGCCGCTCGGCTGGGGTGAGTACGGCGCTGTCGCGGCACTACCCGCGTGGCTCGATTTCATGCAGGCGGCTCACAAGGACAAACCCCACACTCAGTTTCCGCGTCCTCCCGGGATCGTGAAAGCCAAGGTGGATCCGAGAACCGGTCTCTTGCCGTTCCCCGGTCAAGAAGACGCCATCGAGGAAGAGTTTCTGCCGGACGCGGTGCCCACTGAATCTGCTCCTGTGCCGAGTGAAGCGCCGGCGGAGAGCGACGCGGGTGGCGAAGGCACCACGCCGCCGAGCCAAACTCCCGACCAAGACCCGGACGCCCCCAGCACGTCGCCGAGCGGGCCGGCCTCTAGTGCAACTGCGCCTGCAGCCAGCAACACGCACCCCATCGCACCACCGCCCGAAGCAGAGCTGCCGGAAAAACCGCCGGCAGAAACACTGCTGCCAGAAACATTGCTGCCAGAAACAGAGCCCCCACCCTTCTGAGGGGGCGGCCTACTTTGCCTTCTCGGTGCTCGAATCGCTCGAAGCGTCGGGCTTATCCTCGTCGGCGATACCCTTCTTGAAGTTCTTGATGCCTTCGCCCAAGCCCTTGCCCAGATCGGCAACGCGCGAGGTCCCGAACAGCAGCAGCACGACGATGGCGACGATAGCGATATGCCAGGGACTCATTGCGCCCATGATGATTTACTCCTGGGGCAGAGTATGCGGCCGCGGCTGGGCGAGCGCCATGGCATGCCTGCATAAACTCCTGCATTGCGCAAAAATCGGGGGGGAAACGCTGTCATTTTTCGCTCGGAACCCGCACAGAAAGTGCCGCTCGCCTGGGCTCCGGATACCTTCAACGGAAACTTGCGACGCAATCGCAGGCGGCCGCGACTTTCGACCCACGAGTTCAGCGCGACTCTGCTTCGAGACTCGCTTGCCCGCGCGTGTCGTCGTCGAAAAGCTTCACGATCGAGCGCGGTCTCGCGTACGAGATCAGGAGGGCTGCTGTCACACAGCACATGGCCGTCAACAGCGTGCGCTGGTTTTGCGACAGTCCCTCGCTCCACTCGCTCACCCGCAACATCGCCCGACTCGGCCAGAGCCGCAGGCTGTGAAGCATTGCGCTCAGTTCGCGCGTGAGGCGCGGGCGCTCGGGCTTGGGCGGGACCACCCAGTCGGTGTCGCCGAAACACACCCGCTCGTACCAGGCTCGGGACTTTTCTCGGCCCGAAGGTGAACGGGCGCGATCGTACTGGCAACGCAGGTCAGGATCGGTGAGCACCCAGGCCGCCACGTTCAAGTCGACCATCTGGCGTTCCGCGGCCCGCAGGTTCTCGCGCTTCAAGTCGGGGTGGCTCCGCAGCACCCGTGAGCGATACGCCTTTCGAATTTGTTCCACGCCCGCCGTGGGGGTCACCCCGAGAATGCCGTACAGATCCAGCTTCAGCACATTGCCACTCAGTCGCATAACTTCTCCGCTACCCGCTGTCGAAACTCTGACACGACGCTTCGCTCAAAGTTCCTTTACGACCGCGCCGCGCCCTCGCTTCCCCTGAAAGGTGCTGCTCCGGAGCCGGTATGAACCTTGCACGCGGCGTGAACCCCAGGGGCACGCTTGCGTGAACGCGAGGCGCGAGCCGCGCGAATGAAGCTTCGAAGGGGGTCCGAGCTGGGTCGACGCGCCCACGTTGTACCACCCGTGGTAATAGTGGCCTCGATGCAGAGGACAGCGTCGCTCGTAGCGCTGGGGCTCGCCGTGAGTGTCGCGGCGTGTGGCCCCTCACCCAAACCCAAGCCTGCCACGGGCTCGATCGAGACCGACGGTGCCGAACCGGAATCGACGGAGTGGCTCTACGCCACGCCCGAGAGCAGCGGGGAGCTCGCGCAAGATTGCAAACTCGTCGCCGACGCGCTGCGCGGCGAGCAGAGCTGCTCCGGTGCCCTGTGCCAACACGGCATCACGTTGGCGAACGATTGGCTCAGGCTTTGCGCTTCGATCGAGGAGGCGCGCGTGCCGGAAGTGAATCAGCTCGTGGCGAAGCTCGAAGAACGAAGCAAAGTCAGCGGCGGCGAGTGCGCCTATCAAGGAGAACAGCTGATCAGCAAAGGCTGTCCCGCGGAGCAAGACTGCGCCGTCGCCGCGCAGCTCTGGGCGACGAGTTGCGCCAGCCACACCTCCCCTCTCGTCGTGCGCATGATCGAAAAGCAAGTGTCACGGAGCACCCAAAAGCCGGTCCAGCTCGACACGACGCCGTGCGCGACGGTACTCGCAAAGTTGACCGAGACGACGAGTTGCGGCAACGACTTCGAATGCGCCGAGAAGGTCAAGGGGCTGGGCGAATACCGGGCTCGCTGCGTCGATGCAAGCCTGCCACAACCCCTGGACGATGCGCTGAAGCAAGCCCTCCTGCTCTTGTCGGCCAAGCAGGCGCCGCCCGCGATCCTGGTCCAAGAAGCCAGGTTTCCGCCGGAGAAAGGCCGGCTCTTGCTCGACGACAGCTCGGGCTTCGTGGCGGCCGTCGGCGACCAACATGTCCCCAACGTGAACCTGTTCATCAAAGTCTTGCGCGACTCCGAGTTCGTGCTCCCGATCAAGCTCGCGCGGATCTTCGCCGAAAACAATCGGCACTACCTCCGCGTTGGCGCCATCGACGCGGACGACCCCGAGACTTTCTTCCGGAGGTTCCCATCGCTGGCGCTGGTGGGTCAGCGGGCAGCCTTGAACGGCGAAGCTGCCAATACCGTGATTGCCCGACTGAACGACCTGGTGAAGCACCTCCGCGAGCCCAAGCGAGGATTTCTGGGGATCGCCTCCAGCTCCCTCGACCCGGAGCGGCTCCAAGAAGCGACGCTTGCCTTTCTGCTGTCGGCTCTGGCCCCTGCCGCGCCGCTGGAAGGAGACACCGAGTTCCAGGCCGAGTTGGCCAAGGCCGACAAGTACCTCGTATCGATCTTCGATCGGCTGGCCGCGTCCAAGCGTGCAAGGCTGCCGAAACCCAGTGTACGCGAAGAGGCGATGCGCGAACGCGTCGCCTTCGCCAGGCGCGCCTGGCAGCATCCCCTGCTCGACGTGACACCGAACGGGGTCGTCGCGCTCGGCGCCACGAACCCGGCACTGTTCGTCGACATCGAGGCCCTGCTGCCGGTCAGCTTCGCGGCGTATCGGGAGGGTATCGACGGCAGCATTGGAAAAGCGCTGCGAAAGCTCGAGGCTCCCCTCGAGGCCGAGCTACAGAGCCAGGCGCGGACGCGCGCCGAGGCCTGTGTCGCCAAACGTCAAGAGCTGCTCGAGCTCGAACGGACGCTGCTCGCATGCAGCTTCGGTGTCGAGAGCTGCCCTGCAGAGTTGATCGAGAACACCAGCACGCAGCTGGACGAGACCGTCAACGCCCACACGACGAGCCGAATGGAGCTGGCAGCGGCCGTGGCGAGTCTGGACGGGCCCGCCGAGGGCAAGCTCGCCCAATTGGCAGCCTCCTGCCAACCTTAGAGCTTCCAGTATCCCAGTCTCAGGATCCTACACATCTCGCTTCCGAGAAGCGGTGATTGTCACAGCACGAGGCGATGCACTCGAGGCGATGAGTCGTCAGCCCCGGCCGCTGACACCCAAGGCGCCCCCCGTTCCCACCCCCTCAGGGCCTGCCGCCCCTCACGCTCTCCCGCAGTCCAGTCGTCCCGCCACTCGCTGGGTCCCCGCGCCGCTCGCTGGGTCCCCCGCGCCACTCGCTGGTCCCCCGCGCCACTCGCTGGGTCCCCCGCGCCGCTGGCCGCGACGCTGGTGGAAGCCACCCGCACGGCGTCTCGCAGCACGTATCGAACGAGCGGTTCCCGTACTTTCAGCGGCTTCCGCGCCCGCTTGTGGGCCATGAAGCCTGTGCCGTAGTCGCGATCGGCTTCCAAAGCATTATGC
>JAICQQ010000049.1 GCA_025937785.1 Polyangiaceae bacterium
CCGCCCAGATCTCCGCTAGCTGTCGAGCCTTCACTTGAGCTCAGCACAGCACGCACCCAGCGGGCCGCCGGAGGGGCTCGACGCGCCGTCATCGCCGCTGTACGATCACGGTCTCGCTGCTTTTTGCGCCGCGATCTAACTAATGGGTCAGAGATACTTGCGATCGTCGCGTGACGACAGCCGGGTGAGGCGTTACTCAGCGGCGGCGGGGGCGGGACCGAGTGCTGGCCGTGCGCGACGGCGGCGACCGGCCCACTCGCCCAGCCGCTCGAGGTAGATGAATAGCACCGGAGTCACGTAAAGCGTGAGCAGCTGAGAAAACAAGAGCCCGCCGACCACTGCCAGGCCAAGGGGTTGCCGCGATTCCGCCCCGGCGCCGATCCCGAGCGCGATCGGCAGCGTGCCGAACAGCGCGGCCATCGTCGTCATCATGATCGGCCTGAAGCGAACCAGGCACGCGTCGTGGATCGCGCGCTCGGCCGAGAGCCCTTCCTTCCGCTTCTCGATGGCAACGTCGACCATCATGATGCCGTTCTTCTTGACGAGTCCGACGAGCAGGATGATGCCGACGAACGAGTAGACGTTCAGGTCCACTCGGAAGGCCATCAGCGTGATGAGCGCACCGAAGCCGGCGAAAGGCAGCGCCGACAAGATGGTGATCGGGTGCGTGAGGCTTTCGTAAAGCACCCCCAGCACGAGGTAGATGACGAACACGGATACGAGCAAGAGCAGGCCCAAGCCTTGGAACGACGACTGAAACGCCTCCGCGGCGCCCTGGAACTTGGTGGAGATACTCGCGGGCAACATGCGGTCCGCGCTCGCTTGCACTACCGCGACCGCGTCCCCGAGCGAATGCCCTGGGGCCACGTTGAACGAGAGCGTGACGGCCGGCAGCTGCCCCGCGTGCGTCACCGTCAGCGGGCCGACGGTTTGACTCAACGACGACACGGCGCTGATCGGCACGAGGACGCCCGTCTGCGAGCGCAGGTAGAGCTGTTCTAGCGACTCGGAGTCTTGCTGGGTGCGTGGGTCGAGCTCTAAGATCACCTGATAGCTGGCGTTGCTCGCGAGAATCGTCGACACCTGCCGGGACCCGTACGCGCTGTACAACGCATCCTCGATGCCGGCAGGAGACAAGCCCAACCGTGCAGCACTGTCGCGATCGATGTGCACCTGCAGCGTTGGGTTCTCGAGCTGCAAATCGCTGGTGACGTCGGTCAGGTGCTTTGCCTTCTTGAGTTCCGCCTCCAACTTCGGAGCGAACTCGTAGAGCGCCTCGATGTCGCTCGACTGCAGGCTCAGCTGGAACTCGCTCTTCGTCTGGTTGCCGCCAATCCGGATTGGGGGCGGCAGCCGTACGAAGGTCCGCATGTTGGGGACCTCGGCGAGCTTCTGCTTCAGCTCGGCGACGACCTGATCGGCGCTGCGTGAGCGCTCTGCGCGCGGCTTCAGGCGTATGTACATGCTGCCGAGGTTCGCGCCGCCGCGCGAGCCGCGGGCGCCCACCGAAGACATGAACGCCGCGACATCGGGGTGGCTTTGCACGATGCGAGCGACCTGCTCCTGTTGCTTCACCAGCTCTTCGTAGGAAATTCCTTGAATGGCTTCGCTGTCGATGTTGAGCTGATCGGTGTCCTCGGTCGGAAAGAAGCCCTTGGGGATCTTCACGAACAGCCACGCGGTCACAGCGAGCGTCACGAGCGTGAAGCCGAAGGTCCAGCGCCGCTTCGTCAGCGTCCAGGCGAGCGTGCGATCGTACAAGCGCAGCATCGCGTCGAAGCCGCGCTCGATCGCGCGCGACAGACGCCCGGGGGGCCGGACATGATTGGGGGGCCGCATGCGCGCTGCGAGCATGGGCGTCAAGGTCAACGATACGAATCCGGAGACCAGGATCGCGACGGCGATGGTCACGGAGAACTCGCGGAACAGGCTGCCGACGATACCGCCCATGAACAGAAACGGGATGAAGACTGCGGCCAGCGAGATCGTCATCGACAACACCGTGAAGCCGATCTCGCGAGAGCCGTCGAGCGCCGCCTGCAGCGGGCTCTTCCCCTGTTCCATGTGACGCACGATGTTCTCGAGCACCACGATGGAGTCGTCGACGACGAAGCCTACGCTCAGCGTCAACGCCATCAAAGTCAGGTTGTTCGACGTGAATCCACACAGATACATCACCGCGAACGTCGCGAGCACGGCGAGCGGCATCGACAGGCTCGGAATCAACGTGGCCGAAAGCCTCCGCAAAAACAGGAAGATCACCAGCACCACGAGCGCCAGGGTGAGCAGCAAGGTCAGCTCGACGTCGTGCACGGCCTCTTTCACGGTCGTCGACCGATCGAACAGGACGTTGACCTCGATCGCGGGAGGGATCTCCTCGCTGAATTTGGGGAGCAACGCCAGTACCTCCCGCGCTACCTCGACGGTATTCGCGCCGGGCTGCTTGCGGATGCCCAGGACGACCGCGCGTTCGATGCGCTCCGGGCTGCCTCGCCAAGCCGCAGTCTTGTCGTTCTCGACGCTGTCGAGAACGCGCCCGACGTCGCTGACACGCACCGGCGCCCCATTGCGGTAGGCGACCGTGATCGGGCGGTAGCCCGACGCCTCTGCCAGTTGTCCGTCGGCCTCGATGGTGAAGGCCTTGCTGCCGCTGTACAAAATCCCGGTGGGCAGGTTGACGTTCGAGTTCTGGATGGCGCGCGCCACCTCGTCGAGGCCGACGTCCCGCGCGGCGAGGCGCGCCGGATCCACCTGGATTCTGACCGCATACTTCTGCGGTCCGAAGACCTGCACCTGCGCCACGCCGCGCACCGTCGAGAGGTTCTGCGCCAGGCGGGTTTCGGCGTACTCGTTGACGACGTACAGCGGCAACGTGCTCGAGCTGACCGACAGCAGTACGATGGATTGGTCGGCGGGATTCACCTTGCGGTAACTCGGCGGTACCGACATGTCGCGCGGTAAGCGCGGCAAAGCCCGCGAGATCGCGCTCTGAACGTCCTGCGCCGCGCTGTCGAGATTGCGCCTGAGATCGAACTGGAGGGTGATGTTGGTCGTGCCGAGCGAACTCTGCGAGCTCATCGAGTCGAGCCCGTCGATGGCGGAGAATTCGTTCTCGAGCGGGGTAGCGACAGAAGCCGCGATCGTTTCCGCGCTGGCCCCCGGCAGGTTGGCCGAGACCTGAATCGTCGGGAAGTCGACGTCCGGCAGCGGGCTCACGGGCAGTCGGACGTATGCCATGAGCCCGAACACCAAGAGCGCCACCATCACGAGCGATGTCGCGATCGGGCGCAAGATGAAGGGGGACGAGATGTTCACGACCCAGACCCGCTCGCCGCAGCGTCCTCGGTGCCCGCTCGGTCGGCTTTGGCGGGAACGTCAGGCTGCACGCGGACGTTGGTGCCTTCCTTCAAACGCACCAGGCCGTCGACCACGACTCGATCACCGGGGGCCAGCCCGGAAGCGACGATGGCGCGCGATTCGGTACGGCGTTTGAGCGTGACGCGTCGCAGCCGTGCCTTGTTCTCGCCATCGACGACGAACGCGTACGGTCCCTGTTGACCTTCGGCCACCGCCGCCTCGGGCGCCACGATGGCCCCCTGTTCTTCATCGAGCACCAGCACGACGTCGACGAAGGACCCCGGCCACAGCGCCTCGTCCTGGTTCGGGAAGGTGGCCTTCAGCGTGAGCATGCCCGTGGCGGCGTCCACGCTGTTGTCGATGAAGCTCAACTCGCCCGCGGAGCTACGGGCACCGCCTCCACGGGGTGTGGCGCGCACGGGCAGCGGGCCTCCGCTGAAGCGCTCCCGGAGGCGTGGCAACAGATCTTGGCTGATCGTGAACACCACTTTGACGGGGGTGAGGCTGCGCACGACGACCATGGGTGCGGTGTCGCCCGCGTGCACCACGTTACCGGCGTGCACCAGCACCTGGCCCGTGCGCCCGTCGATGGGAGACCGCACCGTCGAAAACTGCACGTTCAAGCTGGCACTGGCGATCTGGGCCTCCGCAGCCTCGACCGAGGCGGCGGTGGACTTCTTGTCTGCCTCGCGGCGCGCAGCCTCCTGCGCGGTAGCGAGTCCTTCGCGGACGAGGGCCTGGTAGCGCTGCGCCTCGACCTTGGCTTCTTCGGCCAATGCACGGCTCTTCTGGAGTTCGGCCTGGGCCGCCGCCAGCGTGGCGTTGTAGGGCCGCGTATCGATGCTGAAGAGCGGGTCGTTCTTGCGGACGGCTGCGCCCTCTGCGAAGTGGATGCTCGTGACGCGGCCGGTCACCTGCGGCACGATGGCCACCGTGCTGACCGCCTCGACCGTGCCGATCGCGCGAACCTCGACGGGCACGTCCGCGCGCACGACGGGTTGAACGCTGACTGGAACGGGAGCTTGGCTCCGTTCCGGACTTGCACTCCCCCGTTCACAGCCGCAGACGGCGAGCACGCTGGCGAGCGCTACGCGCCAGACTCTGGAGAGGTTTCCGAGCCTCGACTCGGTGCTGCTTTCACGCTCGGGGTGCATCGGTTTCTGGGGACACGATAGCACCAGAGTGCAGGCTAGGGCGTTGCAGCACTCTGTCCGAATTGTGTAGGAATGTGTCGGCCATACGGACGCCGACTTTCCGGTGTAATCTGCAGTACCAGTTCGATGACTGCCCCGCCGCTTCGCGTACTCTTGGTCGAGGACGACCGCAAGATAGCCACTCTCACGCGGGAGTACCTGGAGACCTACGGGCTCGCGGTGGACTGGGTGGCTGACGGCGAGGCTGCCCTCCAAAGCGCAGAACGCCCTGAGTACGACGTCGTCGTGCTCGACCTGATGCTGCCCGGCACCGATGGCTTCGAGGTTTGTCGCAGCATTCGCCGGCGCTCGCACGTGCCCATCATCGTAGTGACGGCTCGGGTAGAGGTCGCCGATCGCGTACTCGGACTGGAGCTGGGCGCCGACGACTACGTCACGAAGCCCTTCTCGGCGCGGGAGCTGCTCGCGCGGATCCACGCGCTGGTGCGCCGAGCCCGCGGGCGCGCGGGGCCGCAAGCGTCGCTCTGTGTGGGCAGCCTGACGCTCGACCTGCTGAGCTGTACGGCCGCGCTCGCCGGCCGCGAGCTCACGCTCACCTCGTACGAGTTCGCCCTGCTCCGTGTGCTGGCAGAACACGCTGGCCGCGTGCTCTCGCGCGAGCGCCTGCTCGACCTGGCGAAGGGCGGCGCGGACGACGTGTTCGATCGCTCGATCGACGTGCGCATCTCTCGCTTGCGCCACAAGCTTGGTGACGACCCGAGACAACCCAAGTTGCTGAAGACGATCCGAGGCTCCGGCTACATGCTGGCGGGTGAGCCGAAGTGAACCAGCCGCTGGGCAAGCGTAGGCTGCTCTGGCGCGTCTACCTCTACGGCGTGCTGATGTTGTTGCTCTCCGCGAGCGCCAGCGTCGCCGTGGGGCACTACGTGCTGCAGCCAGCCTACGAGGTCCCGGCCCGACCGAGCACCACCTGGATCGCGTGGCACATCGCCGCCATCCAGCACGAGCCCGAGCGCGTGCGCGCCGAACTCGCTGACCTGCGGCAGCGCGTGGGCATCGAAGTCTCGCTGTTCGAGCCTGCGGGCAGGTTGGTGGTGTCGAGCGCCAGCAATCCGCCGCCGGCTTTGACGAAACCAGCGCTCGAGAAACTGCTGCGGGGAGGCACCGCTTTCCAAAACGGGCGCGGCCGCGTTGCGGTCCAGGACGCGACGGGCAGACTCACGAACTACGTCCTGATTCGTTACCCCGAAGCTTCCCCCTTCGGCCTGGCGCTCGGACAATTCGCGGTGGCGCTGCTGGTGCTGACGCTGCTCGCGATCCCGCTGGCGCGCTCGATCGCGCTGCCGGTAGAGCGACTGGCGCGGTTGACACGAGCTTTCGGCAGGGGCAACTTCGCGGTGCGCGCCGGCCCCCAGCGCCGCCGCGACGAAATCGGCGACCTTGCGCGGGCGTTCGATGAAATGGCAGACCGCTTGGCGGCGCTCAGAAGAGCCGAGCTCGAGCTCCTGGCGAACGTATCCCACGAACTGCGTACGCCGCTGTCACGCATCCGCCTTGCGCTCGAGCTCGTGCGCGACGGAGACACCGAGCGCGTCAGCGAGCACCTCGACGACATCGGCGAGGAGTTGCTCGAACTCGAGCAGTTGATCGATGACGTGATGACCACCACGCGCCTCGATCTGGCGCAGACCAGCGGCCAAGAAGGCCTACCCCCGCTGCATCGCGAGCGCATACCCGGCTACCATGTACTGGAGGCTTCGGCCTCGCGCTTCCGCAAGAAACACCCGGAACGCGAGCTACGCTGCGCTTACCGCGAAGACCTACCCGAGCTCTGCGTCGACCCTGTGCTGGTGCGCCGCGCGCTCGACAATCTGATCGACAACGCCGCCAAGTTCTCGGAGGCCGACACGCCGGTCGAGCTCGGTGCGGCACCGACGTCGAGCGGCCTCGATATCACCGTCGCCGATCGTGGCATGGGCATCGGCGACGAAGACAAACCGCGCATTTTCGAGCCGTTTTACCGCGCCGACAAGAGCCGCGCGCGCGCGACGGGCGGCGTCGGACTCGGGCTGGCGCTCGCCAAACGCATCGTCGAAGCTCACGGTGGCAGCGTCGACTTCACCTCCGAGCGAGGTACGGGCAGTCGCTTCGTCGTACGCCTACCGAGATCCGGATGAAACCTTCGCGAGCCGCAGCATTCGACGGTTGCGTTCGCGCTCAGCTGCGGCATACATAAGCGCTCTCTGATTGGAGATCGTCATGGCAATGGACGTAGTTGATTACGAAATTTTCGGTTCTGACATGCAATATGTCGAGGTCGAGCTCGACCCCGGCGAAGCCGCGGTCGGCGAAGCGGGGGGCATGATGTTCATGCAAGACGGCATCCAGATGGACACCGTCTTCGGCGACGGCTCCCAGCAACAGGGCGGCTTCTTCTCGAAGCTGCTCGGAGCCGGCAAGCGCCTCGTCACGGGCGAAGGCCTGTTCACCACGGTCTTCCACAACGAGGGCAACGGCAAGCGCAGGGTCGCCTTCGCTGCGCCCTACCCCGGCAAGATCATTCCGGTAAACCTGGCGGAGCTCGGAGGCACGCTGATCTGTCAGAAGGATTCGTTTTTGTGTGCCGCCAAGGGCGTATCGCTCGGCATCGCTTTCCAGAAGCGCCTCGGAGTCGGCCTGTTCGGCGGCGAGGGCTTCATCATGCAAAAGCTCGACGGCGACGGCATGGCGTTCGTGCACGCGGGCGGCACCCTCGTCGAGAAGACGCTCGCACCCGGCGAGACGCTGCGCGTAGACACCGGCTGCGTCGTAGCGTTCCAACCGTCGGTTGACTTCGACATCCAATACGTAGGCAAGATCAAGTCCGCCCTGTTTGGCGGGGAAGGCTTCTTCTACGCAGTGCTCCGAGGGCCGGGGCAAGTCTGGCTGCAGTCGCTGCCGCTCTCACGGCTGGCCAATCGCATCGTGCTGGCGGCCCCAGCGGCCGGCGGCAGCTCGGTGGGTCAAGGCTCGGTGCTCGGGGCCGGAGTGCTCGGAGGCATTTTGGGCGACGAATGAGTCGCGCCTTCGAGGGCCGTCTCTTTGGCCCCGGGCTTCCGGGGCCTGGGCAGCCGAGCACGGCTGAGTGGAGCGGAACCGCGCTCCGCGTGCGGCATGCCGACACCGAACACGTCGCCGAGCGCCTCGAAGTCGGCGCGCGCGGGTTGGACGCCGATCAGATCCAGGTCTCGTGGAAGGCTGCCGAGGGCGCGTTCACGTTCTGGGTGCAGACGCCCGCTCAGATCGAGCGATTGCTGGAATCGGCGCCCGACCCATACCGCGCGCCGCTCGCTGAGGTCCGCCGAGAACGCGAGCGTCTCGCGCGTCGGTTTCGCTGGGCATGGCTCGGGCTGGGCTTGGTCCTCGGCTTGGGCTTGGGCCTGGTCGCGCTTGCGCTCGCGCTGCTCGAACCTTTGAGTGCCCGGCTCGCAGAGCGCGTTTCGCGAGAACAGGAGGCCCAGCTCGGCGAGCTGGTGCTGGCGGAGACTCGTGCGACCACGCCCCTGCTCGACCGGGGTCCCGCGGTGCAGGCCGTACGCAGCATCGGCGAGCGTCTGGTGCCGGCGCCGTCTTACCAGTACCGCTGGTACGTCGCCGAGAGTCCCGAGCTCAACGCGTTCGCGGCTCCCGGCGGCATCGTCGTGGTCCACGCCGGATTGATTCGGGCAGCCGATTCCCCGGAGGAACTCGCCGGGGTGCTCGCACACGAAGTGGCCCATAGCGAGCTCAGGCACGGTCTGCGCGCGCTGCTGAAGAGCATGGGGCTGAGGGCGCTGGTCTCGGCGCTCGTCAAAGGCGGCACCGAGCAGTACCTGGGCAGCATTGCCGCGCAGTACACGGAGCTGCAGTTTTCGCGCGACGCCGAGCGTGAAGCGGACCGTCAAGCGCTGGAGCGGCTCGCGGCAGCGCGCATCGACGCGCGCCCGATGCTGTCGATGTTCGAGAAGCTGGCGGCCGAAGCAGCCCGCCAGGGAGCAGAGCCCCCCGAGTTCCTCTCGACGCACCCCGACCTCGCTGAGCGCATCGCCTCGCTGCAGGCTGCCAGCGGCGAACAGCCGCGCCCCATGGCGATCGCGGTCGACTGGAAAGCCGTCCAACGTTCGCTCGCGCCGTGAGTCGACGCCCGGACGAACGGCATTGCCGGGATCCGTCAGGTGTGGACGGGTTCGTTAGCGACCAGACAGTAGCCGTCGGAAAAAGTGGACAAGTCGGCGAAAGACGCCCCCGGCTCACCGAATACTGTAGTTGACAGTCCTACCGCCGCCGAGCTCGAGAGGCGCGTTCGAGGGATCGCGGCACTTGCCGATGGCGCTACCGTCATCGTACTGTCAGGTGAGGCTCAACGCTCGCCCTGCGCGAGGAGGGAATCTCATGGCCGTCAGACTGTCGCAGCCCATTTCGAGCATCCAGGCAGAGTACGACGTGGTGGTAGTGGGCAGCGGTTACGGCGGCGCCATCGCTGCGTCCAGGCTCGCGCGCGCGGGGCGCAGGGTCTGCCTGCTCGAGCGCGGCCGCGAGTGGCTGCCGGGGGACTTTCCCAAAACGCTGGACGAGGTAGCTCCCGAAGCGCAGGTGCGCCAGCACGGCGAGTGCTTGGGACGGCGCGATGGCCTCTACGAATTCGTCGTCGGCGGAGACATCGATGTCTTCAAGGGTTGCGGCTTGGGTGGCACGTCGTTGGTCAACGCCAATGTTTCCCTCAGCCCCGATCCGCGGGTTTTCGAGCAGCCCGAGTGGCCAAGCCCTTTGCGGCAGCACCCGGGCGAGCCCATGGACGAGCTCTTGGCGCAGGGGTTCCAGCGCGCTTTCCGAATGCTGGGGGCGACGCCCTACCCAAGGCCGGCCCCACTGAAGCTGAGAGCACTGGAACGCTGCGCTCAGAACGTGGGCGGTCAGTTCTATCGCCCGCCCATCAACGTCACCTTCGACGCGGCGCTGCCCAATGCGGTGGGCGTGGACCAACCTGCGTGTACCGACTGCGGGGACTGCGTGACGGGGTGCAACTACGGCTCGAAAAACACGGTGGCCATGAACTACCTGCCCGACGCGGTGCGCCACGGAGCTTCCATCTTTTGCCAGGTGGATGTGAGGCGCATCGCTCGTGTTCCAGGGAAATGGCACGTGTACTTCGATGTTCCGGATGCACACCGTGAGCGTTTCGGACCAAGGAACGAACCCTTCGTGCGGGCCGAGCTGGTGGTTTTGGCGGGCGGCAGCCTGGGGTCCACCGAAATTTTGCTGCGCTCGCGCGAGGCTGGGCTCGATCTATCGCCGCAGCTCGGGCGAAAGTTCACTGGCAACGGGGACGTGCTCGGCTTTGCCTACAACGACGATATCCCCGTCAATGCCGTCGGCGCTGGCGCCCGCGCTCCCTCGGCTCAAAAACCCGTGGGCCCCTGCATCACTGGGATCATCGATAAACGTGCGGTAGACGACTTCAAGCAGGGCCTCGTCGTCGAAGAGGGAGTGCTTCCCGGCCCCCTGGCAGAGCTGTACCCGAGCCTGTTTCGAACGGTCGCCGACACCCTCGGCCAGGACACCGACAGCGGCATTTTTGACGAACTTCGCGAAGCCGGTCGGGAGCTCTTGAGCGTCGGTTCCGCATATCGGGGCGCGATGCACAACACCCAGACGTTTCTGGTCATGACGCACGATCGCGGCGACGGCGAGCTCAGCCTGGTGAACGACGACATCGCGGTTGCCTGGGCCGGCATCGGCAGCCAGCCCGTCTTTCAGCACGTCAATGACACCTTGCTCCGCGCGACCGCGGCCAACGGCGGCACCTTGGTGCCGAACCCGAGCTGGTCAGCGTGGCTAGGCAAAAAGCTGGTCACGGTGCATCCTCTGGGTGGTTGCGCGATGGGCGAAGACGCCGAAAGCGGCGTGGTCGACGAGCGCGGGCGCGTCTTTCGCGGCGCCAGCGGAAGCGAGGTGCACGAGGGGCTGTATGTCGCTGACGGCGCCATCCTTCCGCGCAGCGCAGGAGTGAATCCGCTGCTGACGATTTCGGCCCTGGCCGAGCGCATCTGCGTGCTGATGGCCCAGGATCACGGCTGGCGGATCGACTACGAAAGTCCGGGGGCGCCGCTACCCAGCATCCGCGAAGAACCGGTCGGGGTGCGCTTCACGGAGCGCATGGCCGGCTACTTTTCGTCGAAGGTCCACGACGACTATCAGCGCGGTTACCGTGACGGACAGCACCAGGGGGGAGCCTTCTCGTTCCTGCTCACGATCGAGGCCACCGACGTGCGCGCCATGCTCGAGAATCCGCAACATCGAGCGCTGGCGGTAGGCACCGTCAGCGCTCCGGCCCTGGGCGAGGGTGTGCTCAGCGTGATCCAAGGCGACTTCCGACTGTTCACCAGCGCCGCGGAAGCAGGCACGCGCCAGATGCTGTACCGCCTCGTCTTGCGCAACGCCGCTGGCCGCCACTATTTCCTCGACGGGTTCAAGGTGATTCGGGACGACGCCGGTGCCGATTCGTGGAGCGACACGACGACGCTCTACATCACGCTCCACGACGGCCAGAACGCGAATGCACCGATCCTCGGCAAGGGCATCTTGAACATCAGCGCGCTCGATTTCGCGCGCCAACTCACGACGATGCAAGGCACGGGCGGCGCCGATGCGACCGATCGCTTGCAAGGCCTGTACGCGTTCGGGAACTTCTTCGCTGGGACCTTGTTTCAAACGTACGCCGGGGTCCTGGTCGGGCCTGGCTTCTTCAACCCAACGGCCTCGCCCAGACGCCGTCGCGCGCTCCGCGTGCCGCCGCCCCTCACGGTTCCGGTCAGGACAGCAGACGGAGCCTCGATCCGGCTGACACGCTTTGCGGGCGGCCAGCGCGGGCCCGTGTTGCTCAGTCACGGGCTCGGTGTGTCCAGCCGCATCTTCACGCTGGACACCGTCGACACCAACCTCGTCGAGTACCTGTGCGGGCACGGCTTCGACGTGTGGGCGCTCGACTATCGTATGAGCATCGAGCTGCCCACGGCCAAACAGCGCGCGAACGGCGACGTGGTAGCCCAGCGCGACTATCCGGCGGCCGTAGCCCGAGTGCTCGAGCTCAGCGGGCACGCGTCGCTCGACGTCCTGGCGCACTGCTTCGGGTCGACCACCTTCTGCATGGCGCAGCTGGCAGGCCTCGCCGGCGTACGCTCCGCCGTGCTGTCGAACGTGGCACTGCACGTGCTGACACCTACCGGCACGCGTCTGAAGAGCGGCTTGCACGTCCCGGGCGTCCTCGATCGCCTGGGGTTCGACGCTCTCGACGCCCAGGCTGCCAGCAACGACCCCTGGTGGGAACGCGCGTTCGACGTTGCCCTTCAGACCTGGCCGCAGGAAAAAGAAGAGCGCTGCGACAGCGCCACGTGTCACCGCATCTCGTTCTTGTACGGGCTGCTCTACGAACACGACCAGTTGAACGCGGCGACTCACGCTACACTGCACGAGACCTTCGGAGTCGCCAACATCGAGGCCTTCAAACACCTGGCGCTGCTCGTGCGCCGACAGCAGCTCGTCGACGCCGGGGGAGGCGACAGCTACATGCCCAACATCGGGCGGCTCGCGCTACCGATCACCATGCTGCATGGCGCGGAAAACCAGTGCTTTCTCCCCGAGAGTACGCAGCGCACGCATGCCCTGCTCCAACGACACAACGACCCCGCGCTCTACCGTCGTCACGTGATCCCGAACTACGGTCACATCGATTGCATCATGGGCAAGCGCGCCGACCAGGACGTCTTCCCCTACGTGCTGGAGCACCTGGAGCGCGTCGAGGTGCTCGCGAGAGAATCATGAGCATCACACACGTCTGTTTATCCGACCTGCATTTCGGCGCCGAAACCAGTCTGCTCACCGAGCTCGACGAAAACTACGAGCCGGCGCACCAGCAGTGCAGTCCGGCGCTGGCCCGCTTGATGGCATGCCTGCGCAAGGTACTCGCGGCGGAGCCGCAGGCAACCCGCCCCAAGCTCGTCCTTTTGGGGGACGTGCTGGAGCTGGCGCTTTCGGAGACGCACGAAGCGCTCATGACGTTCGAGAAGTTCTTGACACTGGCGTTCCCCGAAGGGGGCGATGATCTGTTCGCGCGTGAGATCATCTATGTTCCCGGCAACCACGACCACCACTTGTGGGAGATCGCTCGCGAAACGCACTACCTGAACTACCTCAACGGCCTGCCGCCCGGGGCCGCGCTCGGCGAGGAATGGCACATCACGCGCCTGTACCAAAGCGGCGCGGAGGATTATCCCGAGCAGCGCCTGCTGACCGGGGTAGCGCGTCGCTACCCTTTCCTTCGCGACCTGCGCGTCTCGACTGCCTACCCCAACCTGGGCCTGCGATCGCCCGATGCCAAGCGCTCGGTGATCTTCACGCACGGCCATTTCATCGAACCGCTGTACACGCTGGTCAGCCAGTTGAAGCACATGATTTTCCAGGAGAGCCCCGCGCCCGACACGGTGCTCGAACTCGAGCTGGAGAACTTCGCCTGGATCGACTTCTTCTGGTCCACCATGGGGCGATCCGGCGACGCAGGCAAACAGGTGCAACAGATCTACGAACGACTCGCCTCGCCCAAAGGCCGCGACGACCTGTCGCGGCGCCTGGCAGCCGGGGTCGTCGCGCGGTTCTTCAGTAAGGATTGGTATCCCGACGCAGTGCAGCGTTTCGCCTTGGACAAACTGTTCGAGGCGTTTCTCGACCGTGCCGGGGCGCACGATCGCATTCACACCGACGACCCGCTCGGACCGGAGGCGAAGCGAGGTCTGATCGCGTACGTGACTGGACCGCTGCTGCGTCAGGTCGCGCACGAGTCGCGTTACACGCGCATGCCGGAACAGCTCTCCGTCGTCTTCGGCCACACCCACAAGCCGTTCGAGGAAAGGCTGTCGATGCCGGGGATCGCCGAGCCGGTCGATGTCTTCAACACGGGCGGCTGGGTCGTCGACAGCGTCGAGCGGCAGCCTCTCTACGGCGGCGCGGTCGTATTCGTGGACGACGCCCTGCGCTGTGCATCGCTGCGCATGTACAACGAGAGTGCCCGCGACGAAGCTCCGGCGGCCGTCCACGTGGGTGCGCTCGCCGATCACCCACTGGGCGCCAGCTTGGCCCGCGCGCTGGGCGCTGCGGCTCCCGAGGCCGATGCCCTGACGGACGCGCTCGAACTCGGTATCAGGATCCGCGCGCATGCGCTCGCGGCGCGAAACACCTGAAGAGCCGGCGCGCCTCGACGTCTCGCGGGGCCAGTCGTAGAGTTCTCGCGTGCATCACTTCCGGTATATCACTGTGAGCAACGGCACGAGCGGGTTGCTGCTGGACTCGATCGAAGGCCCAGGCTCCACCAGGCTGCGGCTCCTATGGTGCCACGCGGGGTCCAGCAGCATCCTCAGGGCCGGGCACCTCGCGGGCACCCATTTCGACGAAGCGCTCGCCCGGAGCGACATCGCCGGCCTGCGCTACGAGATCCATTTCGAGCTCGCAACCAGCGCCGAAAAGTTCGCTCCCGCGTGGGTGCCACGGCTGCTGCCGCGCGTCCCCGATTTCCGGTCGAAGTACGGGCAGCTGACCCGCGCCACCGTTCTCGGTGTGAGGCTGGAGAATCTCCCGCTGGCATACTCCTGGTATACGGTGCGCAACCTGGAAGAGGCGCGCTGGCTACTAGTCTCGGCGCGCGAGTTCAGCGACAGCGACCTCCGGCTCGAGCTCACGGCGGTCCAGATCGGCGAGGCGTGGCTCGGCGCGGTGGTGTTTCGTTACCAGGGCGTGACCCAGCGACTGAACGGGCTCAGCAGGCGCATCGAGATCGTCGACGCGGGTCGCACCGTGCAGGGCAAACGCCGGTTCGCCGCCCGTGCAAGCGCCGGGGATCTCGAACTGATGCTCGAGGCCGAAGCCCCGCTCGGCGACTTCGTCTTGCTCGAGGACCACGGCGCCACCCGAATACAAACGACGCTGTTCGGTGATTGCGAGGTGCGCTTGCGCGCGAGCTCCGCAGCTACGCCCGTGACGCATCGAGCCACTCGCAGCTGTTTGCTCGAACTGAAGAGCTAGCGCCCTCCGCCGCTCAGCGCTCGCCTCGAAAGAACTTGGCGCGCCGCTCACGCATCGCGTCGAAGCGGGGGACTTGTTCCGGCGTCAAGAGCGCACGAATCTCGCCGTCCATGCCTTCCTTTTCGCGCTGCATCGCCTGACCGCACTCGTCGAACATGCGTCGCATCAGTCGGTCGCGCTCGGGCCGGCGGCGTTCGACGATGCGCCGCACCTGCTCTCGCTGATCAGCGCTGAGTTCGAGTTCACGGCTGAACGCCTCGAGGCGCCGGAGATCTCGAGCCTCACTGCGGTCTTCGGACACGAGCGCGCTGAGTGATCGCTGCGACCATGCGTAACCGACGCCACCGCCGCACAGGCCACCGAGCACGAAGGTGCCCAGCACGATCGCGTAACCGCGGGAGCGAGGACCTATCACCAGTCCACCTCGACGCTGCCATAGGGTACCGCTAGCGCCTGCTGCGTACCCGAGGCCGCATGCCAGGCCGCCGCGCTCGCCAAGAGTACCAGCACGACGAGCAGCGGCAACACCCGGCCGGCGAGCGGAGTGACCGCCGACCACCACCCTACCTGCTCTCGCACGATCGCGGAGAGAACGCGAGCGTTGAACCCGACGCTCGGCGCGAGACCGTCCGTGGCGCGGCCGAGCCGCAGCGCACGGGCGTCGTAGCTCTCTTCGATTCTCGACCTCATGCTGCCCCCCTTCGTGTGCGCAGCGTGGCTCGGGCTCGCACCAGCCGCTGTTCGACCGCTCCTTCGCTGCAACCCAGAATGTCCGCCGTCTCATGGGCGCTGAACCCTTGCACCGAATGCAGCACGACGGCCGCCCGCTGTTCGGCGGGAAGCACCTCGAGCCACTCGGACAGTTCCAAGAGCGCCAGCTGTGCGTCGGGGGACGTGCCCGCGGCCGGGCTCATCTCGTCCAGGCGATCGACGACCACCGGACGCCGGGCCGCCGATCGCAACGTATCGATCGCCCGGTGCGTGACGATGCGGTAGAGCCAGGTCCTCAGGCTCGCACGAGCGTCGAAGCGACCGGCGACCAGCGCGCGGTACGCGCTCACGTACGCATCTTGCACGACATCCTCCCCATCGGGCACTGAACCCACGAGACGCGCCGCCAATCGCACCAGCTCGTGGCTGGTGCCCTCGACGATTGCGCCGAAGGCCTGGACGTCACCGGCGACGACCCGGGCCGCGGCTGCTTCGAGATCAGGCAAAAAAGCTCTCCGCTGGGCTGCACGCTCTAAAGACGACGGGGAGTGGTGGACCCCTACGGGGCCTAACATTTTTTTCGAGGGGGGCGTAGGGAAGCGCCTGGAACCTTCGTCCAAAGGGGGTCGATGCCAACCGCTGCACCACTGCCCGAGCCCTCTGACTCCGTCCGGCCACCCCCACGCAAGGAAGACGTCCTGCGGCTCGTCAACAGCGGGCGCACTCAGCGCAAGCTTGGGGGTCTGCTGCTGCTCGGCGTGGTGCTGGCGCTGGCCGGCGCTGGCCTCTGGCACTGGCGTCGCGAAGCGAGCACGCCGCCCGTGGTCCGCTTCGCGACGGTACCCGCCAAGGTGGGAGACCTGGCCGAGACGGTGACCGCAACCGGCACCCTGAGTCCGGTGGATGCGGTCGAACTCGGTGCCGAGGTCACCGGCAGGCTCACCCGCGTACTGGTCGACGTGAACGACAGCGTCGAAGCCGGGCAAGTGCTGGCAGAAATAGATCCCGAGCAGCTGAGCGCGCGCGTGCAAGAGGCGCGGGCCCAGCTCGGCAGTGCCCAGGCCAACATCGCGAGTGCCAAGGCGACGTTGGCCGAGGCCGAACTCAAAGCAGCGCGCGTGCGCGCCTTGGGTGACCGCCAGTTGGCGTCGCGCGAAGAGGTAGAGACTGCGGAAGCGACGCTGGAGCGCGCCAAGGCCGCCGTTTCGAGCGCCAACGCGCAAATCACCGTGGCGCGCGCAGGACTGTCGTCCTCCGAGACGTCGCTGCAAAAAGCCATCATTCGAGCCCCCATCGCGGGCATCGTGTTGATGCGCGCAGTGGAACCCGGGCAAACCGTCACCGCGGGGTTTCAAACACCGGTGCTGTTCACGCTGGCCCGCGATCTCACCTCGCTCGAGCTCGACGTGGAAGTCGATGAAGCCGATATCGGAAAGGTGAAGGAAGGACAAACCGCGACCTTCGTGGTCGACGCCTACCCGGATCGCGTGTTCGAGTCCAAGCTCACCCAGCTGCACAACATGCCCAAGGCCGAGGCGACTGTGGTCACCTACGCGGCCGAGCTGTCCGTCGACAATCGCGATCTGTTGCTGCGGCCGGGCATGACCGCGACGGCCACGATCGTTACCCGAAAGCTCCAGAAGCAGCTGTTGGTCGAAAATCGCGCGCTCAGGTTCGAGCCACCGGACACGGGCAGCGGGGGCGGTTCGCAACGCTCGTTCATGCCCTTGCCGGGTTTCCGGAGCGGCCCCCGCGGCGGTGGTGGCCCGCGCCCGAGCGCCAGCTCCGCCGGGGCGAGCCCCGCCCAGGGTGATCGAGTCTTCGTGGAGCGGGCTCCCGGTCAGCTGAAGAAAACCCAGGTCTCCGTGATCGCGACCGACGGCTTGAAGAGCGCCGTAACCTCGAAGGATCTGAAAGCCGGGGACCCAGTGGTAGTAGACGTGGAGACCGACCTCGCGCCATGACGCTGGTCCACGAGCGCCCAGCGCTTGCTGCAGAGTCGGCGAACGTGGTCGAGTTCGTCGAACTCTACAAGATCTACGGTAGAGGCGACGCCGAGGTCCGAGCGCTCGACGGCGTGAGCCTGAGTATCCGCACGGGCGAATTCGTGGCCATCATGGGGGCGAGCGGGTCCGGCAAGTCGACGGCGATGAACATCATCGGGTGCCTGGACGCTCCCACGGCCGGCCAATACCTGTTCCACGGCGTCGATGTCGGCGGGCTCGATCGCGATCAGCACGCTTTGCTCCGCCGTCACTACATCGGCTTCGTGTTCCAGGGTTTCAACCTGCTAGCGAAGACCAGCGCGCTCGAGAACGTCGAGCTGCCGCTGGTCTACCGCAAAGTTCCCGCAAAGGAACGCCGGCAGCGTGCGCTCGCGGCGCTCGCCTCGGTGGGCTTGGCGAACCGCGCCACGCACGTTCCGAGCGAACTCTCCGGCGGACAGCAGCAACGCGTCGCCATCGCGCGCGCGCTCGTCACGTCACCCTCGCTGCTACTCGCCGACGAACCGACCGGTAACCTCGACTCTCGCACCAAGGTCGAGATCATGCGGCTCTTGGTCGAGTTGAACGAACGCCGTGGCATTACCATTGCCATGGTCACGCACGAACCGGAAATGGCCGAGTATGTGCAGCGAGTGATCTCCTTTCGCGACGGGCGCATCCTGCCCGCGGACAGCCCCCACGCCCCTCATCCGAGCGCGCCGCCGAGCCAGAGGTCGGTGTCCCCATGATCCTCGCCACTCTCTGGATGGCGGTGCGCGAGATCCTGCGCAACAAGCTGCGCTCGTTCTTGACGATGCTGGGCATCGTCATCGGTGTGTCGGCGGTGATCGCGCTGGTGAACATCGGCGAGGGCGCGACCGCCAAGGTCAAGTCCGACATCGGCAGGCTGGGCGACAACCTCTTGATCGTGAGCCCCGGCGCCGGGCGCCGCAGCGCTACGTATACACCGGCGCCTCTGTTCACTCTAGAGGACGTCGCCGCCGTGAGGCGTGAGGTGACGGGCATCGAGCACGTCGCTCCCACTGCGGGCGCGCAACAGCTCGTGGTGTGGGGCAACAAGAACCACCAAAGCGGTGTGACCGGTACGACCAACGACTACCTGGCCGCCCGCGGTTATCGGCTCGCGCGCGGCCGGGAGTTCTTGCCCGCGGAGCAGGCATCGGGGCGCGCCGTGTGCCTGTTGGGCGCCACCGTCAAGAAAGAGCTCTTTGGATCCAGCGACCCCCTCGGCGCGTCGGTGCGCGTCGGTAAAGTAAGTTGCCTGGTGATCGGCGAGCTCGCCAGCAAAGGTCAATCCGGGATGGGCCAGGATCAGGACGACCTGGTGTTGATGCCCCTGCGCACGGTGCAGCGCCGCCTGATCGGAGACCCCGGCGTGAATGCCATCTTTCTTTCGGCGAAAAGCTCGCAGATCACGAGCTCGGTGGAACGCCAACTCGAAGGGCTGCTGCGCCAGCGGCGGCGCATTCCCCCGGGCGGCGAGGACGACTTTTCGGTGCGCGACATGCAAGAGATCGCCCAAGCCATGAGCAGCGCCACGGGCACGCTGACCGCACTCTTGGGAGCCATCGCAGCCGTGAGTCTGCTGGTCGGAGGGATTGGCATCATGAACATCATGCTGGTCAACGTGACCGAACGTACCCGTGAGATAGGCATTCGCCTGGCCATCGGTGCGCTGGCGCGAGACGTCCTGTTTCAGTTTCTCGTCGAAGCCGTGGTGCTGTCGACCCTGGGCGGAGTGATCGGAATCGCGGCAGGCCTGGGCATGTCCTGGTCCGCTACGCGCGCGCTCGATCTCCCCTTCCTGCTGCAGCCGGAGATCTTGCTACTGGCGTTCGGATTCTCGGCGTTCGTCGGCGTGCTCTTCGGCTTTCTGCCCGCGCGCAAGGCCGCGCGCTTGAATCCGATCGAGGCGTTGAGATATGAATGAGCGACGAAGACTGGCGAGCGCGTGCGTGCTCGCGCTCTCGGTAACGAGCATCGCCAGCGCACAAACGGCGCCCGCACCCGGCGCAGCGACACCCGCTGAAGGGACACCGGCAGCCCCACCCCCGACCGCCGCACCGACGCCGCGGGCGCTCGCCCACGCGGACACCACGGGACTAGAGCCGATCTCTCGCAACGAAGCGGTGAACCGCGCCATGCAGAACAGTCCGGCGCTGCGCCTGGCCGAGATCGATGTCAAGAGTGCCAAGGCCGAAGTCGAGGGCGAACAGGGGCGTTACCCGTTCTACTTCGGCGCGGACGCCGGCTACACCAGGAGCGGCTCGGCGCAGCTTCGCCGCAACGACACGGTGAGTTCGAGTTCGTCGCACAGCGTGACGGGCGGCGTCGGACTCAGCCGTCAGTTCAAGACCGGCACGTCCGCCGAGCTCCGCGCCGAGGGCGAGTACTTCCACAATGACTCACCGTCGGCGGCAGCCGGCGTCACCCCTTTCGCCGCTTCCGGGTACGGGGCGAGCTTTCGAGCGTCGGTCAGCCAACCGCTGCTCAGGGGTTATGGCACGCGCATCGGCGAAGCGGACCTGCGCGCGGCGCGCGTCGCACAGAAGGCTTCGGAGAAGAGTCTACTGCGCACACGAAGCGCGCTCATCGGAGACGTGCTGAGTGCGTACTTCGAGCTCTGGTACAGTTCGCGTGCCGTCGATATCGAGACGACGTCGCTGGCACTGGCGCGCGAACAACTCGATCAGGCGAGCGCACGCTTCAGCCTCGGGGACATTTCCAAGGTAGACCTGTTGACATTCCAGACCCGCGCCTCGGAGCTGGAAGAGGCATTGATTGCCGCGGAGCTGGGGCGGCAGCAGCGATCGGTAGCGCTGAGCCAACTGATGGGACAAGCCCCGCCAGCCGCCGACTTGTTCGCGTCCACGGAACCCGGCCTCGATGGCCAGCGCTTCGACTTCGGCGAGGTCGAAACCGCGATGCGAGCAGACTCCGTGGAGCTGGCCGAGCTCGAGCAGCAGGTGAAGCTCGCACGCACGCAGGCAGAAGTCGCGGGGGAATCGTGGCGACCTCGACTCGACGTGGAAGCGTGGGCACAGAGCGCCGGCGTCAGCACCGAGTTTCCGAACGCCTGGGGTCGTGCCGCTGGCGGGCAGTACTGGAGCGCGCACGCGGGTGTCGCTTTCGATCTTCCCCTCGACGACGCGGGGCGCCATGCCGAACAAACACGGGCCGCGCTCAGGATCCAAGCGGCGCAAGAGCAGCTCGAAGCCGCGCGGCGTCGGGTGGGCGCGGACGCCACCACCGCGATCGCGAACGAGCGGGCCGCGCGCGAGCGTCTGACGAGCGCCCAGCGCACCACGACCATCGCCGATGAGACTTACCGGGCCGAACGAGAGCGCTACGACCTGGGTCAAGCCCTGGTGATCTCGGTGCAAGAAGCCGAAGCCGCGCTCCGCCGTGCCCGGTTGCGCGAAGCGCGCGCACGCGTCGACGCCGCTCAGGCCCGGCTGGTGCTGTTGCACCTCACCGGAGGCTTGCTGAGCGGCGCCGGCACTTCAGGGGCGCCGACCGTCGACTGAAGAGCTCCACGCGCCCTGCAAAAGCGGGGCGCGCAAAGCAGCTTCAGCGAGTCGGGCTCCGACGAGCTCTCACGCCTCGCCCAGGTGGTAGCCCTTCTCGCCGTGATCGGACAGATCGAGACCCGTCTCTTCGTCCTCGACGCTCGGGCGCAAGCCCACCACTGCCTTCACGACGTAAGCCAGCACCGCTGTGGCCAGACAGCTGAGCACGATGGTGAAACCCATGGCCTTGAGCTGTTCGAGCCAAAGCGTACCGCCTTCGACGACGGCTTTCATGTTGTCCCCGACGAGGTTCGGATTGATCGCGGGGTCGGCGAAGAACCCCAGCAACAGCGCGCCCAATGTACCGCCCACGCCATGGATCCCGAAGGTATCGAGCGCGTCGTCGTAACCGAGAGCGTTCTTGAGTTTGGTGCAAGCGAAGTATGGCACCACACCTGCCAGCACGCCGATGATGACGGCGCTCGTGGTCGACACGAAGCCTGCGCAAGGCGTGATCACGACGAGACCACCCACCACGCCCGAACAGAACCCGAGAACCGTGGGCTTGCCGCGCGAAATCCACTCTGCCGCCGGCCAAGCAGCTCCACCGATGGCTGCAGCGAGCGTGGTCGTCACGAACGCTTGCGAAGCAATACCGTCCGCGGCGCCGGCGCTACCGGCGTTGAAACCGTACCAGCCGACCCAGAGCATCCCGGTTCCCGTCATCGTGGCTACCAAGCTATGCGGGGCGAGGTTCTCCGTACCGAAGCCCTTGCGCTTACCGAGGATCAGGCAGAGCACGAGCGCGGACCAGCCGGAGCTCATGTGCACCACGGTGCCGCCCGCGAAGTCGATCGCCTTGATGCCGGCCCCTGCGTTCCACAAACCGTTCATCAGCCCGTCGACGCCCCACACCATGTGCGCCAGCGGGAAGTATACGAGCAGCATCCAACCGAACAGGAACAGGAGCACCGCGCTGTACTTCATGCGTTCAGCGATGGCACCGACGATCAGCGCCGGGGTGATGATGGCAAACATCATCTGGAAAGTCGCGAACATGTTGTGGGACACCCACGCCATGTAGTCGGTGTTGGGCATGGAATCGACGCCCGCGAACATCGCGAACTTGAAGTCACCGACGAACGGGCTACCCGAGGAAAACGCCATGCTGTAACCGAACGCCCACCAAAGTAGGGCCACCATTCCCGCCATGCCTAGGCATTGGGCCATGACGCTGAGTACGTTCTTCTGACGCACCAAACCTCCGTAGAAGAGCGAGAGGCCGGGTAAGGTCATGAACAGCACCAGAGCTGCGCAGACCATGATCCAAGCGTTGTGACCGGGTCCGGGACCCGCCACCTTGGAGGTGGCTCCATCCGCCCGTCCGCCGTTGTTCACGTAGGCTTCCAGGTCAGCCACGCGCTTCTCCAAGTCGGCCGCCGTCACGGCCGGGGCCGCGGCCGGCTCTTGGGCGTGACTCACCCCGGCGGTGATACACAAGGTCAGCGCAATGAGCGCGACCACTGCAACTAATCTCGAGACCATAAGACACTCCTTACGAAATCAACGCACGCATCGAGCTCCGGCAACCCTGCCGACCAAGGACGCGCGTTGGGAGCGATAACGGTTCGCTGTTTGCCGGACGGTGCCGGGATCATGTCGGAACTGACCACCTGCATAAGCAAATCTTTATGCGCGGTGACGATAGGAAACTTTGGTCGCTCTAGATTTTCAGCTTCACGCCCTGTTTTGCATTCACATCACAAAACGGCTGGATCCTGCAGAGTGGGCTCGAGTGGGTAAGACCCGCAAATTTCGCTGTGCTTCGAGCGGTGCCGTGACTCAGACTGACGTTCATCTACATGATATTATTGGATAATCGTCAATTGATCGGCATGTGGGAGCGGATCCGATTACTGAATCCGTCAGAATTGTCACTCGATCCGATGCTCGCGTCCCCCGGAGCTGGAACATTTCGGTAAAGCTGCCCCTTGCGGGCACTACCCGATCAGCACCAAGTGGCTCAGCTCTGACGCGCGCGCGTAGAGCAGCACGAGCTCCTCGAGTTCGCAGCGCACATCGAGGTCGTTGGCCACCGCGCCCAAGTACTCGCGGGTTTCCTTGGGCGACGTGCCCAACCTTCGAAACGGAGTCTGTTCGGCGAGCGCGGGCAGTGCAGACAACAAGCGGCGCGGATTGGCATTGCGCAAGCCGCCTCCGATGCGCAGCACCGTGGCCTCCGACAGACAGGTGAGCTCCCCCAGGGCTTCTGCTGCGATGTCGCCTCGCACTGCCGCCGATGCCAGCCGCGCCGCGGCAGGCACCCCCTGCCGCAGTAGGTGATGGGTCAGCAGGGCTTGCAAGAGGTCGTGAGGCCAATTCACCCGCGCGAAGAGGCTTTGCGTTTGCGGATAGCGAGCGCGGAGTGTCTCGAACAGACTGGCGTAGCGATCGACCAGCACCGATCCATCCTGCGCGAGCCCGAATTCCTCGACCATGGCCGCCAGTGTGTCGCGCTCATCCGAGGACGGAGCCGACCACGCCCCGCCGCCTCGGTGCCAGAGCGCTTGCATCAGAGTAAAACACCCCGACTCGCTCAGAATTTCTTCCAGCGCGGGGCGCGGCAAACCCAAGTAACACGTGCAGCCCGCCATTGCTCGAAAGATATCGGGCCGGGACGGCGCCCACAAGCTGCAAACAACGTGCTCACGATGCCCAGCGCACTCGAGCATTCGGCATAGGCTGATGACCTCATCGACCTTGCACGCTGATGAACGCGCCACTCGCTCCGCTGACGCTTAGCGACGGGAAGCGTCGAGGGCAGCTTCGATCTTGTCCAGCGCCTCGTCGAGGGCCGATTTGATCGCCCGCAACGCCGCCGGGCTCAAGCGACCTCGCCGACTGCCGCGGCGAAACGCCTTCACGAGACGCGCCACGCCCTGCATGAGCTCTGCAAAGTCTTCGGCGTACGCCTCCCAAGGTTCGTCCTCGAAGCGATCGTAGAAGTCGTCGACGGCGCGCCGGTTGGCAGCAAGGTCGTAGCGACCTGCATCGGTGATGGCGTACGCCTTGCGCCCCGCCTGCTCGACGACCTGCGCTTGCTGGAGTTCTTCCAAGAGCTGCAGGGTCGGGTACACGACCCCAGGACTGGGTCGATAACTGCCGCCGGCTCGTTCTTCGATGTGTTGGATCACTTCGTAGCCGTGACGCGGCTGGTCTTTGATGGCGTCCAGCACGAGCAGGCGCACCTCACCGCGCTCGGCGCGGTGCCGGCGCTCGTCCATGACCCCAGCCCACCAGTCGTGGTGACGCCCTCGCCGCCCTCGTCCCGCTGCCCACCGCGACCACCACAGGTAACCATTTGGCCCACAGGCCGAAGCTCCGATCATCGCAAAAATCTCCTGGTTGGCATGCCTAACGGCCACTATCGACACATCTATAGATATATCTTTATCCCTGTCAAGAGGCGTCCAGGGCGCGGGAGTTCCTGAGCTCGAGCCCTGCAACCCCGCGCGGCGCGTGAGCGCGCGGCGCGTGAGCGCACTCCGCACGCGCTCACCAGTGCACGCGAGCGGCGCTCGCACGCAGCCCACAGCTTGCCGCGAATTCGGGTGCTGCGTGTTGTGTTAGCGTGCAGTGCACACGAGGGGGGCCCCGTTGGGTCGAGATGACGAGAAGCCCGAAACGCTCCTGACCAACAGCTCGCGACGTTCCTGGTCCGCCCCCGAGCCCGGGCAACGACTGGCGAACGGGCGTTTCGAGATCTCGAGGCGGCTCGGCGATGGGGGCATGGGTATCGTCTACGAGGCCTTCGACGCCGAGCGTCGAGAAAAGGTCGCGCTGAAGACGTTGCAGCATTTGGAGCCCGCGGGGATCTATCAACTGAAGAGCGAGTTCAGAGTACTCGCCGATGTGAGCCACCCCAACTTGGTCCGCCTGCACGAGCTCTTCGCGGACGATCAGACCTGGTTCTTCACGATGGATCTGGTCGACGGCGTCCAGTTCGATGCTTGGGTCGCCGAGCTGCGGCGCCGGCCACCATCGAACCTGTCGGAGCTCTGCGACTCACCCTGGCTCGAAGCACTCAGAGCCGCGCTCGCGCAGCTGGTCGAGGCCGTGGCCGCCCTCCACGCTTTCGGCAAGCTGCACCGTGATCTGAAGCCCAGCAACGTCATGCTCACCCACGGCGGCCAGGTTGTCGTCCTCGATTTCGGCTTGACGGTCGCTCCCGCAGCTGAGGGCCCGCTGGACGGGGAGCTGGAGGGCGCGTTCTCGGGCACGCCTGCTTACATGGCACCGGAGCAGGTCCTCGGTCTGAAGGTGTCGCCTGCCAGCGACTGGTACGCGCTCGGTGTGATGCTTTTTCAAGCGCTGACGGGCAGCCTGCCTTTTCAAGGCTCGTTCCACGAAATCGCTACGCAGAAGCAGTTGCGCCGGGCGCCCCGCGTGACCGCGGCTTTCCCGGACGTGCCCGAAGACCTGGCGCGAATTTGCGAGCGATTGCTCGCGACGGACCCTGCCGCGCGTCCTGACGGCGCCACGATGCTCGCCGAATTCGGACTACGCCCCTCGCCCGCATCGAACAGACCACCACCGTCGAGTCGACCGCCGCGCTCCGGCGCCGGTGGACCACCGATGATCGGCCGCGAGCCGGAGCTCGCGGACATCATGGCAGCCTATGCCGTGAGCGTCACGGCGCGGGAGCCCGTGATCGTGATGATCGAGGGCGAGAGCGGAATCGGCAAGACCACGCTCGTCGCACGCTTCACCGAACTCTTGCGAAGGGACACCGACGCAGTGGTGCTCAGCGGCCGCTGCTACGAACGCGAGACCGTACCCTTCAACGCCTTCGACGTAGTGGTCGACGACCTGTCGCGCTACCTCTGCGAGCTCCCCAAAGCGGAAGCCGCCAGGCTGGCACCCGCCGAAGCCTGGGCGCTCGTGCGTCTATTTCCGGTGCTGGGTCGCGTAGCGGCATTCGCAAACGTCGAAGCCCACGTCGGCGCTGACCCCCAAGAAGTGCGCCGGCGCGGGTTCGTCGCGCTGGGCGAGCTCTTCTCACGCATGCGCGATCAGGCCCCGTTGGTCCTCATCATCGATGACTTGCAGTGGTCCGATGCGGACTCGATCAGGCTGCTGCTGCATCTGATGCGGCAAGCCCATGCACCGGGACTACTGTTCGTCGGCACGCGGCGGGACGTCAGCTACCCAGTGCTCGAGCCATTATACGACAAGTTGTCGAGTGACATTCGCGTCGATTTTCGCGAATGCAAGCTAGCGCCGCTCGCGCCCGATGTGGCCGTGCAAGTGATCGGACGCGACGCTCCCGCCGAGGTGCTGCACGAAGCTCGCGGCAACCCCTTCTTGCTGAACGAACTGCTTCGCTACGCGCGCGATCGCGGCGCTGAAGACCTCGGCAACCATTCGTTGAACGAGATGCTATGGCAACGTTGCGCCGAGCTCCCTCTAGACTCACAGCGGCTGTTGCACGCGATCGCACTGTCCGCGGTTTCCGTCCCGCTCGCGCTCGTGGTCCGAGCCGCAGGCGTCGAACCGAACGCCCACGACGCGCTGCGTGATCGCCAACTGGTGAGGCGCGGCACGCGCGAAGGCGAAGTCGAGTGCTACCACGACAAGATTCGCGAGACGGTCGAGGCAGCGTTCTCGGAAGCGGAAACTCGCGCAAGACACCGTTCGCTGGCAGCCGCTTGGGAAGCCGCGAAGGACCCGGATCCAGAGCTCTTGGCGCTCCACCATGCGGGCGCCGGCGAACACCAGCGTGCCGCAGAGCACTGGGTCGAGGCAGCTGAACGATCCGCACGATCGTTCGGCTTCGAGCGCGCCGTCGAACTGTACGGCAGGGCCCTCGAACAGGGGTGCTTCGACGCGGAGACGCTACATCGTCTGCGCATCGCACGAGCCGACGTTCTGGCGCAGTCCGGCCGCAGCTTGGAAGCGGCTGAAACCTGCACCGGCGCGATGTCAGGCGCGAGCGCCCGGCATCGATCCGATCTCACGCGCCGCGCGGGTGGGTTCTACTTGCAATGCGGTCGACTGGAGGAGGCCATTCCGCTGGTCAATCAAGGACTAGCGCCCTTCGGGTTGTCGGTGGCACGCAGCAACGCTGCCGCGGTCATCGGTCTCTTGTGGGAACGCACCCGCCTCCGCCTGCGCGGCTACGAGCCCCGCGCCCAGCCGCCCGATCCCGGCGCCGCCGAGCGTTTTCGAGCGGCCGAGGTCATCACCGGCGCGCTGCCTAGCCTCGATCCGATTCGCTATCCTGCGCTTGCTACACGGTTGTTGCTCATCGCGCTCGACTCCGGTGACCCCGTGCTGCTCGCTCGTGCCATGGCGAACGAGCTCTTGGTGGGTTTGATGCTGGCGCTGCCCGACGCCAAGCTGCGCGAGATTGCCGCGCGCGCCGAAGCACTCTGTGACAGGACCGGGGACCCGATGGCTCGACTGTGGCTCGATCAGAGCCTCGCCACGCTGGAACTCAGCGACAACCCGCGCCTGAGCCTGACCCATCTGGACCGCGCGCGCGAACTCTTGCGGGCGCACCCCACCCCGGTGGTCGCGCACCTGGCGGTTTGGCTGGAGTGGAGCCGCCTACAGATACTGTGCCTCGGAGGTGATTTCGACGAGGTTGCTCGCAGCACGCCCGCTCTGCTCGATGACGCCTGGGCCCGCGACAATCGCGGGGTCGTCCCGTTCCTCTCTGGTGTTCCAGGTGCGGTCGCGCGAGTCGCCGTGGAAGACTTGGTCGACCTGCGGCGCGATCTGGATCGCTCGCGAACGGCCTGGCACAAGCCGAGCTTCACTTGGCAAGACATCATGCAGACTCAGGGGGAAGTGCTGCTTGCTGCGTACGAAGGTGACATGGGGCCGGCCCTCGCCGTCACGGAGTTGCTCGAGAACAAATTGAGCAAGTCGCTCGCTCGTCACGCTGCATCGGTGCGCGGTTACGTCGGCTACGTCAGCAGTTGGACCAGCCTCGGGCGCGCGCGAAGGCTGCCGCACGGGCCGGAACGCGCGCGCTTGCTCGAGCGCGCCTCGGCGTCGCTTCGCTTCGGTCATTCGAAGCGGCTGGCAGCAGCGTGGTCGTCTCCACTAGAACCGGCGGTGGAGGTGCTGCGCGGGAACACCGAGGCCGCGGTGGCCATGCTCAGAGCTCTGGTCGCCGATGAAAGCGCCAGCGAGCGCCTGCCGGTCTACGCCGTGTGCGCGCGGCGCGGGCTGGGCGCGCTGCTCGGCGGCGATGAGGGCGCCGCCCTCGTGCGCGAGGCCGATCGCTTTCTGAAGACCCACGGCGTGGTCGACCCAGAGCGCTTCGTCGCCGCCGTTGCCCCTGGCTTGACCGGCGGCTGAAGCGTCTTCCAACGGACCAGCGCTTCGTAGGCGAAGATGACGCCCGTACGAAGCTCGACGAGCGGCTGGTACACGACGTGGAGGTCTTCTGGGAGCAGCTCTCGATGCAGTTCCTTGTACGAGCGTTTGACTACGCGCACGGTGGTGTGCTTGTCGCTCATGCCCGTGAAACAGCTCGAATGCCATCATGAGCAGAGTAGCTTGAGCGGCTGGAAGCAACGCCGAACCGCAAGTGCGGGGGCCGATCCAGCATGCTGAACGTATGTCAAGCTCACAAAAGTGTCCACACGCTCTTAGTGAAGCGGAAGCAGTTACGATCCGCTACCACCAAGCTCTACGAAGCCATCGAGGACATGATCACGGGCCGAGGCCTCGATCGAATGTCGGGCGCCTGGCACCCCATCGACGAAACCAGCACGGGGCACCCCATCGACAACTGGGCGTTCGGCTGGGATGCGGTCTGGACGACGTGGCAGGCTTCCGCCGTCTTCGGACGCGGCGATCGAGGCGGTGGCAAGGTGCTCAGCATGCAGGTGTTCGTCAACGGCGAACGCGCATGCCCTGACGACCTTCAAGGCGGCGCCGGCATGGGGCGGTGGGGTGATGGCCTGCACCAACGTGCTGCGCAAGCTCGACGGCCAATGGAAGGTCGTGCACCGCCACGCTGACAAATCCCCAGAAATGGCGAAAGCGCTGGAAGCCATGATCGAGGCGGGCGGCTGACTGAACGCCGCAGGTACTGGCGTGTTTCGGCGGGGTTTCCCGAGCCGCTGCGCGGGGTCGACACACAAAGGACTAATACTTGATCTCCAGGGTTGTGTCGACCTGAGCGCGCTCCGCGAAATAGATGCGACTGCCACCCCCCGGGGCGCACATCCCGGGAGGGCCCCCAGTTCGTCGTTGGAGCAATAGTTTCGGGCTGTTCGGTGCGGCGCAGGCATCTGCGCGACGGCATCGACGACATCCGCCATCGGCGTCGGCATTTAGTAGTCGGCTGCTGCTGCCGTACTGTTCACCAGCCCGTGGGATCCTTGCTCCCGTCCCCGGGCTTGGGAAGGGTCTCGGTGTTTGTGAGGTTCACCGAGACCCTTCGTTTTTTCTGGTTTTCATCCAGTTCGTGGGGCGGGCGCGCCGCGGTTATCGAGGCGGTGTCAGATTTCCGTGAGCGCCAGCGCAGCGGCAGCAGCCACCCGCCCCCCATTGGCGAAGGCAGCCCAGCGGCGATGCCAGGCCCCTGAACGCCTGCGTTCGGAGCGCCGCTTTGCCGGAGTTCCCGTGGCCACGCGCGCGAGCACCGAGTCAGGCTCGGCTCGAAGCGGCCCAGTGACCGCCCGCACCTTCGCCTACATTGTTGAAATTGACTTGCAGTTTCATTCTCTATCTGGTACTCAGCGGCTCTTTACTATTGAACGATTCGGCTTCCGGGCACGCGATTCCGATTGAAGTTGAATATCAGTTCCCACTACTAGACGGAGAAAAGAGTCATGCGCGGTTTGAAGTTCGGGTTCATTTGCAGCGCGCTCGCGCTCAGTGGCGCGGTAGCGGCATGCGGCAGCGACGACGACGGAGACTCCAGCTCGGGCAGCGGTGGAACGGGCGGTGCTGGCGGCTCGGCTGAAACCACCACGGGCGGCTCCGGAGGCACTGCTCCCACGACGACCGCCAACAGCGGAGGCTCGGACGCCGGCGGGTCCGGCGGGTCGGCGGGGGCTGAGACGACGACGGGGGGCAGCGGTGGAACCGACGGCACCACGACTACCGGTGGGAGCGGCGGCTCCGCGGGCGACGGGGGAGCTCCTCCCGAGGGGTTCGCTCCGATCACCGAGGTGACCAACGTCGTGATCCCCGAAGCGAACGAAATGCTCGGGCTCGCGTTCGGGGCTGACGGCAAAATCTGGGCTTCGGGCGCCACCAGCGTCGACCCCGACGACCAGCAGCTCGTGATCGCCCGCTTCAATCCGGACGGCACCCCGGACACGACGTTTCAAGACGAAGGATTCTTGATCCACAACGTCGTGGTCGGCGGCGGCGAGCTGTCGCGAGGGATCGTCGAATTGGAGAACGGCGACATCATCGTCCAAGCCAACGTCGACGACGGCAACGGCGGCGCGCTCATCACCGACGCTGGCGGCGGCGATGACATGCCGCGCCAAGACGGCCGCAACGTCGTGCTGTTGCGCTTCGACTCCGACGGCGAACTCGTCACGAGCTTCGGCGACGACGGCGTCGCCCAACTCGATCTCGGTTGGACCTCGGACGACGATGCAGACTGGCCGGTTCCCACTTACGATTCCTCGACCCTCGAGGACGGTGATGATCCCGAGGACGGCTTCTCCGGTCCCGGCTTCCCCATCGACGACTCGTGGGGTATCGCGTTGGACACCTCGAGCGACGAGGAGAGAATCGTCGTGTTCGGCGCAGGGCCGGCCGCGCACGTCACCGATCCAGAAGCGGTGCAGCGCGTCGACAACGATCGCTACGTGCTGCGCGTATTGGCGAGCGACGGCTCGCTCGACCCCGACTTCAACGACGGCGCCCCCTTCACGTTCGGCTCCGCGGGTGTGCTCTCGGACGGCGCCCGCCGCGGTATCGTCGAACCCGATGGCTCCATCCTGAGCGGCGGTTACACGAACTACGGCGCGGGGCTGGGCAACCACGTGATGCTGCTGCGCTTGTTCGAGGACGGCACTCCCGACGCTAACTTCGGGTTCGGCCTGTCGATCCCTGGCGTCACCTGGTTCAACCCATTCCGCGAGGATGACGGCGTCGCCGAGTGCTACTCGGTCGCGCGCCAATCGACCGGGCGCGTGATCACCACCGGTTACGGCCGCGCCACCGGCGTCGGCGTGCCGTCGCAGTACGGCTACGCCACCACCGATCTGCAGGACGTCGTGATCTTCGGGGTGAACCCAGGTGAGCTCGATCTCGATTGGGGCAATCAGGGCACCCTCGCCATCCAGAGCGAAGAAGCCGGGCTGGTCGATACGGAGGACCGCGGACGTGACCTCATCGTGCTGCCCGACGACCGCACGGTCCACGCCGGTCGTTTCGGCGGTAGCCCCGCGCTGTTCGTGGTCACCCCCGACGGTCAGCCCGACACGAGCGTGGGCGACGGCGGCAAGTTCCTCTACGAACCGTTCGAGGAAGCCACCTCGCATTTCTATGCGATCGCTTCGAACCAAAACGTCGCAGACCGCGATGAGACGCTCATCGTGGCTGCCACCAACCACCATGCGGAAGGCGTGATCCTCGCGATCTTGAAGGTCGAGGAGGAGTAACCCTTCAGTCCCGTGTCGGAGCACACCGAATGCTAGCTGGAGGCGGCCGAGCGCCGCAGAGCAGCTCCAAGCACCGCCATTGGAGTCGCCCCCACTCTGCCTTCCGCTGGTTACTGGCGCTCGGTGTGCCCCTGGCTTGCTCGACCGAAGACCCCGTCGAGAACTACCTCCCTGCTCGCGCGGGCGGCACCCTTTCGGCGACCACCGCACCGGGGGGAACAGCGGCCGGCACCGTTTCCGGGTCGGGCGGTAGCGCGGGCGAGGCGACCGACGGTGGCGCCGTCGACGCCGGCGCCGCCGGGCAGGCATCGAGTTCGACGGACGCCGTGGCGACGAGCTCGAGCAGCGGAGGCACCGGGGGGAGCTCCGCTGGCGGCACCGGCGGTGGCGGCACCGGCGGCACCCCGAGCGACTGCGGCCCTGCACCCGCGGCTGAGGGGCCCTTCACCAAGGAGCGTTTGCGCGCTGCAGCCGCCGATTGCGCGCTGCACCACTACTGCGAGTTCGAGGGGCGCGCTCACCGTCTCGAGAACGCGATCGCGGAACACGCCGTGAAGGCGACGGACGCGAGTCGCGCGCACGCCCAGAGCGCCTGGCGGGAGGCGATGCAAAGCTGGCAGATCCTCGAGGTCTTCCAGTTCGGCCCGCTGGCGAGCGCGTCCAGGACTGCCGGCAAGGACGGGTTCCAAGGCAAGGGCCTGCGCGACAAGATCTACGCCTGGCCCGTCGTCGCTCGTTGCCGCGTCGACGAGCAGGTCATCGGCCGCAGTTTCGTAGACCGCGGCATGGACGGCGCCCTGATTTCCGGTCGCGGTCTGTACGCGCTCGAAACGCTGCTCTTTTACTCCGGCGCCGACAGCGCCTGTGGCGCGTCGACGCCGACGTCGCAAACCTGGCAATCGCTCGCCTCTACCACGCTGGAAGCCTACAAGCAGGACTACGCGCTCGCGGCCAGCGAGGACGTGGTCGACCAGATTCAAGGCCTGGTTCGCACCTGGACCACGGGCGACGACGCCTTCTACCCGAAGTTCGTGAGCGCGAGCGGTTACCCGAACGAACAAGAAGCGATGAACGTGCTCGCTTGGGCGCTCGTTTACCTCGAGAAAGAGGTCAAGGACTACAAGCTCGGCATCCCTGCGGGCTATACCTTGGTCGCCCCTGTGAGCGAGCCCGAAGCGCCTTACGCCGGTGGTGGATATGTCAATGTGGTCCAGAACCTGCGCGGGTTTCGCAGTCTATTTCAGGGGTGTGGAGACAACGGTGAAGGCCTCGGCTTCGACGACTGGCTGATCGAAGCCGGGCACCACGCGCTCGCCGCGGACATCCGCGCCGCGTGGCAAACCGCGTTCGAGACCGCCGAGAAGCTCGCCCTGGCGAGCACACCCAGCGCCGGGGCCGTGGAGCAAACCTACCTCGACGTGAAGGCGTTGACCGACTTGCTGAAGAACGAGCTGCTCGGGACCGGCAGCCCGTTGAACCTGGACCTACCCGACAGCGTCGCGGGGGATACCGACTGATGCGACCGGCCCTCCCCTCGTTTGCGAGTGGAGTCGTGCCCCGTGCCTGGCTCGCCGCACTCGGGCGTCCCGTCGACGGCGCGTGGCTCGGCGCATTCCGTTTCCTGTTCGGGCTCTTGCTGGCTGTTTCGGTACTCCGCTTCTTGGCCTTTGGCTGGGTGGAGCGGCTCTTGGTCGAACCCACTTTCCACTTCAAGTACTGGGGCTTCGAGTGGGTCGAAGCGCTGCCCGGCCCGGCCATGCGAGCGTTGTTCTGGGTGCTCTTCGGCGCCGCGCTCGCGACCGCCGTCGGTTTCTGCTTTCGCTTGTCCGCCGCGCTGCTGGGCAGTGGCTTCGTTTATTTCCAGCTGATCGACGTCAGCAACTACCTGAACCACTACTACCTCGCAGCTCTTCTAGTGTGGCTGCTCTGCTTCTCGCCGGCCCACCGCAGCTGGTCCGTCGACGCTTGGATCGCACGGCGTCGCGCCGCCCGCCGCGGTGCTGCTGCACCGCCGCGTTTCGTGGCGCAAGGGTGGCTGTACCTTTTCCGCTTTCAGATTGGCCTGGTCTACACCTTCGCGGGCCTCGCCAAGGCCCAGGCTGACTGGCTCGTGCACGCGCAGCCTCTCAGCATCTGGCTCGGCGCGAGTACGGACGTGCCCATCCTGGGACCGTTGTTCGCCGTTCGGGGCGTCCCGCTCGTGATGAGCTGGTGCGGGTTTCTGTTCGACACGACCATCGTGTGTTGGCTCCTGTGGCGCCGAACACGCTCCTACGCCTTCGCTGTCGTGGTGCTGTTTCATGCCCTGACAGGGCTGTTGCTCCCGATCGGGATGTTTCCGCTGATCATGATCACGGCCGCGATGGTGTTCTTCGAGCCGGACTGGCCGCGACGGCTGTTGGCGCGCTTCTCGCGCGCTCGAGCCGCGGCGCCGCTGAGCCCTGCCCTCGCGCCGGCACCCCTGGCGCGGGGTGCGCGCTTCGCGCTCTGCCTAGGCGCCGTTTACTGCGGTCTGCAGCTCGTGCTGCCGCTGCGCTTTCTAGCTTATCCCGGCAACGTGCTGTGGCACGAACAAGGGATGCGATTTTCTTGGCGCGTGATGGTGCGCGCCAAGGGCGGTAACACGAGCTTCATCGTGCGCCACAAGGCGACCGGCCAAGAGTGGCACGTGAGTCCGCGGGCGTACCTCACCGGGCTGCAAGAGACCGAAATGTCGAGCCAGCCAGATCTGATCTTGCAGCTCGCGCACCACATTCGACGCGACTTCGAGGCGCGCGGCCAGGGCCCGGTCGAGGTTCGCGTGGACTCTCGCGTGGCCTTCAACGGCCGGCGCAGCGCGCCGCTGATCGATCCCCACCGTGACCTTACTACCATTCGTGACGGGCTGGCCGCGCGGGACTGGGTGCTACCGGCACCGCGCTCACGACCCACACCCACGCGCCCCGTCTTGTAACGGCGGCTCGCCTTCCTTTTCCATGTCAGTCGACCTTACCTCGCGCCTGAAGCGCACTCTCCCTGCGTCGCTCTTTGGTTTGACGGGCCTCTGCCTCGGCGCTCTGCCAGCTTTGGCACAAACCCCTGGCGATCCTGCGCAGAGCTCCGCGCCCGCCCTCGAAATCGATGCTGGCCCGGCGGGCACGGGCGCGGGAGCCGACGCCCCCACCGCGCTGGCAGCTTCTGGCGCGGACCCGGCAGCGTCGCCAGCGCCGGCCGCCGTCGAAGACCCCGTCGAGATCACGATCGCGGGGACACGCGTCTCGCGCACCCCCGGTTCGGCGCAGGTCATCAAGCAGGACCAGCTCGAACGGTTCGAATACGACGACCCGCACGCCGCGCTCATGCAGGTCCCCGGCGTCTACGTGCGCCATGAGGACGGCGTTGGCCTGCGCCCCAACATCGGCATCCGAGGAGGCAATCCCGATCGCAGCAAGAAGGTGACGCTGATGGAGGACGGCGTGCTGTTCGGACCAGCCCCGTACTCGGCGCCCGCTGCCTACTACTTTCCGCTGCTCACCCGCATGGTCGCGATCAAGGTGATCAAGGGTCCCGCGGCGATCGCCTTCGGACCCCAAACCGTAGGCGGGGCGATAGACTTCGTGACGCGCGCGATCCCGACGACGCCGGGCGGGTCGCTCGACTTGGGCCTCGGGGCGTACGGCTATACCAAAGCGCACGCCCACTTCGGCGCCAGCAACGAGCAGTTCGGTTTCGTCGTCGAAGGCATCCGGCTCCACAACGACGGCTTCAAGGAGCTCGCGGGGGCGGACACCGGATTCACGCGCAACGAATGGATGGTGAAGACTTCTTACCTGCTCGACCCTCAGGCGCCGATGGGTCACCAGTTTCAGCTCAAGCTCGGTTACTCGGACGAGGTCTCGAACGAGACGTACCTCGGCTTGACGGATGATGACTTTCACGAAAACTCCAACCTCCGTTACCCGGCGAGCAGCCTCGACCAGATGCGAAACCACCGCACCTCGCTGGTACTGAGTCACGAGGTGGGGGCGCCCGACGCTTCCTGGAAGCTCAGCAGCAACGCCTATCGCAACGACTACGCACGAGCGTGGCGCAAACTGAACAGATTCCGAGACGCTTCAATCGCGGAGGTCCTCGCAGCTCCGGAGAGTCCAGCGAACGCCGAATACTATGCGGTGCTCACGGGCGAGGCCGACAGCGTGACGGCGGGGCAGACGCTGCTCATCGGGCCCAATGATCGGCGTTTCGTCAGCGAAGGCGTCGCCTCCAAACTCGAGTTTCAGGCAAGCACCGGGCCGTTGGAGCATCGGGTAGAGGCGGGCGCGCGTCTGCACTACGATTCCATCGCGCGACGTCACAGCGAGAGCGGCTACCTGATGCAGGACGGCACTCTGGTTCCCGAAGACAGCGCGACCAGCGTCACGACGGCGAACGAGGCCTCCACGCTGGCGCTGGCGGTCCATGGGATGGACGCGGTGAGCTGGCAGGCCTTGACCGTCACTCCGGGGCTGCGCGTCGAGATCATCGGCTCGGAGCTCGCGGACCACATCGCCGACGAAGAAAGCACGCACTCGTTGGTCGCGCTCATGCCCGGCGTCGGAGCGTACTACGCGATCGTCGACGACTTCGGACTGCTCGGGGGCGTCTACCGTGGATTTAGCCCGCCTCCCCCTGGAGAGTCCGACGCGGCGCCGGAGTACAGTCTCAACTACGAGACAGGAGCCCGCTTGAGCAGCGGCCGGAGTCAGCTCGAAGCGATCGGCTTCTACAACGACTACGAGAACCTGACGAACATCTGCAGCTTCTCGGGCGGCTGCAGCGACGCCGATCTGGATCGACAGTTCGATGCCGGTGCGGCTCGCATCTACGGGTTCGAGGCGTACCTCGCGCACGACTTCGTTTGGGGTAGCGTCCGTTTCCCGGTCACCGGCGCCTACACCCACACGCGCGGGGTCTTCGACACCACCTTCACTTCAGCCGATCCCATCTATGGCGACGTGCAAGAGGGCGACGAAGTTCCCTACTTGCCTCGGCATCAGGCGAGCGGAACGTTGGCGGTGGAGTGGAGCCATGCGGGGGCCTCGGTTGCAGCGAACTACGTGTCCGAGATGCGCGAAGAGGCGGGGAGCGCGCCCTATGCGGACTCCATCGTGACAGACGACCTGTTCACCGTCGATGTCGGCTCGAAGGTGATGCCGGTTCCATGGCTCACGCTTTACGGAAACGTGCGGAACCTGTTCGACGCACGAAGCATTGCGTCGCGGCGTCCCTATGGCGCGCGACCAAACGCTCCCCGCTGGGTGCAGGTCGGCGCCAAACTGAGCTTCTGAGGCTGCTCGCGCTGCGTCGCTCAACCGCGACTGGCCCTGGCGAAGGACCGCTGCAGCTTCTGCAGCGCCTTGCTTTCGATCTGCCGAATACGCTCCCGGGTCACCTTGAGTTTGTCGCCTATTTCCTGCAACGTGTGGGCCTCTTTGTGTCCGATACCAAAGCGTAGACACAAGATTTCTCGCTCGCGGGCGGACAGCGTCGCCAAGATTCTCGCAGCTTCGGAGCGCCCAGCGGATGCGACTAGGCCGGCTGCGGGGTCACCGCCGTTGGGGTCGGGTAAGACGTCGAATAGACTGGCGTCGTCTGCGTCGCCGAGCGGAGCATCGAGACTGAGAGGTTCCCGGGGCAGTGCTTGCACCAATTCCAGCTGCGCGGCGGATATCGCCAACGATTGAACCAGCTCTTGCGGTGAAGGAGCGTGCCCATGCTCGAGCACGGCTCGTTGCTTGGCGTGCGACACCTGAACCTGAAGATCCCGCATGTGAACGGGGATCCGGATCGATCGCGACTGATCGCTGATGGCGCGCGTGATCCCTTGACGGATCCACCAGGATCCGTAGGTGCTGAACTTGTAGCCGCGTCGGTAGTCGAACTTTTCCACCGCTCGCAACAGGCCCAGGTTGCCTTCCTGAACCAGATCCTCGAACGCAAGTCCCTGATTCACGTAACGTCTCGCGATCGCCATCACCAAGCGCAAATTCGCGCGCGTCAGACGCACTCTGGCAGCGCTCAGCTCTTGCCGGGCAAGCGTCACGGAACGGAGCGATGACTCCAACCTCTCGTGCTGCTCGCCGGTGGCGAGCGGACTGGCAGCGACGTCTTCACCCGGCTGGAGCTCGACCAGCAAGCGGTCGACCATCGCCCCGACGAGCGCCGACGCAGGACGCAGTTGGCGTAGACCGGCCAAAACCTCTTGCTCGCGTCGCGCGCTCGCTTCGGGGTCTTCGATGGGGTCCGCCGCCCGCGTCAGCTCCCTCAATACGGACAGCGTCCGCAGCCGCAGCGCTTCCGCTTCACGCTCCGTCTCGAACGGAACCTTCGTGACCGAACCAATTGCTATCTGCGCGCGCTCCAAGAGCTGCAGAAACCGACCGAGTTCACGCAGAGCGCACGGGATGCGTACCAACGCCTGCAAGATCGCATCTTCCGCCGCTTCGATGCGCCGCCCGATCTCCTGCTCGTCCTCCCGGGTCAAGAGTGGGGCCTCGCCGACTTGGATCGAGTTCCTTCCCCAGTCGATGCGAGGCGTGCGTGGTCCGTCTGGGTCTCTAAAGGAGCTCGATGGTCTCAACGGCGGGACTCCGGCTGTGCCAGTAGCTCTGCCTCGTTACGGCCGAGAATCACGCTGGCGCAAAGGGGGCTAGGGGTTCAGCCAGGATTCCGAACCAAAGTGGGCGATCTGAGGCACTCTCCTGTGAGTGCCCAGAACCGCGGCGCAGCTCCCCAAGGGAGGCAGCGCGCGCTCCTCGTCGCGGAGCGTGCCACTCTTGTCGGGCTGGAGCCACTCCTCCGAGAGAACGTACCCCAACGCCCGACCGCGGTGTTTCCCACACGGCCCGAGACCCGGACGCGGCGAAGCCGTGCTCGAAACCGGCTCGAACGAGCAGGGGCGCCTCCCCCGAAGTTTGTTTTCGTGGTGCCTCGAAGTACCCCATGCTAGATCGCGTCCAACTGGTCCTCAGACACTCGCTCGTGCAACTCCTGGTTCACTGGTTCATCTGCGTACTAGGCGCCTCCACAGTGGAGGCCTTCGGGAAAGCCCAGGCGCCGAGCATTCGTCCGAGTTGATTTCAAAGGCGCCGCAGTATTCGAGGTAGCTATGAGCACAAAGCTCTACATTGGCAATTTGAGTTTCAGCACGGTCGAGGAGCAGGTTCGCGATGCTTTCGCGGAATTTGGTCGAGTCGCCAACGTGTCGCTGATCATCGATCGCGCCACGGGTCGCTCTCGTGGGTTCGGATTCGTGGAATACGAGTCCGCCGATTCGGCGCAGCATGCGATCGATTCGATGAACGGTGCCATGCTCGACGGGCGTGCGCTCACCGTGAACATCGCCCGCGACCGAGCCGAGGGCGGTTCGTCCGGCCGCGGCCCGCGCGGCGACCGCAGCGAACGTCGCTGGTAAGCAACATCAGGGCGGGAGCGAGTTTCGCTCCCGCCTTTGTCGCAGCGCCTTGCCCCTTCGACCGAGGCAGGCCAGCCATCATGGTGGCGAGGCCTGGAACTCCGCGTGGGCAACGAATTGCAGCACTCGGATGCAGGGGTGATCGCCCAAGTAACCGTTGCAGCTGTCCTGTCCTACGAAACTTCGCCGCCGCTGCCGCACGTTGTGCATTACGTCGTGCGTGAGATCGTAGCCTCCGTCTTTACAGCGGACGTCGCCGCAGGGCACCTCGAACCGCGCTGCCGCTCGCGCCACCACGATGTGCACGATACGGCTCGAGTCCAACACCGTGCGGCCGTTGGACGACTCGGACAATTCCAACCGCAACTCCAGGAGCGCGGGCGCCTCTGCAGAAAGTCGCGCCGCTTCGTCTTCTCGTTTCCAGCGTGCCTGGCGTGCGGATGGAATGGACATCGGGTTTCTCCTTCGAAAATGCTGGATCGAGCCAATAAGCCATCGAGGACGCGCGCTCACGACTCTGCGGGGCAGCCCGCGTGGGTGCTACGATTCCCGATTGAGCGCGTGCGGGAATACCGAGTCCGCCACACTACGTTGGCGCCACGCGGCGCGGGCGCTCGAGTAGACGACGCGGGCGGTCGCCTCGAAGTTCGTGACATCGGCAGCCGGCCACCTGCCGCATTCACGCAGCCATGGCACCAGCGCTCGTACCACGTGCGCCCGTGCCTCTGACATGGTGCCGGGCCAGCCACCGACCAGTGCGCGCTGCTCGCGCTCCGCCCGATCGAACCAACGCTGAGCCCACTGCAGCCCGACGCCTTCGGCCCGCGTGCGCAGCTCGGCGTCCAACCCAGTTGCCGGCACAGCCACCGGTTTCATCGACGAGACCCAGACTTGCGGTCCCGCGCCACGCTGACGACCAACGCGCGCCCGCGCAAGTCTGCCCCGTTCAACGAACTCACTGCGCGCTCCGCAGCGTCACCGCTCGCGTACTCGACGAAGCCGAAACCGCGCGAATTGCCCGTGTATCGATCAGAGATCACGACGGCGGACACGAGCGATCCGTGTTCACCGAAAATTCGCTCGAGATCTGCGGCCGACGTCGAATCGTCGAGGTTGCCTACGAATAGCTTGTTCATGCCGAGTCACACCGCGAGCGCTGAGCCGACCGGAAGAACGATGCTCGGTACGTGGGTCCGGTTCCCCCCGATCGGATCCACCGAAACGGCGCGGGAAAAGCCACAGGAACCGTTTCGTGTGACTAAGTTTTCTTACGCACGAGCGGCGAGCTCGTGAACCGTTTGAGAGTGCCACATCATCTCACCACAGGCAAGGTGATTCATCGCAAGCGCGGTCCTTCGCTGCTCGGCGTGATTCGATGCGCACCGCGCGATTCACCGCGCGATTCGACGCGCAACGCGCGGTGGAGCGAAACCTTACTCGCGATCTTGGCGCGATAGGCCAACGTGAGCTGCGAACGTCTCGCATGCAGCAAACTGCGTCTGCTGTCGCGATCTGCGCGCTAACTCGTAGCGTCGGACACGCGAGCATGAGCAATCCCGCGCATTCGATGGCGCGTGCGGGCGATCGATGCGATACTGGGGAGACCGCAGCGATCGCGGAGTTCACTACCGAGGCTCTCCGAACGCCGGCTGTGCGCCGGTTCTGCTGTGCCACGCCGCCGCGAAGCATGCAGTTCAGCGGCTCCCAGAGAGGCGAAGAAGGGTATTCCATGAATAGTATCCAGCAACCGCGCGTCTGCGAGGCGCAGCGTACGAGTGACCCGTGACGGCGAGAGACCCAAAGCTGCGATCTCAGGCGTCCCCGTCAGCCAGCTTCGTCGATACCCTGGCGCGGGTTCTCAGCATGGCTCGTCAGGCCGAAGTGAGTACGACGTTTCGCGCCGAGTTTCGCGAGGAGTTGCAAGCCCTGCCCGCTGAATCGCGAGCTCGCTTGAGCGTGCTCTTGAACATCGGCCGCGAAGCGTGCAGCGCGACGCTCCGGACTGGACCCGTGCCACCGAGCGTTGAGGTCCGGAAAGACGATGCGCTGTCGTGGAACGACACCACTCCCCTCGACACACTGGCGCTGTGCGACCCCAGAACGCTGTCCCAACGCTACCTCGAACGCGGCCTGGCGGCGGCATACGCGGGTAAGCTTACGTTGGATACGTCGGCGAGCGACCGGTCAGCGCCGAACGAACGACCCTCGGTGTCCGAACGCGCCTGGTCGCGCTTCGGCAGAGAACTGGCGGGTACAGAGCCGAGCGAGTGGAGCTGGTTTGCCTGCTACAAGGGCGGTTCTGGCATGCTCGACAAGCTTTACGTTCGGCACGGCAACAGCGCCTGGTGGTCGTTCGCGACCAGCATCGATCGTCCCTTGCGCGAGCAGATCGCCGCCGACCGCAAGCGGGCGAGCAGCGGCGGAAAAAACCGTCACGGTTCGAGCCTGGAATCGCTGTTGACCCAGGAAGGCGCCCCGCACCGCCGCGCGCTGCATCGAGCTTTGACGTCGGTACACGCACGGCTGGGCAAGGTTCGAAGTGGTGCAAACGACCCGGTGACCCCAGCTTGAGCCGTTGGTAGGGCCTGCCCACATGTCGGCAGCTCGCGCACCCTGTCTTTTGGGCCGGCGAGGTAGTAGCGCTGGACGGCCCCACCCGCGCTCTACTAGAAGCTTGTGACGAGTTCGGGGAGCGCCTGCAACGACGCAGGTCGCGACGGTCTCGTAAAGGAGGCCACAATGGCCGATTCCAGTCGCATCACCGCTGCGGAGTTCCCAGCGCAAGCCGCCAAGCCCGCGTCGAAGCACGACGAGCGAGGCCGAACCCACGGTCTGCCCTTCATTCTCTGGCTCCTCGAGCAACGCCTCTGGGTATTGCTGGCGATCCCCTCGATCATCGCCGCGGTCGTGATGCTCGCCAGCCATCAGGGCTGGCTCGTCTTCGCAGCGACCTGGGCCCTCGTTCCGATCGTGGGCGTGTTGGGACCGCTGATGTACCTGGTGTACCGCTCGCATTGCCACGACGCGGGCGCCGCGGACTGGGAGGCCTTCCTGAGCTTTCGCGACGAGAAGCTCGCGAAACGTTGGCGCGGCAAGAAGATCCCGATGGAAGTCTTGTACGAGGCCTACATCGCCGAGAAGGTGGACTTCCGAACCGACGTCTACGAGACATTGAAACACCGCAACCAGCTGTTCCGCTTTTGCTTCACCGGGGGCGACGTCCGTTTCTATTTCAAGGAATTCCTGACGCAGAACCTGACCCACAGCCGTCGCTCGGACGAGGGTGACATTGCGCACGTGTACAACCGTGGGAACGATTTTTACAATTGGTTCCTCGGCGAGGGGATGACCTACACGAGCGGCATTTTCGAGGACGAGACCGAGACGCTGGAGCAGGCGCAGATCCGCAAGCTGAACATGGTGTGTCGCTCGATTCAGTTGAAGCCCGGCGAGCAGCACCTGGACATCGGCTGCGGCTGGGGACCCCTCATCGTGCACGCGGCCAAGGAGTACGGCTCCGTGAGCACCGGCGTGACGCTGGCGAAAGAACAAGCTGCGTGGGCCAACGAGCGGGCCGAGCGGGCTGGCGTCGCCGATCGGGTGCGCGTCATCGTCGATGACTATCGCAACATTCCGACGGCCAAGTACGACAAGATCACTTGCCTAGAGATGGCAGAGCACGTCGGAGTCAAAAACTTCCAGCGCTTCTTGCTCCAGGTGCGTGGCTTGTTGAAGGACGACGGCATCTTTTATCTGCAGATCGCCGGCCTCCGGCGGCCGTGGCACTACGAAGACCTCGTGTGGGGCTTGTTCATGGCCAAGTACATCTTTCCCGGAGCCGATGCCAGCTGTCCCCTTGGTTTCGTGGTGTCGCAAGCCGAGCGCGCCGGGTTCGAGGTGCACCGCGTCGAGAATTGTGGCGTCCATTACGCCGAGACCATCCGCAAGTGGTACGCGAACTGGCAGAGCAACGAGCAGGCCGTCGTGGAGAAATACGGGCAGCGGTGGTTTCGGTTGTGGTCGATGTTCCTCGGGTGGTCCGCGCTCATCGGAGGTCAGGGTAGCTCCACGGTGTTCATGATCACGATGACCAAGAACATCAAGAACGACAAGCGCACCGTGAGCATCGACGAGGCCGCCAGCGTCCCGTTCAGCCGCGCAGACCGGTGGATCGGCAAGAACACCATCGCCACGCAACAGTAACTCCGAGGCATGCCCTGGAAGCCTGCTGGAGCCTCGTTCAGCTAAGAGACTCGGCGCCCGATAAACCGGGCACCACCTGGGACGAAAATAGGCGGTCTGATGAGGTTGTGGAGTGTGCGGGCCAGGTCTGCGACCCTTGGGTGCGAAGTGGTCGCACTGAGGTCGAGATAGGTTGGCGGTCGTAACCCCGTCTAAGAGACTGACCCGCGCTGCCTATAGGTACCACCTTGTGTCGCACCCGGAGACGGGAAGGACGAGTGGCAGTGTCTGCAACATCGCAGCGCACGCGATCGCTTCAGATCCGGAGGCCAAAGGATGGAAGCAATTGTGGAACGCTGCTGCGGGCTCGACGTTCACCAGGCCACGATCGTGGCCTGCCTGCTCGTCGGCGAGGCGAATAGGAAACCACGCAAGTCTTCGCGAACTTGGCGCTCTGTGTGTCTTGGCGGTAGAAATAGGCATCATGAGACACTCATCGGGCGGGAGCAAGGCACGGCGCAATGCTGCGGATGCATGCCCTGCGAAATCGCTCGCTGCAAACAAGAAGTGACCAATCATAAGATCCCGATATCCCGGTCTCAGGATCCTACACATCTCGCTTCCGAGAAGCGGTGATTGTCACAGCACTCGAGGCGATGCACTCGAGGCGATGCACTGAGGCAATGAGTCTTCAGCCCCGGCCGCCGACAGCCCAAGGCGCCCCCCATTCCCACTCCCTCAGCGGCCTGCCGCAGCTCACGCTCTCCCGCAGTCCAGTCGTCCTGCCCCCCGCTGGGTCCCCGCGCCGCTCGCTGGGTCCCCGCCCCCCACCCGGGCGCCGCCGGGGCGAGCCCAGCGGCCGCCGACGCGC
>JAICQQ010000089.1 GCA_025937785.1 Polyangiaceae bacterium
CTGCACCGCATTCTCGAACGTGTCGTTGGTTCGCACCCAACGGCGCCACATCAGCGAGACGCGACGGAGCGCGAGAACTCCAGACCGCAGCCATCGCTGCCAGAGAGGCCTCCTCCCCGGTTGAACGAATCGAGCTCCGGCTGCATCCTTGGTCGGCGTTCTTCGTCATGCCCATTTTCGCGCTGGCGAACGCCGGAGTGAAGCTGTCATGGTCAAATTTGGTGCACCCGGTCTCGGTCGCCGTCGCGATCGCCTTGGTGGTCGGAAAGCCCGTCGGGGTGATTACGATGTGTTGGTTAGCCGAGCGAGCGCGACTCGGAACACGGCCCACCGACTTGCCGTGGTCCATGATCGCGGCGGCGTCCGTTCTCACGGGAATCGGCTTCACGATGTCGATCTTCATCGCTGGTCTCGCGTTCGATTCTGCCACGCTCGATGCGGCAAAGGTCGGGATCCTGAGCGCGTCCGTGCTGTCCGGATCGGTGGGGCTGGTGTTGCTCTTCTCGTTGACGACGAGACGCCGCCATGGGCTGGTGGTTGCGGCTGAGCACGGGCCGGCGGACGCATGATGCGCGCTAGAAAAGGCGGTGACCAACTCCAAGAGCTGCCACTTCAGCTAACGAGCACTGCATCAGTGATGAACAGCAGAACAGCAGGGAGTTGGTTTCTATCCGCCGCAGCTGTCTAGGTGCCTCTGGTAAAGGTCACCGATGTCAGCCGCCGTGTCACCGGCCGTCTCACCCGTGTCGATGCGGATGCTCTCGGCGATATCGAAGAGGATGCCGACCGACAGCCCGCTCTCGGTGGCCGCAATTGCCTGAACCGTAAGGACCAGCGAGCCCGCGGCGAGGTAGAAGTTCGCGACCGCGTTGACTTGTGCTTCGGGCAGTGGAACGCAGGCACCGCACACGGGGGCGGGCTCCACGTAGGATTGTTCCATCGCGGGCCAGCCGTCGATATTCAAGAACCTGACGCCATAGTCCTCCACGAGCTCGTAGCTGCACTTGGCTGTGTCCTGATCGCTCACATACTTCAAGGCGTTCACGGGGTCGGTGCGCGCGTAAGCCAGGAAGCTGACGCGCGGTGAGCCGTTCAGACTTGGAGTGTTGGCTGATTGCTCCGGATCGCTCCAGGTGAACGTGTCGGGGTGGCACAGGGTCACGCCGACGCCTGCCTGATCGGCTAGTCCGAACCGTTCCCAGGGGAGCGAGCTTTCGATCCAACCCGGGCTCGCGCAGCCGGCGCGCGCCGAGCAGTCGCACTGGCACGTGCCGGCTTCGCACAGCGCGATGCAGTTGACAGGTTGATCCGCACAAGCGTTGTCGGCTGCGGTGGTGTTACTGCTCGTGGCCCCGCCCGAACCCCCGCCCGAGCCTCCGCTGCTCGCTGAGCTCTGACTCGTGGAAGTGCTCGTCGAGGTGCCATCGCCAGCACTCGTGGAGGACACGGCGTCGCTTCCCCCGCTGGTGGTGGTGGCGGCAGTGCTGCCCGCCGCGCCGCCGGCACCGGTCGCGCTCGAGGTGCCGACTCCGTCGCTGCCCCCAGAGCCATCAGCAGGATCGGCACTGCCGCAGGCGAGCGCAAAACACGACGGTAAGAGAGCCAGGGGGAGCAGGTTGCCAGTCACGTCGGGCAACCGAGAGCAAGCTGTGTGCCACGAGGTGCCGCCAAGGAACAGGCGCCCCGCGTCGCGTAGCTCGGGCGTGTGGCACAGTCTGGGCCAGTGAGCGCGACACGCGAGGTCGCTTCTTCGATCACCCCCGGTGGTCGGGGAAGGCGCCCGATTCAAAGTTGAGAACGCGCGCCTGGCCATCGGACTCGCGAGAACCGCGGGCGTTTTACACGGCGCCCCGTCGGTGAGCAGTGCGCTTTCCACGGCCGCGTCCTCGCGTTGACGTTGACCTTGACGTTGACGTCGGCGGGGGCGGCAGCTGCTCTTGGGCGTCGCTCGGCTCGGCCATGGCAATGCGGCGCGCCGTCTCCGCTGCTGCCCGTACGAGAGGCGCGAGGATGTCGGCCGGACTCGCATCGCCCTGCCAGGCAGTGGGTGCACCGAGTTGCCGCAGCACGGCACCATGGGTGATGGGCTCGTCGAAGCTGAAATGCAAGGTCGGCAGCGGCTCACGCGGCTTGTCGTACTCACTGGCCTTCAGCTTGCCGAGCTTCATCGTCGGGACTTCGATCGTCGTGTCGTCGGACTTGGACTTGGACTTGGACTTGGACTTGGACTTGGACTTGCCCGTCTTCTTTGCGGGCGCCGCGCCGGCGCTAGCCCGGGCAGCGCGGAGCGCGTCGAGCACTTGGTTCTTGCTTCTGCCGCGCAGCTCGAAGAGCAGGAACGGATCGCGATCGAGCGCCTCACCGAGCACGTAGTGCGTAGCCGCGACGTGTTTGCACGGGTCGCCCCAATCCGGGCACGAGCAGCTCGTCTCGAGGTCGGCTCGCTGCTTGGGGAACAGGCTCGCGCCGGCCTCCACGAAAACCTCGTTGATGGTCTGCGGCATCTGCCCGGCGAGAAGCTCGGCCGAGAACTGCGCCTTCTTGGCCAGCCCGTCGATGGCCTGCTTCCAGGCGGGTGCGCTGAGCTCGGTCAGCTCGATCGTGATCGTGTACGGCGTGGCCCGTGACCCAGTGACCTTGGCCGTGACCTTGCCGTTTTTGACGACGAGGTCGTGTGTGCGCCCTGCGCGTGCGTAGGTTCGTCCGCGTGCAAGCCGCGCGGCGTCGCCGCGCAGCACGTGTTCGAGCGCTTCGATCCAGCGCTGGCCCCACCAAGTGGTGCCAGCCTTCTTCATGCGGATGCCACGCTCCGGCGGCGGCTTCTTCGGCGCGGACCGATACCAGCCGAAGCGGCTCGAGCGCCTCACGGGCGCACCTCGCCGCGGATGCGCGCCGAGCGCGGCTTCGTGCGCGGTTTCACCGGCAGGGACGCACCAGCGTCGTCGTCATCCCCGTCCGCCAGGGCTCCCTCGGACAGCACGAAGAGGTCGCGCAGCTCACGACCGTCGAGCTCGGTGAGCCACTGCTCGCCGGCGCCGACGACCTTGGAAGCGAGGTCGCGCTTTTGATCGAGCAGGCGGTCGATCTTCTCCTCGACGGTGCCTGCGCAGACCAGCTTGTGGACCTGGACCGCACGCTTCTGGCCGATACGATAAGCGCGGTCGGTGGCCTGATCTTCGACAGCGGGGTTCCACCAGCGATCGAAATGGAAAACGTGGCTCGCTGCCGTGAGATTGAGGCCGGTGCCGCCCGCCTTCACGGAGAGCACGAAGATGCGCGGGCCGTGCGGATCCTCCTGGAAGCGGCGGACCATCTCGTCGCGCGCCTTCTTCGGCGTGCCGCCGTGGAGGAACACGACCTCGCAGCCGAGGTTCGCGCCGAAGTGCTCGACGAGCTTGTCCCCCATCTCGCGGAACTGCGTGAAGACCAGCGCCTTGTCGCCCGCCGCCATGGCTTCTTCGAGCATCTCGGTGGTGCGTGCCAGCTTTCCCGAGCGCTTCGGGAGCGGGCCGCTCTCGCCGAGGTACTGCGCCGGGTGATTGCAGATCTGCTTGGTGAACATCAGCAGCGCGAGCACTCGCCCCCGGCGCTCGATGCCGTCCAAAGACTCGATGCGCCGCAGTTCCTCATCGACCACCGCCTTGTAGAGGGTGGCCTGCTCGCGCGTGAGCGTGCAGACGACCTTCATCTCGTTCTTCGGCGGGAGATCTTGGATGATGGCCGGGTCGCTCTTGAGGCGGCGCAGGATGAATGGACCGACGATGCGGCGAAGGCGCGCGGCCGCGTCGTCGCTGCCATAGCGCTCGATGGGCAGCGCGAACTCCCTGCGAAACGTCTCGAGGGGGCCGAGTAGGCCCGGGTTGGCGAACTCGAGGATCGACCACAGCTCGGCGAGGCGGTTCTCGACGGGAGTGCCGGTGAGGGCGAAGCGATGGCTCGCGCGCAGAGCGCGGGCAGCACTCGCGGTGGCAGAGGAGGCGTTCTTGATGTTCTGCGCCTCGTCGAGCGCCGCGACGGACCAGTCGATGCTCGACAAGAGCTCGGTGTCTCGGCGCAATAGGCCATACGTGGTCATGACCAGCGTGCCGGGCTTCTTCGGGATCTCGCTAGCCGCCCTCGCGCGCGACGCGCCGTAGTGACGGACGACGTCGAGTGACGGCGCGAAGCGCTCGACCTCTCGTTCCCAGTTTCCGACCACCGAGGTCGGAGCGATGAGCAACGCCGGCCGCGCATCGCGGCGCGCCTCGTCCTTTCGACGCAAGAGGAACGCGAGGAGCTGCATCGTCTTGCCGAGGCCCATGTCGTCGGCGAGGCAGGCGCCCAGACCGAGCGAGCCCATGGTGACGAGCCAGTTGAGCCCGCGCTCTTGATAGGGGCGTAGCGTCGCGTTCAACGCCTTGGGCGCGCCGAGCTCTTTGGTGCTACCGCTTCGCAGGCGCTCCACCAGCTCGGCCACCACGCCCGATGCGGTGACGGCAATCGATAGCCTGCCCTGCCGCGCCTCGCCCGCGAGCACGGCCTGGATCGCCTCGCGCGCTTTCAGCTTCGACGAACCACCCGCGAGCCGCTTCTGGATATCGCCGAGCTCGCGGGGATCGATCGCAACCCACGCGCCGCGAAACTGAACGAGCGGGGCTTTCTGTTTCGCGAGCGCGGCGAGCTCTCGCGCAGTCAGAGGCTCGTCACCGATGACCGCTTGCCAGTCAACGGTAACGAGCTCGTCGAGCGCGAGTCCGGCCGTCCCGGCGACGACGCCGGCGACCTTCTTGCTGCTCCCACCCACGCGCATGCGCAGACGGAGACGTCGCTGGCCAGCGGCCGTGAGCTCGCCGGGGACGATGACGCCGAAGCCCGCTTCCGCGAGCAAAGCAGCGCCGTCGCCAAGGAACGCCCAGGCGGTCGCAGGATCGAGCGCCACGGACTCGGGGCGTGCTTCCTCGAGCGATCCCGCGAGGGCAGGAAAGAGCCGCGAAGCACGTCCGAGCGCCTCGAGCAGAGACTCCTGCGGATCGCGAAACGCGCGGCCAAACTTCTCGAGGCTCCGTCCCTTGGTCTTCCACACGTCGGAGGCGGGAACGAGCAAACTTGGATCGTCGGGCGACTGGAGTAAGAAGCGCAGTAGGAACGGCTCGCCGTCGCTCAGCGGCAGCTCGAGACGAAAGCACGCTCTAAGCCGGTCGCGCGCACCGATTGCCGGCTCGCTCCAACGCGCGAGCTCGTCCACCACGGAGCGCTCCGCGAAACCGTCGGTTTCGAAACTACGCTGGGCGCCGCCGAGCGCGGTGCGCCAGCGGTCCGCCCAGGCAGCGGGCGGCGCCGCTCGCGCCGTTCTCGAGCGCGCGGCTGGCGTTGACGTGCCGCCTGGGGCGGGCGAGCCGCTGAGCGTCGGTCCGCCGCGCCCGGTCCGCACCAGCGCGTCGACGATCGCGTCGAGGTACGCGCGCACGAGCGCGTCCGGCGCCCACACGGCGCCCGAGCGATCGCTGGCTGCGGGCACCGCGTGCGCCGCAGGGGGCATGCTCTTGGCGATCGCCGCGACCTTCGCCGCGTCCTCGCTGGCCGCGAGTGCCGCGGCCCAGCGCGCCTCGATGCGTCCGCCGCGCCGCGAGATCGTCGGCACGACTCGTTCGCGCGCGACGAGATCCATCGCGAGCTTGCTGGCCAAGACCCACGTCGCCACCGACGCGGGCAGACTCTCGAGGTCGGCGGCCGGCACGACCGCGAGCCTGGCCATGGTGTCGAACAGCGGGAGCTTGGTGCCCCAGGTGTCGCAGATGCCTTCGGGTGTAACGAGCGAAGCGGACCACGGCTCGCCGCCCTGGCCGACCGCCGTCAGGGCGTTCAGCGCGGGTTCGTTGCCCCAAAGGAACAGGGATTCGACGTCCGGAAGGTACACGAGCGGCATCGGCCGCCCTTACATGCCACACCGCCCCCGTTCTCGGGGAGGAGAAGTCTCGGGAAGCCCGAGATTCAGACGCCGCAGCCCGCTGCGAGGAGGTGCTCGACGGCGAGGCTGACGAGGGTAGCTCACAGCGAAGGCTTGCGCTGCCGTGCGGGTCGGCCGAGTCCTTCTCGTAGGAGGTCGAGAAAGGCCCGCGTTTTGGGGAGCAGCGCGCCGCCCGGGGGAAAGACAGCGTGAACGTCGATCCCGGGCCGTGTCCATGGCCGGAGCACCTGAACGAGCTGCTTCTTCACGACGTAGGGTTCCGCGATGGATACGGGGGCAGGGATGATGCCCATCCCGCCGATGCCGGCGCGAAGGGCGAGCTCGAGATCGTTGACGACCAGGCGCGGACGAATCGCGACCCGCTTCTCCTTTCCGCCGGCCGCGAACGGCCACTCTGTCGCTCCCGCACCCTTCGTGATCGTCACCAGATCGTGAGCGCTGAGGTCGTCGGGAGACTGGGGCTCAGGGCACCGCGCAAGATACTTCGGGCTCGCGAAATAGCCGCCGGCGGCGACGCCGAGCTTACGCGCGACGAGTGACGAGTCATCGAGCGGCCCGCCCCAGACCGCGACGTCGAACCCCTCGCGCACGATGTCGGGGCGGCGATCGGTAGAGTGGAGAACGAGCCTCACGTCCGGGTACTTCTTCAGGTAGCGCGCGATGACCGCGTCGAGGACGTGGGCCGCCAGCGCGGCCGCCGTCGTGACGCGCAGGACGCCTCGTGGCGTCGCTTTCGCGGAGAGGACCGCCGACTCGGCGTCTCGCGCCGCCTCGAGCGCACGCGAGGCATGCTCGAAGTACGCCCGACCCTCGTCCGTCAGTCGCATCGAACGCGTCGTCCGTACCAGCAGCGGAACGCCGAGCCGCGCCTCGAGGTCTTGGACCCGCTTGCTGAGCGTGGCCTTTCGCCCGCGGGTCACGCGCGCGGCCGAGCGAAAGCCCTGGGCCTCGACGACAGCGACGAACGCCCGGAGCTCATCGAGGGCCTGATCCGATTGGTACTCCATGCGGACCAGTATGGTCCTTCGATGGGTCATTGTGAAGTGCCGGAGCGAGCGCCATGGTGGAGAACATGCAGAACACGAAACTTGGTACACATGGGCCGATCGTATCGGCGGTCGGCCTCGGCTGCTTGGCCCTGGGTCGCTCTGGCCCGTTCGGTGCATCGCAGGACGACGAGGGCATCCGCACGATTCATGCCGCGATCGACCGTGGCGTGACACTCTTGGACAGCGCCGACTTCTACGGAAACGGAGCGAGTGAAGAGCTCGTCGCTCGCGCCATCGCGGGGCGGCGTGACAAGGTCCTGTTGTCGGTGAAGTTCGGTGTGATGCGCGGTCCGAACGGTCAAATGCTAGGCCTCGACGCTCGGCCGGCGGCCGTGAAGAACTTCGCCGCCTATAGCCTGAAGCGGCTCGGGGTCGATGTCATCGACGTGTATCGCCCGGCGCGACTCGATCCGAACGTGCCGATCGAGGACACCGTCGGCGCGATCGCGGAGCTGATCCAGGCCGGCTACGTCAGGTACGTGGGACTCTCGGAGGTCGGAGGCGAGACGATTCGAAGAGCGCACGCCGTGTATCCCATCGCCGACGTGCAGATGGAGTACTCGCTAGCGACTCGTGCTCCGGAGGACAAGATCTTCCCTGTGCTTCGCGAGCTTGGCATCGGCGCGACGCTCTTCGGCGTGCTCGCGCGAGGGCTCCTCAGTGGGAGCACGCCGACCGGCCCCAAGGACGTCCGCGCCCACCTCCCGCGGTTCTCGGGCGAATCCGGTAAGGAGAACGCCGTGCTCGTGGAGAAGCTCCGTGCGTTCGCTGCGACGGTCGGTCGCACTCCCGCGCAGGTCTGCCTCGCCTGGGTGCTCGCGCAGGAGCCGACGTTCGTTCCCATCGCCGGGGCGCGTACACCGGCGCAGCTCGAGCTCCTGGACGCCGTCGATCGCCCGCTGTCTGCCGGCGAGCAGTCGGAGCTCGAGTCCCTCCTGCCGAAAGGTGCGTTCCAGGGAAGCAGGTATCCGGAGGCTCAGATGGCGAGCCTCGACAGCGAACGGTAGGGCGCTCGGCTGGCATTGGGAGCGCTGGATGAGCGCTGTGGTCTCAGGATACCGAGTTCAGGGCGCGATGCACGTGCATTCTTGGGCGCCGAGGTTCGTATAGCCAGCCTGCAACATCTATCGCGCCAAGGCGAGGCGGAGCCATCCCCGAGCCCTCGGTACATCGAGGAACCACTTCGCCTACGCCGTGGATCTCTTCAGCGTGTAAACGAGGGCACCGAGCGACAGCAGGACGGCCCCTCCGATGACTGAGACCAGAGGCAGCGCGAGCGCCAGCACCACGCATCCGAGAAGGCCGAGTACACAGAGCGTCCGAGGCCAGCGCCGTTCGTCGGGGCCCAAGGTCCACGCCGCTGCGTTCGTCACCGCGTAGTACACCAACACGGCGAACGAGCTGAAGCCGATCGCTGCCCGGATGTCTGCCGCTGCTGTCACGCCGGCGACGACCAGGCCGACCGCGAGCTCGGCGCGATGCGGCACGTGGTACCGCGGATGGGTAGCGGCCAGGAACGTGGGCAGGTCTCGGTTCGCCGCCATCGCGAACGCGGTTCTGCTGACGCCTACGATGAGCGAGAGCAGGACTCCGAGCGAAGCAACGGTCGCCCCGACCCGGACCGCAGGCGAAAGCCAAGCGAGCTGGCCTGCCTCGACCGCGGCGGCCAGCGGCGCCTTGGCGGCCGCGATCGCAGGCGCACCGGCGCCGACGAGCGCGCTCACGGCCACCGTCGCGTACACGACCAGCGTCAGGCCGAGGGCGATGGGGATCGCGCGCGGAATCGTCCGCTTCGGATCGATGACCTCCTCGCCCAGCGTCGCGATGCGCGCGTAGCCCGCGAACGCGAAGAACAGGAAGCCCGCCGACTGCAAGACGCCATACGCAGTGGCAGCCTCGAGCGGCCATAGCCGAGAGGCGTCGGTCGCCCCACCCAGCCAGACGGATGCGACAACGACGGAGAGCGCCAGCAACACGATCGCGACCATGATCTTCGTGAACAGGGCGGTTTTCTTTACGCCCAGGTAGTTCACCGCCGTGAGCCCAATGACTGCACCGACGGCGAGAGGTCGCGCGAGCGAGGGTGCCGCGTAGCTGCCGAAGGTCATCGCCATCGCTGCGCAGCTCGCGAGCTTTCCTACGACGAACCCCCAGCCGGCAAGGAAGCCCCAGAAGTGGCCGAGGCGCTTCCGGCCGTAGGCGTACGTGCCGCCGGACTCGGGATAGATGGCCGCAAGCTGAGCCGACGAGGTCGCGTTGCAGTAGGCGACGAGCGCCGCGATGGCGAGGCCAATGACGAGGCCGTTGCCGGCAGCTCGAGCCGCAGGTCCAAACGCGGCGAAGACGCCCGCGCCGATCATCGAGCCGAGGCCGATCGTCACCGCCTCGAAGGTTCCCAGCCGACGTGCCAGTCGAGTGGGCGCGAGAGCGTCCGAGGTGGAGCTCTGCGGTTTGGGATCAGCGGACATGGGCCCGATGCTAGGCGTTGCAGGCGGTCAAGCCTCCGCGGTACCTGCCGCGCGGCGTGTAAGAAGTCGGTCCAGCGACCAGCGGTCCGCTCCGGCGATGGCGAGAAACGTCGCTCCGCACAACATTGCCAGGTCCGTCCGGGATTGGTGGAGGAAGGCCCAGAATCCGGCCTTTGGCGCGAAAGTGTGCTCGAAGATCCAGTAGCCGTGCCCGAGTAAAATGGGCACCTTCGTAGAGGCGAGCGCCACGAGCATGTCGATGACGAGCGGGACCGCGGCGAGCCGTGTGGCCAGCCCTGCCAGAAGGAGCGACCCGCAGACGACTTCCACGACGCCGACGAACGGCCCCATCAGCTCAGGAGCGGGGATGCCAATCTTGGTGAAGCGCCCAACGCCCTGGGCCTCGGCATACAGGAACTTCTGGATGCCTTCGGAAGCGAAGACGAGCCCCACCACGAAGCGAATGAGGACGCCAGCGCCCGGCGCGTCGGGGCGAAACAGCCAGGCAAACTTCACGATCGTGTCGGCCGAGCCAGCAGGGTGAGTCATCCGAGCCTCAGAGGCAGCGAAGCCCAACCATTCTCCGGGAAAGCAAGCCGCCTGGGTGAGGCGTCCCCGGGTACAATCTGGTCAAAGGTCGAGAGCAGAGCTTCCAGCGCGACCCGCATCTCGAGCCTCGCAAGCCCTGCTCCCGGGCAAACGTGCACGCCTGCTCCCCAGAGGAGGCTCGGGCGTTGATCCCGATCGATGCGCGCCGAGTCCGGACCCTCGAACACGGTCTCGTCGCGGTTTGCGCTAATCCACATCAGTGACACCCGTTCGCCAGCGGCGATGCGGTGCCCACCCAGAGTGACCTCACGCGTCACTCGTCGCCTGTTGGACACCAGCGGGCCGTCGACTCGCAACAGCTCCTCGATGGCGGCTGGTATCAGTGCCGGCACCTCGCGCAGGGTTCGCTGGAGCTCGGGGGCGCGGGCAATTTGGCCGGCCAAGATCCCCACCGCGGCGGCCATGCTTCCCACCTCGCCCACGGTCCAGTTCCGAAAGATGCTCGTGAGCTCGGCATCAGTGAGTGGTTTTCCATTGACCTGCACTCGCATGAGCTCGGTCGTCAGGTCGTCGCCTGCCACGTCGCCAGCGTGGCGTCGTCGCTCGTCGAGAAGGCCGACGATGAAAGTCTCGAACTCCCGTGCGATCTCGGCCAGCATCGCCCGATCGGCCGTCAGCACCGCGTCGCGGTTCCGGCGAGTCCATTCCCTAACCGGCGCGCCCAGTGCTTCCGGCCAGCCCAGGAATGCACATTGGCACCGCACGGCGAAGGGGACGGCGAACGCATCCATGAAGTCGATCTGGACACCGGAAGCAAGTGGAGCCAGCAGCTCGGTAGCGATCACGCGGCATTCGGGTTCGAAGTTTCGAACCTTTTCGGTGCCGAGATAGGGCTCGATTGCCTGCCGATACGCCGTGTGTTCGGGTGGGTCCATGCCGTTGGGGACTGAACGATGGGTGGAGACGACGTTGCTGAAGGTCTCCGTGTCGGCGATGACCCTGGCCACGTCTTCGTGGCGAAACAGTGACCATCCAAGGAGCTCGCTGTGAGCGACCGGACACCGCAGGCGCATCTCATCGTATGCGGCGACCTGGTTGCTGAGAACGTCGGCGGCGGTCGGATCCCAATCCTGCGAAGGCTTTGTCATGATACTCGCACGATCACGTGGATCGTCCTCCTCGTCTTTCGATCTCTACACAGGGCTCACGCCGGCTCAACCCCCAGCTTCCAGCCGTGGCATTTGTGACTTCGACCGTTCGGCCGCACCAACGTCAGCGCAATGAGAGCGGGGAGCGCGTTCAAATGTGTACCGGCGGTAGTCTCCGATCGCTGCGTCTACCGCCCCACGTCACGGCGGCGGACCCCAGCAGCTCTGGACCGCGGCGCAGCGGTAGGCGTCGTTGCCGCGCCGAAGAGAGCGGAGTAGAGGGACACTACCATGACGAAACCACTCACAGGGAAGATCGCGGTCGTTGCAGGTGCGACGCGCGGCGCGGGGCGCGGTATCGCTACGGCGCTCGGCGAGGCCGGAGCGACCGTCTACTGTACCGGCAGGAGCGTGCCCGGAAGCCCCGGCCTGAAGAATCGGCCGGAGACGATCAACGAGACGGCCGAGCTCGTGACCGCGCGCGGAGGGCAGGGTATTGCCGTCCGGGTCGATCACAGCGTGCCCGACGAGGTCGCGGGTTTGTTCGAGCGCGTCGGCGAGTTCGACATCCTCGTGAACGACATCTGGGGCGGCGATGATCTCATCGAGTGGGGTAAGCGTCTCTGGGAGACGAAGCTCGAGGATGGCCTGACGCTGATCGATCGCGCGATCAAGACGCACATCATCACGAGCTACCACGGGTTGCCACGGCTTCGCGCCGGCGGATTGGTCATCGAGATTACGGACGGTGACGCCTACTTCTATCGCGGTCACTTCTTCTACGATCTCATCAAGACCACCGTGATCCGCATGGCCTTCGCGCTCTCGCAGGAGCTTTCGGCACGCGGTATCCCGGCGGTCGCGGTGACGCCCGGCTTCCTTCGCTCGGAGTGGATGCTCGATCACTTCGGGGTGACGGAGGCGAACTGGCGTGACGCTGCCGAGCGGGTCAAGGAGTTCATCGCCTCCGAAACTCCGCTCTTCGTCGGTCGCTGCGTCGCGGCGCTCGCTGCCGATCCCAACGTCGTCCAGAAGAACGGGCGCGTCTTTGCGTCCTGGGACCTGGCGGAGGAGTACGGCGTGAACGACGCGGACGGCAGCCGCCCGCATTTCGTGCGATGGCTGAAGCAGAACATGCCGGAGGTAGCCGCCGGCTGGAAGAAAGCGGACGACGGCTTCTACGCGTACTGGGGAAAGATGCCGTACGCGACGCCCGACGCGCCGGGCGCAGGAACTGAGTAGCGGGACGGCCGCAAAGCCTCCATCCTTGGCGGGGGCGGCGGAGACCGCCACGAGCCTCCGGTTTCGAGGCGTCGGTCACGGCTTTCAGAGTGCTCTCGTCTAAAGAGAGTCGCCGGAAATGACCAGGCGCGGTCCAAAGGGAGGCGCTGTGAGGACCTCATCCATGAAGACGCGACCGAAAGATGCTGTGAAGACCAAACGCCCGGCGAAGCACACGAACGCGAAGGCGTCGGCGAAGAAATCAATCGCCAAGAAGAGCAGCGCCCAGAAGACGCCGGCAACCGCTGTGGCGCCCAAGAAACCACGCGTCTTCGCGATACCGTTCGCGAGCGTGTATCCACTGTATGTGCAGAAGGCCAAGAAGAAGGGGCGGACGGCGGAGGAGGTCGACGAAGTCATCACCTGGCTCACCGGCTATGGCCGCAAGCAGCTCGAGCGCGTCATCGACGACAAGGCGGACCTCGAGACGTTCTTCGCCCAAGCGCCACGGATGAATCCGAACATGGGCCTCATCAAGGGCGTCGTTTGCGGAGTGCGCGTCGAAGACGTGGCCGACCCGTTGATGCAGAAGATCCGCTACCTCGATAAGTTGGTCGACGAGCTTGCGAAGGGAAAGAAGCTGGAGAGCATCCTTCGAGGGTAGTGGGTCCAAAAGCGCGACCCGCGGCGCCCGACGCCGCGGGGGCCGCGCGCATCCACGTGCATCCACGTGCATCCACGTGCGGGCGCCCGTGCACGCGCAGGTGTGTTGAAAGAAACCCCTTGACCGGCCCCAAGGTGTCATCCATAACACAATAGTTATGGAACAAATTGGTTATGGACAGGCGCCCACGAACCACCTCGACGCGACTTTTGCGGCGCTCGCCGACCCGACACGCCGTGCGATCCTGGCTCGGCTTGCCCAAGGCGAGGCGTCGGTCGCCGAACTCGCGGCGCCGTTCGACATCAGCCAGCCCGCCATCTCGCGACACCTCAAGGTCCTGGAGACCGCGGGGCTGATCTCGCGGGGGCGAGACGCGCAGCGTCGGCCCAGGCGGATCCAGGCACAGCCACTCGCCGAGGCGAATGCGTGGATCGAGCGCTACCGCGACCTCTGGGAAGCCAATTACCAGCGCCTCGACAACCTGCTCGAGGAGCTCAAGACCGAAGAACCAGCCAGCAAACCTTCACGCAAGCAGCGGAAGAGAACGAAAACGAAAGGAAAACGAGCATGAGATTCCCCAAAGCAGAAGTCACCCTACCGACCGACAGCCAGGTCCTGGTAACGCGCAGCTTCAACGCCCCCAGCGTCCTCGTCTACCGCGCTCACACGGAGCCTGCACTGATGCGGCGCTGGCAGCTCGGGTATCCGGGCTGGACGATGCCCGTGTGTGAAATGGACGTCCGCGGAGGCGGCGAGTACCGCTGGCGCTGGAGGTACGACGAAGATGGCAAGGAGTTTGGTTTCCACGGCACCTTCCAGGAGGTCGTAGCGAACCAGCGCCTGCGATACACCCAGGTGTTCGACCCGGGTACCTTTGGCGGCGACATGGGCGACGGTAGCTTGATCACTGTCGATCTTGTGGAGGACAACGGCACCACAACGCTCACTTGCCTCATGGAGTTCGGCAGCAAAGAGGCACGCGATGCGGCCATGTCGACAGGTATGACCGACGGCATGGAGGTGAACTACCAGGGCTTGGACCGCTTGGTCACGGAGCTTTGACCGCGCGGCGAGCACGTTGACCGGTGGCGCGGGCGCTGTCATCGAGTCCACCTCGAAAACGATGCCATCCTGCGCCGATCGCGGGCGCAGGATTCTTTCATTCGATGAGCCAGTAGCGCCCCGCGATCGTTGCGCCGCCAGGCGGCTGGTCGGCAGCTGTCCAGCGCTCGGGCGTCGGCCGTCGAACGCGAACGGCGCCTGACCTCCGTCACGCTCGCCGCATCGAGAAGCATTGCGGAGGTTTCGCTCGCTGCGATGGGGTAAGGGATGTCATTCTTGCCCCCCGCGACTGGGCTACCTCGACCCCGTTGGGGGGGTGTCTGTTCTCCCCCCTCTGCTGCACTGATCCGCTCGGTTTGGATAGTGGATACTCGTTAGGCGTGCGCAGGACATCGCGCTATATCCGAGCCGCTAGCCTAATTGCGCCAGCAACTGGCGACTCTGCATCGGACTGGATTGAACCATGATGACTTCCCTTGTCTCCTCGCGTCTCCGCACCCATCGACCTCTCAGGCTAATCGTCGGCCTCGCTTTTACGGCCTTTGCGGTACTCGCTTGCTCGAGTTCCGACGACGGATCCGGCGGTCCCAGCGACTCGGCGTCTACCACGGGCGGTACGACCTCGGGACTCACTGCAGCATCGACGGGGAGCTCGAACTCGACGACGGCGGGTATGACCGCAAACACCACGGCGAGCAGCAGCGGTAACGCGGTCACCACGACTGGGACAGCTGGAATTCAATCAGCCAGCAGCAGCTCCACGGGAGACGCCGGCGGCGCCACAGCCACGGCAACCGACACGACGGGAAGCAACTCCGTTGGAGGCGCCAGCAGTACCGGTGCAACGACTGAAACGGCGACGAGCAGCAGCACGGCAACAGCGGCTGGTGGAACGGGTGCCGGAGGCAGCGGCGGCGGCGACACCGAGGGGCGAAGCGCAGGTTGCGACAAGGCGCCCGGGATCTCGAGCGATCAGTACAACAACGGCCAGCCCATCTCGATCATGGCTGCAGGTAAGCAGCGCCGCTACATCCTCAGCGTACCCGAGAACTACGACAACACGCGCGCGTATCGGTTCGTCATCGCCTACCACCAGCTGAACGGCAATGACAGGCAGATGTACGCCAACGACTACTATCACCTCTTACCGCTCTCGGACGACAGCACGATCTTCGTGGCGCCGAACGGGCAAGCGAATGGTTCGCCCTGTACCGGGATGGGCGATGGTGGCGAGAGCAACTGCGGGTGGAGCAATTCGGGCGGTGAAGACATCGCGCTTGCCGACGCCGTCGTGGCCGAGATCAAAGAAAACTTCTGCATCGACACGAATCGGATCTTCGCGACGGGCTGGAGCTTCGGCGGAAGCATGTCCTACCAGACCGCTTGCGAGCGCCCGCTCGGGCAGGAGAACGGGTTCCTCCGCGCGATCGCCATCTACTCCGGCTCTCAACTCAGCGGCAACTGCACGCCGAGCCAACCCGTCGCCTACTACGCCTCGCACGGAACCTCCGACTCGGTGCTCTGCTACGACAACATGAGCTCGGGCTGCCAAGTCGGCAACGGCGTCCAATTGTTCCAGAACTTCGCCCAAGCCAACGGCTGCACGTACCAAACGCCGACCAAAGTCACGAACGGCAATCACATGTGTACCGAATTGAGTGGCTGCGCGGACGGCTACCCGGCGAAGTTCTGCTCCCACAGCGGTGACCACACCCCCGATCCCTCCGACGGTGGCCCGAGCTGGCAGTACCAGGACGTGTGGGACTTCTTCAGCCAGTTCTGACCAGGCCTCCGCCTGCCCCGATCATCGATGGCTGGGCTGAGTTCGCTGGAACTTGGCCCATGACCACAGGCCAAGGCCAATCAGGGTAAGCGCGACGCCCGACACCACGCCTAACAGGTCGTTGCGCGGCCCGCAGTAGGTGCAAAGAACGTAGACCTCGGCTGCAGCGTTGACGCTGAGGCCATTTTCTTCCAGGTGCTTCGAATATTTCGATTCTCGATCCAGGCGGGACACGGTCCCGCTCGCATGCGCCGGGGTCAGCGACGAGCATTGGACGTTGGCATCGAAGTCGGCGACCACGACCACGCTGGATTCTCCATCCCATAGCACGACCTGTCTCGAGTCCCCACGCAGCGGACGGATGGGATAGTCGCAATACCAGGTCGCGTTCGTGATACTGACCCAGGCTCCGCCGTCGGCCTGTCCCGGGACTGCGTCCAGCGTCGTGGCCGTCGGCGAGCCCGAATCGGGGCTGTAGCGTTGCCAAGATCGCACTCCCAGCGCAACGCCGGCGACCGATGCAGCCAGGCAAGAGAGTGTGAAGATGCGGTGCGACGTACTTGCGCGCCGCGCGAGCGTCGCGGTTGAATGCTTCATGCGCCGGCGTTGAGGCTCTGCATTAGCGGACTCGGGCGGAGACAACGCCGCGGCCGGGAAGATAGAGGGCGGCGTCGGCCTCGAAAACCAACGCGATCCCGTCAGCCACGGAAAAACCAGGCTCGGCCGCGAACTCGCAGGAGCGCTGCGTGCCGTTCAAAGCGAATGTGGCCCGAATCGGTGGCCACGGATGACCCCGTGTCGGTGTCCCGAGCGCAAGGGTTGCAGGGACCACCGTTCCGTAGGTCAGCAGGCGATGCGCCCTTCGGTAATTCCAAAATTGCCAGGCCGGCATGATCGCGAGCAGCACCCCGAAGAAGATGAATATCGGAAAGTGCGATCCGAAGAGCTCCCTCGTGAGCACCCCGGTCAAGGTCAGCAGGCCTCCGGCGCAGCCGCCGATGAGCACGACGCCGAGGATGGATGTGATCAGAGCGCGTCGCGGGCTCGCCAGATGGACGCGAGCATCGAAACTTCGCGGCACGGACTGCGAGAGGATCTCGTTCACCATGCGCGACATAGCGCACTTTGCTGGACAATGCTCTGGCTGCCGGTAAATCACGGAGACGGCGCTACATCGGTCGCGATTCTGCGCTACCGGATCGACTCCAGCTGGTCGCGCAGCCAGCGTTGGAGCGGATCGTCGTCGTGCCGGCGATGCCAGACCGCCTGAAGCACGAAACCGGGGATGGCCAACGGCGGTTCCAGACGCACGAGCGCCGGCCGGCGTCGGCTCCCAGCGCCCGGGGTCGGGTTACCGAACGCGGCCGGGATCGTGGTGATGTAGTCGGTTTCAGCAACGATTTTCAGGGCGCTCTCGAAGTACGGCACGCGGACGGCGACGGACCGCTCGAGGCCGCGCTGAGTGAGTATGCGGCTCACGAGGCTGTCGGCGTCGCCACCTAGCGGATAGACGACCACGTGCTGCAGCGCACAGAAGCGGCGCAGCGTCAGCTTCCGCTGGGCGACGGGGTGATCCTTGCGCACGATGCTGTGGAAGCGCTCGTGGAGAAGTTCTGCGGTCCGCAGCTCTTCCGGCAGGCGGCCGACCTTGGGCACGACGAGGAGGTCCAACCGGCCAGCGGCGAGCTGCAAGAAGACGTCGCGACCTGCGGGTTCGATCTGCACCTCGAGCAGCGGTGCGCGTCGCATCAATCGACCGACGAATTCGTGGACGACGGCCCCGAGTGCGTGCTCGGTCGCGGCCATGCGCACGGTTCCGGTGGCTGTCGTCGGGTCGAATGCCTGCGGCGGGCGCAGGAGCCCGCGGAGCCCGTCGAGGCTGGTCGTGAGCGGCTCGCGCAAGCCTGTAGCCCGAGTCGTGAGCAGCAGCTTGCGACCCGCGGGGACGAGCAGCGGGTCGTCGAACCACTCGCGGAGTTGGGCAAGGCTCCGGCTCATCGCCGATTGCGTCACGCCCAGACGTACCGCCGCACGCGTGACGCTTCGCTCGACCAATAGCCAATGGAGCGCGAGCAACAAATTGAGGTTCATTTGCTCGAGCCGGAGTTCGGAGCTGGCCGGCTTTGCTCGGGAATGACTCATGATCATGTCGCATTATACCAAGCATGCATTGGAGTAATGGTGGCGTTTAGCGCACGCTCGACCCATGGACTCCGACGAGGGCACGACCACGCCAGGCACCGAACCACGCCGCAGACTCCTCGGATACGGGGCGGTCAGCGCGGCGCTCGTGATTGGCGCCGTGCTCATACTCACGGCCGGTGGCTTTCGCGCGCTCGATGTCGCCGCTTACCCGCTGCCGGTGCAGCGGCCGACCACCTGGGAGGAGATCCTCGCGCGACCGCGACCGGTCACCGTCGCGGTCCTGCTGACCGGCACCGTCGATGGGGATCGCCGCGTGGTGCTGGACCAGAGCGATTCCAACATCGAGGCGCTCGGTGACCCTCGCACACCGAGCACGGTGTCCGCCTACTGGGTGCATCACCCGAGCGAGGGCGACTACCTGATCGACGCCGGTCTCGCCCGCGCGTTCGCCCGAGACGGCGGCAACTACACGGGCCTGCTGCGACTGATCCTCGCGCTGATCGGTGCCGAAAGTCGCAGCACGGACGGTGCCGACGTCGCGTCACAGCTCCGAGCGCGGGGCGTCTTACCGCGCGCCGTGTTCCTCACCCACCTGCACGGCGATCACACGTCGGGGCTCGTCGACCTGCCCGCTTCCGTGGCGGCGGTGTTCGGGCGCGGCGAGGCAGCGTTCATGCAAAAGGCGATGCTGGGTGACCACCTCGAAGGCAAGCCCCTGTATGAGCTGGACTTCGACGAGGCTCACACGCTGCCGCCCTTCGAGCGCGTGCTCGACTTGCTGGGCGACGGCTCGATCTGGGCGATTTCGACGCCCGGGCATTCACCGAATCACGTGTCGTACTTGGTCAATGCCCAGGCCGGTCCGGTTCTGATCACCGGCGACGCCTGCGCATACCACGCGCAGTTCGAGCACCGCATACGGCCCAGCCCTGGTGTCGATGATCAGGAGGCGGCGATCCGCTCGCTCGCCGGCCTTCGCGAGCTGTACGACCGGTTTCCGCAGCTACAGGTCATGGTCGGACACGAGCCGCCTCGACGCCGCTGAGCTCTACCGTCCCGGAGCAACTGGGAGTTTCGAGCATGATCCGGTGGACGCCTGTCGGGGGCCGGTTTCGTATCAGCGCGAGCGCCGGTAGTGTATGACCACGGCGCCATTGCTGAGCGGCGTCGCCGAGACCAGATCGAGCCGTCGCGTGCTGGGCAGCCCGCTCTGGTACAGGGTCGGGCCGTGGCCGGCGATCCTGGGGTGAACCATGAACTTGTAGTCGTCGATCAGATCCAGCCGGTCCAGCTCGGTCGCGAGCTTGCCACTACCGAGGAGCACGCCGGATGGGGTCGCGTCCTTCAGCCCCTGCACGCCCGTGCGCAGGTCCCCGGCGATGAGCTGGCTGTTGGTCCACGGGAAGTCCTTGCGCGTCGAAGACACGATGTACTTCGGCTTTGCCTCGAGCTTGAGCGCCCATTCGCGCAGCGCCGGTGGCGCTTCCACGTCCCCGCGCGCGACCGCCGGCCAGTAGCTCTCCATCATCTCGTAGGTGACGCGACCCCACAGCATCGCTCCTCCCTCATCCATGAGGCGGGTGAAGAAGGCGTGTGTCTCGTCGTCGGCAATTCCCTCCTGGTGGTCGACGCAGCCGTCCAGGGTGACGTTGATGCTAAAGGTCAAGAGTCCCATGCGGCGAGTGTGACACGCGGGGAGATGAAACTACACCCCGATCAGGTCACAGGTTGTCTGGTTCGTCGAGCGGGTCGAGCGGGTCGAGCCGCACCTCAGCGCCGCACGCCGGGCACCTAAACAGTTCCTCGTCCGCTTCGTCTTGGATGAAGCGCAACCCGGTGTCCGGTTCGTCGGGTTCATAATACGTAACGTGCTGTCCATTAGCGAGCTCGTCTTCGGTGAGCCCACAATGCGAGCATTGGAGCAGCGGGCGGTCTTCGACGAAAATGCCGAGCGCGCGCGCCTGCTCGTTGATCGCGGCGAGCTGTTCGATCAGCGGTGGGAGTGCCTCGAGGGCGCGGTGCGCGGCCTCGAGCTCTTGCCGAGCTCGGCGCTCGGCTTCCTTTGGGTCGTTCGAACTCATCCACGCTCGCTTTGAAACGCTGGAGCCATGGTACTCGACGACTGGCTGCCGATCGACAGGCAAGCGCGGGCCAGCGGTGAGCGCTGCAGCGGGGCGCTATGCTGGACCGGCCCGCCGGGGCTTCGGATACGGTTCGGACCTGGCCGTCGCGCTTCGCCTCAGGGGCCAGTCTGTGGCAGCGTGGCGGTACGCACTGACATGACCGATCCCGCGCCGCGCGACGAGCTCCCGATCGTGATCGCGCGGGACGTGAACAGCTGGTCGGGCCTGTGGCTCGCGTGCATCGCCGCGGCTGTCTACCTCGCCTGGTCGCTGACCACCCAGCAAGCAGTCGGCGACCTCGAGCTCATCGCGGTGGGGGTGCTGTTGCTCACGCCCGCCTTCGCGCTGATCGGTTCGCGTGAGCTCCGGCTCTATGAAGCTTCGCTCGTCGTGATCCGGCGCGGCAGGGTGCAGCTCGATCGGCCCTTGGCCGAGCTATTGGCGGTGCGCTCGATTCCGTTGACCGGCGTACATTGGGCGGTGTTTCAGGGCCCAGTGCGCGTGGTTCTGTTTTCGAGCGGCCCGGCGTGGCAGCGGCTGATCGAGTGCTGCAAACTCCGCGCTGCGCGGACCGGTGCGCTCCGTGAGCCGTGAGCGGTCGCCCCAGGAGCAAGCCTAGCCCATGGTGGGCGAGGGCCCTCGCTTCAGACCGGCCGCAACTGCGTCGCGAGATCGTCGGGGTCATCCACGCTGACCAAAAGCTGCCGGACACGAACCGGGAACCCTGTTACCCGCGCCCGCTGTGGCGGTTCGAGGTCGAGCTGGAGAATGCGATCCCCCGCACCGTTGACCAGCCAGCGCCCGGCGAAGCCATGCACGCCGCGGCTGAGCGGGGCCTTGGCGAAGCGGGTGGCGCCGTCGATCGCGGCGCGAGGGAACCGAGCGTTGAACGCCCACCCCATGCGCACGGCCACCTCATCGTCGCTGAGGTCGAAGTAGCAGTCTGACGGTCGCAGCAGCAGTGCCGACGAGAGGACTCGGTACCACGCATCGAAGCGAATCGGAAACCGGTGCATCACGGCCTGCCCGCCAGGGAGTCGGCGCAGCGGATGTAGGGTGGGGCGAGCGCTGTCGGGCGAAGGTCACGAGCTTCAGTGCGCACGCTGGTATCTTCAAAGATCGCCGCTCGTGCGACAAGGGACCGGTGGGAGCGGTTCAACCCAAAAGCACGTGAACCGCTAACAGCCCGCCGAGCAGCGCCAGGCCAAAGGCTAGCGACAGGACGGCCGCTTGGCCGGGGACGATCGGCTTCCCGGCGAGAATCGCCGCGCGCGTTCGGACGAAGCGGACCCCCGCCGCAAGGTTGCAGAACGTTCCGAGAGCGAGGAACGCGGCCCCTGTCCAAACGAACCACCCGCCGTTTCGATCGATCTCTTGTTCGCGCAACCAAGGGCCGATGCGTGCGACCACGAACCCGAACCCCATGAGCGCCAAGCCCGTGCGAATCCAGGCCAGGAGCGTGCGCTCGTTGGCCTGCAGAACGCGAAGGTCGATTTGCGGCGCACTCGCTGGAATGTTTCCGGGTAGAGCCTGGCGCCCCTCAGCTTGCGGCGGTGTTCCAGTCCGCTGCATGCTCATACTACGAGTGCTCGGCCCCCAGCCAGCTCACGAGGTCCATCGCCGACACGACGCCTGAGAGGCTCCCTGCCTGCCCGGTCACGAACAACCGATGCACGTGCTCGCGCGCCATGATCGACGCTGCCTCCGCGATCGACGCGCTTTCTGGCACCGTGAGCGGGCTCGGCGTCATCAGGCCGCTCGCGCGAAGGTCTGAGCCCTGGGCTGGGAGGTCGCGCTCCACCTCGGACTCGGCCGCGATTGCGGGACCGGCGCACGAGGGGTCCTCGTAGACCGCCCGCAACACATCCGTCTTGGAGACGACGCCCACCGGCTCACCGCGGGCATTGACCACGGGCACCGCGCCGATGCCGCCCGCGACGAAGAGTCGCAACAGATCTCGGACCGGAGTCTCCGAGTCAACCGTCACGACGGGGCTCGCCATCACGGCGGTCACCGGCGTGCCGGCGGCGAGTTCGGGCAGTCGACGTTGCATGCCGAAGCCTACCTCAGCCGTGCAGCAGCTTGAACCCGATCTGCGTGCCCATGCCGAACACGAAGCCGAGCTGGATGTTGAAGAACGCGAGCGGCTCGAGCTGGCGCGCGCTCTTGAGCGGCCCGGCATCGACCGCATCGAAGCCAATGCCGCGAGCGAGCTCCAGGACTGTCTGTTTGGCGGCGGCGTCATCCGCGGCCACGAACGCCGTCAAGGGCTGGCCACCGACGCGCCCCGAGTCCATGTGCTGCGCGAACACGGTGTTGAAGGCCTTGACTACATGGGCCTTGGGCAACTTCTTCTGCAGCTCCTCGGCGCCGCTGGTCGTGAACCCGACCGCGAGGTTCATGTTCGCGTCGAGCGCGTTCGTCACGTCGACGACGGTCTTGCCCGCCACTGCCTCGCCAGCGACCTTCACGACGTCGTCGATCGCTCCGAAGGGTACCGCGAGTAGCACGATCTCCGCCCACGAGGCTGCCTCGCGAATCGCGCCGGGGTCGTTGCCGACAGCCCGCACGTCGTGGCCGACGCGCTCGAGCCCGCGCGCCAATGCGCCGCCGACGTTCCCGTCTCCGATGATTCCGATCTTGGTCGCCATGATGATGCCCCCTTTGGGTAGTTCAATGTGTGTGCCCAACGTTGTCCCCCTGCGATCTGCTGCATGTCAAAGGCTTTTCGTCTCGGGCGAGAAAAGGCGAGGCGGCCAGCGATCCTGTCTGATCGTCAAGCGGGTGCAGAGCGCGCCCATCCGCTCAGTCGAGGCCACGTTCGATCTTAGCCCGGTGCGATGGTCGCCGCGACGAACACGACGTAGAGCGCCACGGCAAGCGCGCCTTCTTGTCGTGAGATCGTGCGGTCGCTGCGGATGAACACCGCTGCCACGGCCGTCATCACGCCGAGTCCGACGAGGTCGACGGCGAGCTCCCGCACGTCAGCGCCAACGTTTCCGACCAGCCCGGCCCCCCCCAGGCAGAGCGAGGCGTTGAAGATGCTCGAGCCAATGACGTTGCCCACGGCCAGATCGGAGTGACCTCGCCGTGCTGCCACCACGCTCGTTACCAGCTCCGGCAGAGACGTGCCCACCGCGACCACCGTGACTCCTACGAGCCGCTCGCTCATGCCGAAGGCGTATGCGGCGGCGACGGCACCGTCCACGAACAGCGATCCACCTACCAGCAAAACACCGAGCCCGCACGAAGCGATGAGCGCGGAGCGCGCGACCCCGCGAGCCTGCGGCGCGCCGGCCGCATCGGCGGCGTCCCGCTCGACGATCGTATCTGCCGTGGCGGCTCGGACCTCGGCTTCAGCGCGGGCCGCCCGGATCATCCAGGCTGTGTACAGGACGCCGCAGGCGAGCAGCCCCGCGGCCTCGATTCGGCTAATCGCGCCGTCGACGAGCATGCCAACTATCAACACCGTGCTCCCGAGCAGGACGGGCATTTCACGCGATCGGAGGGCGCCGTTCACTCGCGCTGGGGCGATGATCGCGGAGATGCCGAGGACCAGGCCGATGTTCGCGATGTTCGAGCCGACCACGTTGCCGATGGCGACCGCGGGGTGACCAGCGAGTGCGGCCTGTACGCTCACGATGACCTCGGGCGTCGAAGTGCCGTACGCAACGACCGTCAGCCCGACGATGAGCGGCGGGATCCTCAACGCGAGCGCCAGCGCGGACGAGCCCGCCACCAACCACTGGGCGCCGAAGTACAGCAGTAGTCCGCCCCCGAGGAGATGGAGCAAAGCGTTCACTCGCGAACTCCGGGTGCGTTGGGGTTCACGAGCTGCTCGACCGTGTGAGCTTGGCCGATGTCCGTCAACACGAACAGCACGTCGTCCGCGAGGATCGCGGTCTGCCCGCCGGGGACGATGACCTCACCGCCTCGCACGATCTTGACGACCAGCGATCCGGGCGGGAGGGCCAGCTCCGCGAGTCGCTGGCCGACCGCGGGTGATGCTGGCGGTACGGAAATCTCGACGAACCGTGCTGGGGTGGTGCCCGGGTCCCCGCGCCGCGCGTCGAAGATGAGCGCCTCGGTCTCGATGGCGCTCATCCCGGAGACGAGCAGCATGCACCTGGCCATGGCATAAGCGAGCTCGACGTCGCCCTGCACCACCTGGGTTCGCGGGAGGCCAGACACGGCGTTCAGCAGGGAGTCATGGTGTACGCGGGCGATCACGTCGAGCTCTGGATTCATGCTGTGCGCGTGTTCGATCGCGCGGCGAGCGGCCACGGGCTGCGTCGCGGTAACGAGGAGCATCCTGGCCGCTTCGATGCCGGCACGGTTCAAGAGCGCAGGGTCCTCGCCGTGCCCGTGCAAGACACGCACGCCCTGAGCGCGCAGAGCCATCACGGTCGTGTGATCCTGTTCGATCACGACGAACGGGATCTCCCGCAGCCGCAAGAAACGAGTGAGCACACTCCCGACGTCACCGTGGCCGAGGAGCACGACATGATCGCGCAACGGCTCATCGCTTTCCGTTCCAGGGGACTCAGGGGGTTCGGCGTCGCTCGTGCGCGCCTCGGGTTGGTCGGGCGCAGGGGCCCCATTGAAGGGTTCGAGCAGTGCTGTACGGACGTCGGCTTCATCATCGATGTGCGCAAGGACCGTGACTTGATCCCAGCCGAGCAGCCTGGTATTCCCGGTGGGCGCGACGACCTCGTCACCCCGCGTGACGAGGGTGAGGATCGCGCCGGGGGGCAACGTGAGGTCGCGGATGCGCGGACCTGGTCGACCTTTCGGGTCAGGCAGATCGACGACGATCAGCTCGAGATCGCTGTGCGCCATGGTGACCAGCTCGAGCCCGTAGCGCGACTGCGGGCGTGACGGCGTCGACAGCGCGAACAGGCGCGCGAGTACGCCGAGCGTCGATCCCTGAACCGCCACTGACAAGATCACGGCGAAGAAGACGAGATTGAACACGTCCTGCCCTGCGGGCATTCCGGCGGCCATGGGGTAGGTGGCCAGGACAATCGGGACTGCGCCCCGAAGGCCCGCCCAGCACATGAAGTGACGCTCCTTCGCCTCGAACCCCATTCGGAGCGTGCCCAGCCAAACGGCAGCGGGTCGGGCGACGAACGTCAACGTCAGAAACAGCACGATCCCGTCGACCCAGAGGTTGCCCCAATGGCTGGGGAAAACCAAGAGCCCCATCATGACGAACACGCCGATGTTCGCGACCATCGACAGCGCCGCCGAGAAGTTCCGGACGCCCTGTTGGTAGATGAACTTCCGGTTCCCCATGACCAGGCCCGCGGTAAAAACCGCCAGCATCCCGCTGGCCTTTGCGGCCTCTGCCAACCCGTACGTCAGCAGCACCACGGCGAGCAGCAGCACGTAGTAATAGCCTCGATCTTGAGGGTTCAGCCGATCGAAGATCGCGAGGGCGACGCGCGCCAGCAACCAGCCGACGACTGGCCCCGCGACGAACTTCCACAAAAATAGCGGCAGGATCACCCAGCCGAGGCCGGTGCCGGAGGTGAGCGCCTCGACGACCACGACCGTGAGCAGGATCGCCATCGGATCGTTGGCCGCGCTCTCGATCTCGAGCGTAGATGTGAGCTGTGGCCGCAGCGACTGGCGACGCAGGATCGAGAAAGTCGCGGCCGCGTCGGTCGACGAGATCACCGCGGCGAGCAGCAGCGAACGATCGAAGGCCCAGCCCACCCCGAGATGCAGGACACAGAACACCACCGCCGCCGTCAACACGACGCCCCACGTCGCCATCCCGCCTGCCGGCAGCGCCACGAGGCGGAGGACGCTACCCTTGGTGACGAACCCACCCTGAAACAGGATGAACACCAGGCCCGCGTTCGCGACCTGGTTGGCCAGGTCGACGTCGTCGAAGTCCCAGAGCCCAAGGACATCGCTGCCGGCCAGGAGCCCGAGCCCCAGCGCCACGAGGATGATCGGCACGCTGAACCGATCGAGCCAAACGGCTGCCAGGACGACTCCCAGCAGCAGCAACGGCGCGATGATGTAGACCGTCTCCATCAGTATTCAACAGGCAGGTATTCGCGAGTCAGGATATGCCGGGCTTGGCGCACGTATTGTTACTCCTCTGGACCTTCGTCCCGTCGGAGATGGCGGCCCGACCACCTCGCATCCTGCAGCGTCGACTGCACCCTTGAGCGGCGATTTCACTCGCCGTTTCGCACATTTTTGAGCGAGATACCAGCAGTTCCTCCAGCGAACGCGGCCGAGCCGTGCACGCAGGGCTTGCAGGTCTTCGCGGGATGCGTGACGGATTTTGCGCGACTCAGGCAGAGCGCTGCAGCGCGAGCGTTGCAAGTTCAGCGACGCGCGCGTGAAAACGGCAGCCGCGTTGGGTTGGCGCGCTCTCTGCATCAGGGAGCGGGTATGTCCATCGTGTGTGGAACGGACTTCTCGGAACGCTCCCGATCAGCAATCGCCGTGGCCGGTGCGCTCGCGTCTCGGCTGAAAGTGACCGAGCTCTGGCTCGTTCACGTGCTCGACCCCGCGACCCGCTCGCTCGACTCGGCGGCGCACGAGGCGGTCAGAACCGCGGCCCTCAAACGTTTGGCAGAAGAGGCTGCCCGCCTTGCGGCGGAGCTTGGGGACACGAGCCTGCGAGTGCACCCCGCGGTCCTGCTTGGCTCGACCAGCGACACCCTGCTCGAGTTTTCCGAGCAGAAGCAGGCGCAGCTCGTCGTTGTCTCGTCCGAGGGCCACAGGGCGTCCTCCGTGTATCGTGTCGGCGGCACCTCCGAGCGCCTCGCGCAGGCCGCACGGCTTCCCGTGTTGGTCGTTCGCGACGGCGGGCCCCTCGAAGCGTGGGCAAAAGGGGAGCGCCCGCTTCGCCTGCTGCTCGCGGTTGACTGGTCGAGGAGCTGCGAAGCCGCGATCCGCTGGGTCAAGGCGCTGCGCGCTTCGAGCCCCGTCGATGTCGTGGTGGGCTACGTCTACAACTCCGGTTTTCCGGGCGAAGGGCCCGCTCGCTATGGCCTTCCGTGGCGATATCCCATCGTCGAGCGAGATCCTGAGGCTGAGGCGCTCCTCATTCGGGATCTTCGAGCGCGTATCGGCGAGCTGGGAGGCCAAGGCGACGTCGTGGTTCGGCCTCAGCTGGGTGTGGGGCGCCTGGGCGACCACCTCCTCGAGCTGGCCGAAGCAGAGCGCGCAGACCTGATCGTGATGGGGACGCACCACCGCAGAGGTCTCGCGCGCCTGAGCTCGGTCGCGGCCGTGACGCTCCACCATAGCCGTACCGCGGTCGCTATCGTCCCGGCCCCGGAAACCGCGCTGCTCGCGCCCGAGGAGGTCCCCTCGATTCGCCGGGTCCTCGTGGCGACGGACCTCTCGCCGCACGCGAACTCGGCAGTTCCGTTCGGGTACGCCCTCGTGAGTGAGCGCGGCGGCGAGGTCTATCTGTTCCACGTTCGCGGTAAGGACGAACAGGCCAAGAGTGAGATCGACCTCGCCGCGCAGCTTCGATCGCTGGTTCCCCTGCGAGGCGTGCCGCCCAGCGTCGTGACGCGAACCGAAGTCGTGCAGCACCGAGACGCAGCGAAGGCCATCTGTCAGGCGGCCGAGCGACTCGGCGTGGACGCACTCTGCATCGCCTCACACGGTCGCGCTGGCATCGAGCGAGCCGCGCTGGGTTCGGTGGCCGAAGCGGTGATGCGCGAAAGCCGGCGGCCCGTGTTGGTGGTTCGCCCACTGCCGGCGTAGTCCGCACCGGTCGCCGCAGGTGCTTCTTGCAACCGGTGGTCGCCAGTACGAGCGCCACCGGCGTGCCTTTGCAATTTTCTCGTACGACACAGGTCGCCTAGCCCTGCAGGCGAACGCGAAAGGAACGGGACATGCCACAGTTCAGGTCGATTTTGGTACCGGTTGACTTCTCGAGGTGCTCCGATCGAGCGCTCGAGATGGCCACTTCGCTGGCCGAGGCTTTGGGCGCGAGGCTCGAGCTGGTGCATGTGTGGGAACCTCCGCGCCTCGAGAGCGCCGCCTTAGCTACCGTCTCGGGGCACCCCATCGAGGAGTATGCCCGTAAGGCCACAGCGCCGAAGATGGAGCAGTTGCTGGCAAGAATCCCGCCGACGCTGCGAGACCGAGTCCAGGGTAGGTTCGAAGTCGGCCAGCCTTGGGAGCGTGTGGTGGCCAGGGCCAAGCTCCACGATTTGGTGGTGATGGGCGCGAACGGCCATACAGGGAGGGTGCGCTCGATGGCGGGCAGTGTCGCCGAATCCGTCGTGCGACTCAGCCCAACGCCGGTTTTGACGGTGAAGGACCTCGATTGAGCGAGCGGCCAGTCGTCGTCACACGTTCGCGTCTTCGGGCGCGATCAGAGCAGGGTCTGGCAACCCAGCCGAGGGGCGCGGGTCTTTCTCGGTCTGGCACTTGACGTCGAGCGTGTAAGAAGCCATCGACAGCGAGCCGAACGCGTAGCCGTCGACCAACACCTCGAGCGAACGGTCGGACGCGCTCGCGAGGCCGGCGATGGTGAGCAGGGGGATGAAATGATCCGGCGTCGGCGAGCTTTGCTCGTAGTCGGGGTGGAGCTGCAACGCCGGGGCCCCAGCCGGGTTCGTGGTGAGGACCTCGCGCGCCGCATCGTCGAAGCGACAGGCCCAGTCGAACCCGAGCTCCGGCTGCGACCAGCTCAGCGCCCGCAGATTGTGCACGATGTTCCCACTGCCGACGATCAGGACGCCGCGATCGCGGAGCGGCGCGAGACGCGCGCCGAGTTCGAAGTGAGCGTCGAAGTCCCGCCGCGCGTGGATCGACAGCTGCACGACCGGAATGTCGGCTGCGGGGAACGCATGCACGAGCACCGACCAGGTGCCATGGTCGATACCCCAACTGTCTTGATCGAGGCCGACTCGCGTCGGCTGGGCAATGTCGGCGACCTCTTGCGCGAGCTCTGGATCGCCGAGCGCGGGGTACTGCACCTCGAAGAGCCGCTGGGGAAAGCCGTAGAAGTCGTGGATGGTCCGCGGGCGGGGCATCGCCGTGACTGCCGTGAAGTTCCCGTACCAGTGCGCCGAGATCACGAGGATGGCGCGCGGCTTCGAGATGCTGCGTCCGAAGTTCGCCCACGCCCTCGAGTAGCGGTTCTGCTCGAGGGCGTTCATCGGGCTGCCGTGCCCGAAAAAGACGGCGGGCGTGGGGTGAGGCTGCGCGGTGTCGGTGGTGGTCGGCTCAGCGGGCGTCATGGTTCGGGGCGCTCCAGTGGGCTTGGAATCTGTTTACGGCTCCTGGCAAAGCCATCCGGCGGCGGCGGTGAGCATGGCTTCCAGACCAGTCTCCAGCGTGGGATGAAGAACCGGGGCGAATTTCGGGGAGTGGTTGCTGGGAAGTGCATTGACAGTGTTCTCGCGCTTCGCTGCCGCATATACCTTGGGGTCGGTGCCTCCGACGATCCAAAAGACATACGGGGCGCCCCAGCGCCGGCCGAAAATGCTGAAGTCTTCGCTCGCCGACGCTGGCTCCGTCTCGAAGGCCCGCTCCGCGAACTGAGCCTGAAACGCTTGGGTCACTCGCTGGGAGGCGACGGGGTCGTTGACGGTCAAGGGATAGCTGCTGAGTGTAGTGAACTCGGGGGGCTGCGGCGCGTTGGAGGCTGCGGCCTCGGCACGGCTGATGCGCTCGATCGCCGAGAGGACGTGCCTGCGAACGCCCTCGTCGTAGGTGCGAACGTTCAGCTTCAGCGTCGCTTCGTCTGGGATGATGTTCTCCTTCGTGCCCGCTTGGAGTGCGCCCACCGTGACCACGGCGCTGTCGAGTGGCGAGACTTCGCGTGACACGATCGTCTGCAAGCGCAGCGTGGTCGCTGCGGCCATGATTACGGGGTCGATGGAGGTCTGCGGCTGCGAGCCGTGGGAGCCGCGGCCGAAAAAGCTTCACCTGGAGGCTGTCGCCGGCAGAAAGGATGACGCCGGACCTGTAGCCCACGCTCCCGGCCGCGCCGACCATCACATGTTGCCCGAGGATGACGTCTGGCTTGGGGAAGCGCTCCACCATCTTGTCATCCATCATGCTCTGCGCGCCACGTCCGACCTCTTCGCCCGGCTGGAACACCACCAGCAGCGTGCCCTGCCACACGTCGCGGTGCTCGGACAAGACACGCGCTGCGCCCATGAGCCATGTCACGTGCAGGTCGTGGCCACACCCGTGGAAGACACCAACGTTGGTCCCGTCGTCAGCTTTCGCGATCGCTGTGCTCGCGTAGGGCAGGCCGGTCGCTTCCTTCATGGGAAGGGCGTCCATGTCTGCGCGAAGCATGACCGTGGGCCCGCCGCCGTTGCGAAGTACGCCGACGACGCCAGTCGTCCCGACGCTGCGGGTCACTTGGTATCCGAAACGCTCGAGCCAGTCCGCCGCGATTTTGGCGGTGCGCACCTCGTGCATCGAGAGCTCCGGATTTTGGTGTAGGTCTTTGTAAACCGCCTCGAGCTCGGGCAGCAGTGTGGATCGCTTGGCCGCGAGCGCAGCTGTAAGTGGATTAGTCGTCAACGGCTTCCACGACAGCTCGTGGTGCGATGCAGGCGCCGTTCTTGGGGCCTTCGAGCTGGTCGATCTCGACGCGCCTGTCGCGCTCACGGTATTGGGGCCGCTCGCGAGGCTGGGGGCGCTTGCCGGCGGCTGAGCGCGCGAGCACGCGCATATCCACCAACTAGCACCGATCGACAGAAAAAAACGGATCGCTTGGGCGGCGCGGGTCATGCTCGTCAGCTTGTATCACGACGCGATCCTGCGCGGCGGCACTCCCGGGGCTGGCTTGCTGGCCAGTGTCGCTGGCCACGGGCGATCAAGTGCGGCGGTTTTGCGCAGTCGGCGCCGGCCGCGTGCCGATCCACACCACGTGCCGGCGACCACCGCGAGCCCCCCGCGAACGCACGTCCTCCGTCGTGACGTCGAAGCCGGCTTGCGTCATGCGCCGGGTGAAGGCCGCGTCCGCGCCGGCTGACCAGACCCCGAGCACGCCGCCCGGCCGCAGTGCGCGAAAAGCAGCCGCGAGACCCTGGGCGCTGTATAGCCAGTCGTTGGCGGATTGGGTGAGGCCCGTGGGTCCGTTGTCGACGTCGAGCAAGATGGCGTGCCACGCCGCGGGTTGGGCTCGGATGAGCTCGGCCACGTCCCCTTCGTGAACGGACACGCGCGGATCGTCGAGTGGGGCAGCTGCTAGCTCGCCGAGCACCCCCCGGTTCCAGGCCACGACCGCCGCCACGAACTCGGCGACCACCACGCGCGCGTCGGGTGCGAGGCGACGCAAGGTCGCCGCGAGCGTGAAGCCCATGCCCAGCCCGCCGATGAGCACGCGCGCCCGAGAGGACACGCCGAGCCTGTCGCAAGCGAGATCGGCGAGCGCGTCTTCGGACCCGTGTTCGCGGCTCGACATCAGATCGCGTCCACCGACGCGCAGCACGAACTCCTGGTCCCGCTGGACGAGCTCCATGACCTCCGGCTGGTTGGGCACCGGCGCACGGTCGATCAGACGCCAAGGCTTGGTGGGCACGGTAGGTCGGGCCACTTGTGTCAGGAGTTCGCGGCCGGTCAACCGCGAACTGTCCACCTTCTCGGAGCCCGGCGCTCCGCTCGGCGATTGGCCGCTCGCACCTGCTGGTGGTCCTGCTGAAAAAGTCACGCGACACCGGAAAGTCCCAGCTTCAGCGACAATTGGCCGAGGGGCGCGCGTCTTCCGACGCGCCTCGTGGCCCCAGACCGATTACAGTTCCGATAACCCGCGGTGGGTTCGCGAGCTCAGAGCCGGTCCACTCGGGTCTCGAGCTTC
>JAICQQ010000238.1 GCA_025937785.1 Polyangiaceae bacterium
CAAGCTGATCCCGCAGCGCAAGCTGATCCCGCAGCGCAAGCTGATCCCGCAGCGCAAGCTGATCCCGCAGCGCAAGCTGATCCCGCAGCGCAAGCTGATCCCGCAGCGCAGGCTGATCCCGCAGCGCAGGCCGATCCCGCAGCGCAGGCTGATGTACCGGCGCAGGCTGAAACCGATGCGAGCCCGGGCGATGCCAGCTCGGATGCTGCCAGCCAGGTCGACGAAGCGTGGCCCGAGGAGATGGCGAGCGCAGCGGACGCGAGCGACGCGGCGAAGCCCACCGACGACAGCCGTGCCGACGACAGTGGTGCCGACGACAGCGGCGCCGCTGACGGTACCGCCGAAGCCAAGGCCGAGGGCGAAACCCACGAGGCTGCTCCCGAATCGGTTCCCGGCGACAAGAAGAAGAAGCGCCGCCGCCGCCGCAAGAAGAAGGGCACTGGGCAGGAATCGGAGCGACCGGAGCGAGAAGCTCGCCCTTCGCGGGCTCCCGAGCGCGCCCCCTTCCACGTCGGAGAAGAAGTCTTCGGCAAGGTGACCACGGTGCTCGAGACCGCCATCATGGTGGATCTCTCCGGCAAAGCGCTCGCGATCTTCGACCGCGGCGAAATGGCGCCCGACGATCTCGTGCCGGCGGTCGGCGATCGCTTCCTGGCGCGGGTACACAACGACGGCGGTCGCGGTGGACTGGTAGTGCTCACCCGTCAGCCGCTGCGCGAAGAAATCATCAAGCCTGCCGTCGAGGCGGCCGCGAAATCCGGCGAGCTCATCTCCGGGCTCATCACCGGCGCGATCAAAGGTGGCGTCGAGGTCGACATCTCCGGGCTCCGAGCGTTCGCGCCCGCTTCGGGCATGGACCTGCACCCGGCCAACGCGAACTTCTCGGGGCTGGTCGGGCAGCGCATGGAGTTCAAGGTCGTCCAATTCGAGAAGCAGGGACGCGACGTGGTCGTCACGCGGCGCCCGATGCTCGAGTCCGAGGCGCACGAGCGGCGCAAGAAGGCGCTCGCGTTGCTACAAGAAGGCGCCGAAATGAACGGCGTCGTCCGGACCGTCGTCGAATGGGGGGCGTTCGTCGCGCTGCCCGAGGCCGAGAACCTCGAGGGGCTCGTGCACGCCTCCGAGATCAGCCACGACCCGCGCGTCCGCGTCGCCGACGCGGTGAAGCCCGGCGACAAGTTCGCCGTGAAGATCACCAAGATCGACGAGAAGGGCAAGATCTGGCTGAGCCGCAAGGCCCTGATGCCGGACCCCTGGGCGGAAGCGAAGAAGAAGTTCGCGAACGGCTCCCGGCACCAGGGCAAGGTGGTACGCCTCGAGAAGTTCGGCGCGTTCATCGAGCTCGACTCGGAGATCGACGGGTTGATCCACGTCGCCGATCTCGCGTTTCAACGGGTCGAGCACCCCTCCGACGTGCTCAGCGTCGGGCAGCAGGTCGACGTCGTCGTGCGCCACTTCGACCTGAAGAACCGCAAGATCAACCTCCACCCTGCGCTGACCGACAAGCACGCAGAAGAGCCGGAGCAAAAGGTCACGCGCAACGCCAAGGTCCAGGCCGAGGTGATCAAAGGTGACACCGCGGGCGTTCAGGTGAGAGTTTTGGGCGTTACCGGACGCACCGCTCGCGGGTTCATTCCGGCGGGTCAAACCGGCACGCAGCGGGGGACCGACCTTCGCAAGGTGTTCAAGCCCGGTCAGAAACTCGACCTGAAGGTGATCGATCTCGACCCCAAGCGGGGCGAGCCGAAGCTCAGTCTGCGCGCGTTGCACGAGGACGAAGAGCGCAAAGCGCACCGCGAGTACCGCCAAAAAGTGAAGGAAGAAGCGAAGTTCGGCACTCTGGGCGATCTGCTGAAGGCGAAATTGAACATCGCCAGCGGCGACGACACGAGCGAATAAGCGCCGGCGCCCCAAGGAGGCGCCGCGGCGCGGTGTCCGAGCAGGGTGAGCGCGCCCGCAGTTGCAGTCGAAACGAAACTAGACACCGAACGCCCGCTGGCGCCGGTGTTGTCGCTCGAACCGCCGCCCAAGCTGAGCGGTCGCGGGCGATTCCCCCAGAAGTCGGCTAGCATGAGGCCGAGCATGTCTGGCAGCGATCGCGAACTGGTCGACCGGGCTCGCGAGGGCGACGGCGAGGCCTTCGGGATCATCGTACGCCGCTACCAGAAGCGTATCTACCGCCTGGCGGTGCATTTGTTGCGCGACGCGGCCGAAGCCGAAGACGTGACGCAAGACACCTTCGTGCGTGCGTACGGCGCGCTCGATCGATTCGATGGGCGCAGCGAACCGTTCACGTGGATGTACCGCATCGCCGTGAACCTGTCGCTCAACGCGATTCGCTCGCGCAAGGCCAAGCGCACCGCGACCACACCGGACGATCCGCGCATCGAAGGGCTGTTGGTCGAGCGCCGCGCGACCCACGCGGACCCAGCGGCACAGAGCGCCGATCGCCAGATGGCATTGACGCTTTGCGAAGGGCTCGACGGACTCAGCGAGACCCTGCGCACCACGCTCGTGCTCGTGAGCATCGACGGACTCAGCCACGCCGACGCGGGTGAGGTGCTCGGTTGCCCAGAAGGCACCGTGGCGTGGCGCGTGCACGAGGCGCGCCGCAAGCTGAAGACGTTCATGGATGACCGCGGCTACGCGGAGCGCACCCTGTTGGGAGGCGGCTGATGTTCCCAGAAGATCCCAAAGACCCCGAGCTTTGCGCAGAAGCCGAAGAGCTCTTGACCCACTGGCCCGTGGGCGACAAGTCGCCGGCTGAGTGGGAAGACCTGGCGGCGCGCATCGACGCTCGCATCGAGATCACGGACGTGGGCTCGACGCCGGACTACTTGCTCGAAGCACCCCTGCTCGAAGAACAGGACCTGCTCCGGCGTTCGCATCCGCGCATGAAACGCCCGAGCGAAGGCAGCCTGGCCGCGCTGGCCAAGGCGAGTCTCTCGCACGATGCCGCGCGCTTGGAGGCAGAGCGCGAGGCGCTCGCGCGTTCGCTCTTGTCGCTCGCGGTGAAGGCGCGCACAGAGACGCGAAACACAGAGTCGCGAAACACGGAGTCGCGAAACACAGAGACGCGAAACACGGCAGAGCCCGCCGACGCCGCGCTCGCTAATGACGCGGTACCCCACGACAACAGCGCCCTGTTGGCCCACCTGGTGAACGGCCCGTCGATGCAGTTTCTGGCAGCGCGGCAGCCCAGCGCAGCGGTGCACGCCGAACCGTCGAGCGTCGTGGCGCTGCCGGCCGCAGTGGAGGACAGCGCTGGCGCTCCTACCTCGAGCGGCACCGCCTCCAGCAGCACCAAGACTGGCCGAGAGCGCGGGACGATGTGGTTCGGCATCGCGTTTGGGTTGCTCGGCATGGCGGCGGCGGGCGTGATGTACATCGCTTCTGCGCGGCAACCCGCGCTCCCCGAGACCGCGGCGGTAGTACCGGCTCGACCTGCGGCTGCCCCAGCCGTAGATGCGCCAGAAGGGGCAGAGCTTCCAGCGTCTGCACCGAAGCCGGCAGGACCCGTCGCTGCGAGGGACGTCCTCAACGTCGAAGAGGTACCTCTGGCAGAAGCTGCGGCGACGCCCGCGCCAGCGAGAGACCGCACGACGGGAGCGCGGCGCGGCGTGCCCGGCGCTGCGGCGGGCCCCGCACCGGCTGCCGCTCCAGAGGCGGAGCCGCCAGCAGCAGTGCCGCCTGCCGCCGGCCCCAGCGAGCCCGGCATGGTGATGGCGGACTCGCGCGGGACGCTGCCCGACCATCCCTCGACGGGCGCGGTTCAGGCAGCCGTCGGCACCGTCATGGGAGCAGCGCGCGCCTGCGTCGCAGGGCAAAGCGCCGCGTCGCGCGCTACGCTCAACTTTGGCTCGGACGGGCGGGTGCAATCGGTCGTGGTCGCGGGACCGGCGCAAGCGACCGGCGCGGAACCGTGCCTGCGGAGCGCGCTCAGCGGCGCCCGGGTACAACCCTTCGCGCGCGCGGGCTATTCGGTGACCCTGACCGTGCGTCCATAGCCCCAGCGCGCCAAATCCGCAGAAACCCTGCGTATTTGTGGACGCTCCCCCAACCTGAGGAAAACTCGGGGGAAAAGCGTAGCCTGCGTTGACAAGGAGGGGTCATTCGCTCATATTCCCGGCCCCCAATGCGGTCTGGCGCATGGGACGAGGTGATCCAACGATGGTTTCTGCAACCCAACAAACCCAAGCACGCCGAGCCATTCGCCAACGCCGCGCTGGAAGGCAAGCGAAGCGGGCGAGAATGCAAGCGGGCACCCCGAAGTTTCCGGTGCACCCCGAGGGCTACAATCCGGAAGCACCTGACGCTCTGCCCAAGCCCGACGCCCTGCCCAAGAAATCCACCAGCGAATCCAAGTAGCTCTTCGAGGAATCAGCATGTCGAACCACCCCTCAGCCGCCAAGCGCAATCGCCAGCGCATCACTCGCACGACCCGTAACCGCTCGATCCGCAGCAGCGTGCGTACCGTCGTCAAACAGGCTCGCGCCGCGATCGCCGCCGGTGACGGCCAGGCGGCTGCCCAAGTGAAGAAGGCGATCTCGATGCTCGCCTCCGCCGCCAGCAAGGGCATCCTGCACAAGAAGGCGGCTGCGCGCACCACGTCGCGCATCCAAGCAGCGCTCAGCAAGCTCGGCTGAGCTGTTGCAGCAGCAGCGGGGGCGGAACGAACCCAGCTCGAGCGCCCCGCAGCCATGCTACCCTCTGTCTCCGGGTGAGGTGAATCCACACGGAACGGTGCCAGCGTGCCAGTAGCAGGGCGCAAGGAGCAAATCGAAGCTCTGGTCGGTCAAACGATCGGTCGCAAGTACCGTGTCGAACGGCTGGTGGGCTCCGGGGGTATGGGCGCCGTGTACGAGGCGCTCAACCTGTCGATCAACAAGCGCATCGCGCTGAAGTTCCTGTTTCGCGACGAGGGCATCGACGCGGCCACGGCCGCGCGCTTCCAACGCGAGGCGGAAGCCGCCAGCGCGGTGGCCAGCGACCATATCGTGCAGATCTTCGACGCGGGCACGAGCGACGACGGCAGGCCGTACCTCGTGATGGAGCTCCTCGACGGCGAGGACCTCAGGCGCCGCCTCAGACGCGAGGGTCGCCTGCCGCTCGCCGTGGTGCTCAAGATCGCGGAGCAACTCCTGCGCACCTTGGGACGAGCGCACGGAGCCGGCATCATCCATCGCGACTTGAAGCCCGACAACGTCTTCCTGTGCAACCGGGACGACGGCGCGCTGTTCGTGAAGATCGTCGATTTCGGGATCTCGAAGGTGGTGAGTCCGCACGACGGGACGCTGACGCACGAGGGCGCGGTGCTGGGGACCGCGCATTACATGGCGCCGGAGCAAGCGCAGGCCTTTGCGGACATCGACGGGCGCGCGGATCTGTTCAGCTTGGGAGCCATCTTGTACGAGGCGCTCGCAGGACGACCGCCGCACCTCGGACGCACCTACGAAGCGGTGTTGATCCTCGCCTGCACGACGCCCGCCGAGGACATCCGCGTGCACGCTCCCGATGTTCCGGAGGCGATCGCAGCCGTCATCGCCAAGAGTATCGCCCGCGAGCGAGAGCAACGCTACCAGACGGCGCTCGAGTTCTGGCAGGCACTCGCGAGCGCCGCCCCTCAGCTAGGCGTGCCGTCGAGCCCTACGCCGACGTCGTACCCCGCCGTGCTCGTCGATTCGCTCGCCGATACGGAGGTGCTCGGGCCTGAAGCCGGAGCCGGCGGCTCGGAGAGCAAGCGCAGAGCCACGTCCGCGCGCAGGCCCAGCTGGCCAGCGCTGGCCGCGCTGGGGCTGCTCGCGGGTGGCCTCGCGCTCGCCGCCAGCGCCGGGCGGCGCGGAGGGGCCCCGCCCCTAGCGAGCAGCGCAAGTGCGCACCCGCCGCCGAGCGCGGCGCTAGCCGATCGCGGCGTCGCACCGCCCGTGGAGAGCTCGGCCCGCCTACCGGCACCGACGCCTATCGGCTCCCCCTCGCCTGCGCGCCCGGTGACGCCGGCCCGCCCGAAACCCGGTACGTCGCCGCGCGCCAGCGCTGCAATCTCGGCGCCTGCCAGCGCGTCGAGCCCTCCGCGCACTCCCATTCCCCCCGTGTCCGGTGTCGCGGGACAACTGGAACTGAACACTCAAGGGCCCTGACGCGGTCCGTTCGCGTCTCGGGCGAACGGTGTGGTAACAAGGGACGATGCGCGCACTCTGGAGCCTCGAGTGCACCCTCGTGGCTGTCGTCGTGGCCCATGCGCCCCTGGCGGCTGCCGAGCCTCCACCCGAGGCCGCGCCTGCCGCAGCGACAGCAGCCGAGACCGCGACGCCCGAGTCCGCGGCGGTGCTGGCAGCGCGCCAGCATTTTGCGAACGGCGTGCGCCTCTACCAGGACGCCAACTATTCGGCAGCTTTGATCGAGTTCGAAGCCGCCAACGAACTGAAACCCGGGGCGCCCTCGCTGCAGAACATCGCGCTGTGTCAGAAGGCGCTGTTTCGCTACGCAGCAGCCGCTGCGACGCTCGAGCTGTTGCTGTGGCACTACGGCACCACGCTCTCGAACGAGGAGCGGCACGTGCTCGAAGCGGCGAAGCAAGAGCTCGAATCACTGACGCGCCAGCTGCGCGTGCGCACGACGCCCCCGAGCGCCATGCTCAAGATCGACGGTGAAACACTGGGCCCGGCGGCACGCAAGGCCGGTCTGCGCGTCAACGTCGGGGAACACCTGCTGTCGGCCAGCGCTCCCGGCTACGCAACGAAGTCGCTCCCGGTGCGCGTCGCTTCGGGCCCAGGCGCCGTGGACGTGGAGCTGAAGCTCGAGGCCGTCGCCGGGTTCGTCACCATCGTCACGGAGCAGAAGGGGGCGGCGATCGCGGTCGACGGCCGCGCGCTCGACTACGAACGTTGGTCGGGGCCGCTCGAGCCCGGCGAACACGTGCTGCAGATCTACAAGGCGGGACACGCGACCGTCGAAGAACCCTTCGAGGTCGTCCTCGGGGAGCACAAGATCATCCGCGCCAGCGCTGGCGGAGAGTTGGAAGAAAGCGCGCTCGGCGCGGCGCTAGCGCCGGTCCGCCGCGGCTGGTACGGCATGGGCGCGTTCACCTTGCTGCTCGTGCCGGACGCACCGGACGGCGTCAGGGTCGACGACAGTTTCAACAGCGGCGCCCTCAGCTGGGGTGCCCGCGCAGGCTATCGCTTCCTCGATCCACTGGGCGTCGAAGTGCTGATCGAAGGCGGGCGCACCCGGGTGACCGATGCCTGCATCGAAGCGGACGACAGCCACAAATGGGAAGGCGTCGACGCGAGCTGCGACGACGCAGCAGGCACGCTCGGCTATACGATCACGGCTTTTCGGCTGGGCGGAAACCTGCGGCTATTCAGTAACGGCCAGCGAGCACGCTTCACGTCGACGGTCGGGTTCGGCGGCGTGCAGCATCGATTTCAACTCGAAGAGCCGAGCACCGACGCCTTCGATGCGCAGGCGTTGAACGCTTATGTCTTGGTGGAGATCGGCGTGCAGTTCAACTTGAATCGACTGCTCCTGGAAGCAGACTTCGTCACCTATGTCGAGAGCCGAGGCTCGCTCGGCAACGACGAGCGTGACTTGTTCAACGAAGGCGGTCTCAAGAGTCTGGGCCTCGGCATCAAAGCGGGCTGGAGCGAATGGAAGCCTCGCTGACGCCGCGCTGAGTGGGCGACGCGCCAGCCAAAACAGGCCCGTGCACCGGCTCACGGGATCTTTCGCCCCTGATTGTGGGAGGCAACGCGGGAATCGAACATTGGCTCCGCGTCCACAAATCGCTACGATGCCCGGGTGAGGTAGACGGGCGCGCCTCGAGCCAGGGCCGCGCGCGCGGGAACCCGCACGGAGCCGTATGTCAGAGCAAGACAAGAAGATCGAGACCTTCAGCGAGCCGACCAAGATCATCCAACCTTCCGCCGAGTTTCGTGCGAAGGCGCGCGTGAAGTCGCTGGCAGAGTATCAGGCGCTGTACACCGAAAGCCTCGAGTCGCCGGAGAGCTTCTGGAAGCGCGAAACCCAGGATCTGGTGTTTCGAAAGCCGTGGACGCGCTTGCTCGATTGGCAGTGCCCCTTCGCCAAGTGGTTCATCGGTGCCGAGCTCAACGCCACGGAAAGTTGCCTCGATCGGCACCTGAACACGAAGACCCGCGACAAGCAGGCCCTGATCTGGGAGAGCGAGCCGGGCGAAGTCACGAGCCTCACCTACGCGGAACTCCACGCCAAGGTCGTGGAGTTCGCCGCCGCCCTCAAGCAGGCCGGCATCCAGAAGGGCGATCGCGTCGCGATTTATATGGGCATGGTGCCCGAGGTCGTGGTCGGCATCTTGGCCTGCGCGCGCATCGGTGCGCCGCACACGGTCGTGTTCGGCGGCTTCGCGGCAGAGTCGCTGCGTGATCGCATCAACGACTGCGGGGCCAAGGCGGTGCTCACGCAGGACGGGTCGTGGCGCAAGGGCAAAGTCGTCCCGCTCAAGGCCACCGTCGACGAGGCGCTGCGCGGTACCAGTACGGTCGAGAAGGTGTTCGTCTACAACCGGCTGGGAGCCGCCGAGTGCCCGATTCAGATGCAGGCAGGGCGTGACGTCGACTGGTACGACGCCGTGGGCGCCGCCGATCGCAAACTCGGAGAGCAGCCGGAGATCGTGGACTCCGAACACCCACTCTTCATCCTCTACACCTCGGGCTCGACCGGCAAACCCAAGGGCGTCATGCACACGACCGCTGGCTATCTCGCGGGGACTTACCTCACGAGCAAGTACGTCTTCGACCTCCAGCCCGAAGACGTGTACTGGTGCACCGCCGACGTGGGCTGGGTCACCGGCCACAGCTACATCGTGTACGGACCGCTGGCGAACGGGGCCACCTGCCTGTTGTACGAAGGCGCGCCGAACGCACCCGACTGGGGCCGCTTCTGGCAGATCATCGAAAAACACAAGGTCAACATCCTGTACACCGCACCCACCGCGATCCGCGCGTTCATGCGACAGGGCAGCGAGTGGCCCGCGAAATCGGACCTGTCGAGTCTGCGGCTGCTGGGCACGGTGGGCGAACCCATCAACCCCGAAGCCTGGCTCTGGTACTATCGAGAGATCGGACGCAACCGGTGCCCGGTCGTCGACACCTGGTGGCAGACCGAGACAGGCGCCATCATGCTCACGACCCTGCCGGGCGCCCACGTGATGAAACCCGGCAGCGCCGGGCTCCCCTTCTTCGGGGTCAAGCCCGAGTGCGTCGATAGCGCGGGCAAGGCGGTGGGGGCCAACGAGGGCGGCTTGCTCGTCTTGCGCAAGCCCTGGCCCAGCATGCTGCGCACCGTTTGGGGCGACGATGAACGCTTTCGCCAACAGTACTGGAGCGACGTTCCCGGTTCGTACTTCACCGGGGACGGCGCGCACAGCGATCCGGACGGATACTTCACGGTGGTCGGCCGCATCGACGACGTGTTGAACGTTTCGGGTCACCGCATCGGCACTGCCGAGATCGAGAGTGTTCTGGTCGCCCACCCCGCGGTGGCCGAGGCAGCCGCGGTCGGCAGGCCCGACGATCTTACGGGGCAAGCGCTGGTCGCGTTCGTGACGCTGAAGGCGGGCCTGACGCCCAACGAAACGATGGAACGCGAGCTCGCCGATCACGTGGCGAAGGACATCGGCAAGTTTGCTCGACCCGCATCGATCCGCTTCGCCGATGGCCTGCCGAAAACCCGCAGCGGCAAGATCATGCGCCGGCTATTGAAAGACATCGCCGCGGGCCGCGAGACCAGCGGTGACACGTCGACCCTCGAAGACCAGGGGGTGTTGACCAAGCTCCGCGAGGACTGATGCGGCCAATCATCATCGGCGCCGGGCGCGGTATGCGCCTCGCAGACAACACCGCGCACATCCCGAAAACCATGGTCAAGGTCATGGATCGCCCGATGCTGGAGTGGATCCTGGAGGCCTTCGCAGACGCCGGGATCGAGCCGGACCAGGTCGTCTTCGTCGGCGGGTACGCGCAAGAGGTGGTACGGGCGGCGCATCCGGAGTTCACGTTCGTCAGCAACGACGACTGGCAGAACAACAACATCCTGCTGTCGCTGCTCTACGCGCGCGAGCACCTGCGCCAGGGTTTCCTTTCGACTTACGGCGACATCGTGTACAGCGGTGCGATCGTGCGCAAGCTGGTCGCGAGCCCCCACGACATCACGCTGGGCTGCGACACCGTGTGGCGTCGGCGCTACGTCCACCGCACCCAGCACCCGGAGACCGACGCCGAGAAGCTGCGGGCCGAGGGCGAGCGAGTGACGGAGCTCAGCCGGCGCATCCCCAGCGAGGAGGCCAGCGGTGAATTCATCGGCGTGCTGAAGATGTCCGCGCGCGGCGCCGAAACGTTCCTGGCACATTTCGATGATCGAGCGCGCGAGTACGCCGGTCGCCCGTACCGCGAAGGGCGCACCTGGGAGAAGGCCTACCTGATCGACCTGCTCCAAGATATGCTCGAGCGCGGCGTGGTCATGCACCGCGTGGACACCCGAGGCGAGTACATGGAGATCGACACCGTACAAGACCTGTCATTCGCCGAGGAATGGTGGCGGACGCGCCCCGCGTGAACGAACCCGCATTTCGGGAGCTGACCGCGGCCGACATCATTGCGGAGCTCGAGCAGGAGCTCCCTCACTCGGGCGCTGCCGCGATCGCCTTCGATGGCGACGGGACGCTCTGGTCCGGTGACGTGGGCGAAGAGTCATTCGTCGCAGCGTGTTTGGCCGGCAAGCTCTCGGCGTCCCTCGAGCCGCGCCTGGCGCACGAAGCTGCAGCGTTCGGCATCGAGTCATCCGGCACCGCGAGTCAGCGCGCCTTGCAACTGGGCGAAGCGTATCGCGCGGGGCGCTACCCGGAGCTCCGCGTATGTGAGCTCATGATCTGGTGCTACGCCGGCTGGAGCGAGGCCGAGCTCGCCGATCACGTCCGCGGCACGCTCGCCGCGAAAGAGTCGCAGGTCGAACCCTATGCCCCGCTGGAACCAATCCTGAGCTGGGCCCGGCAGCGTTCGCTGCGCTCGGTGGTGATCTCCGCGTCGCCGGCGCTCGTCGTGCGCGAAGCTGCAGGTCAGCTGGGCTTCGCCCCCGAAGACATCGTCGCGGGATACTCCCGCGTCGATGGCGGCCGCCTGTCGGACGCGCTCGCGGAGCCGGTACCCTACGCCGAAACCAAGGTCAGCGCCGGGCGGGCGCGCATCGGCGATCGCAGCTGGCTCGCCAGCTTCGGCGACAACGCGTTCGACGTCGACATGCTGAGGGCAGCACGCCTGCCCGTCGCGGTGCGACCGAAACCGCGCCTGCTCGCGGTCTTGGATCAAGTGGCGCGCGCGGTCCTGTTCAAAGCGGACTGAACCGAAGTCAGGTCAGCTGCACCCGCGCCCGCCGCTCCGCTTCACGACCGAATACGCAAACTAGCGCGGCGGAATGCTGCTGGACGCGCGCGTGACTGTTGTGGACGCGCGGGCTTCGAGCTAAACGAGCGAGCATGACGAAATGGGTCTGCCAGAACCGTACTGCCTGGGGCGCCGCCCTGGGCTCGCTGTGCGTATTCGCGCTGGTTGCCTGCGGCGGCGGCGACGAGAAGCGCGCCAAGAGCGCGGACGAACCGGTCATCGAAGACGCCCCCGGAGAGTCGGCGTCCGGGGTGAGCATCTCGAGCGAGATCGGCGGTCTGAACCAGGAGGCCGTGGACCGAGTCTTCGCCAAAGCCAGCACCGACCTGCGGCGCTGCCTCGGAGACGGAGCCGCACGCGTCGAGTTTTTGGGCGGCGACGTCGAGTTCATGGTCAAGATCGGGAGCGACGGCCGGGTGAGCCACGCGCACCTCGAGGCATCGACGATCGGCGACCGCACGACCGAGGTGTGCATGATCGACGCGCTGAAGCGCCGCTCGTGGCCAAAACCCGTGGGGGGCGAGCTGGGCATCGCGCAGAAACCGTTCAGCTTCGATATGATCAACGACGTGCGCCCGCCGACGGACTGGAGCGCTGATAGCATCGAAGAAGCGTTGGGCGAGCTGGCTCCCAAGATCGACGAATGCAAATCCGGGGGCGGGTCGTTCAGCATCACGATGTACGTCGACACCGATGGCAAAGTAATGGCCGCCGGCATCGCGCACGCAGAGGACAGCGGCGAGTCCGCGGCCGACTGCATCCTCGACGTCGTCAAGACCGCGAGCTACCCCTCCCCGGGGAGCTGGCCCGCCAAGGTCACCTTCAGCCTGTGAACGGGGCTCAGCGGCGCCGGCCTTCAGCTTTCCGAAGCGGAAGCCGGCGGCGCAGCCTCGGGCGGCTCGGGCGCAGCCTCCGCAGGCTCCGCAGCCGCACTGTCATCGCTGACTTGGATCAGAAAGCTCACGCGAGCCTCCGAGCTGTTGTCGCCGCTCGCTGGCGGCGAGGTGTCCGCGGCCGAGTCATCTTCCGGCAAGGCGACGGCAACGCGGCCCGAGGCCACCCCCAGGCCAATCAGAGCTTCTGAAAGCGCACGCAGCCGCGCCGGATCCCGCGCCTCTGCCTGCGACACCGTTTCGCTAATGACGAACCGAGCGTACGGGTGCAACTCCGCGAGGCGCGCCAGCGCCTTCACGATG
>JAICQQ010000124.1 GCA_025937785.1 Polyangiaceae bacterium
GCGACACCGACTGGAGCTGGATGCCGATGATCGGCGTCACGCCGCAGATCGGGGCGCTTCGCTTCAATTATGCTTACCAACTCGGCGTGTTCTCGTCCCAGGATTCGCAGCACCGCTGGTACGTAGCGCTCGGGTTCTAGGCGCTCGTCGAGCCTCTGTCGCCCGAGAAACGCGGGCCGGAATTATGACCAATTCCGCAACCTGCAGCACGCGACGGCCCCGACCCGTTGTCATTTGGGACATGCCGCCTTACGCTCCCATCCCCACGGCGGGAAGATTCGATCCAACCACGAGGAAGGGACGGAAAACCCATGGCACTTCGCATCAACGACATAGCTCCCGATTTCAGCGCAGAAACCACGGCGGGAAAAATCAATTTCCATGAGTGGCTCGGCAACAGCTACGGCGTGTTGTTCTCCCACCCCAAAGACTTCACGCCTGTTTGCACGACCGAGCTCGGCGTCGTCGCGCAGCTCGCAGGCGAGTTCCAGAAGCGCAACACCAAAGTCATCGGGATTTCGGTGGACAGCGTCTCCGACCACCAGAAGTGGAAGTCGGACATCGAGAAGGTCGCAGGGGCCTCCGCGAACTTTCCGATCATCGACGACGTATCGCTGACGGTCGCCAAGCTCTACGACATGCTCCCTGCCGACGCCTACCTGCCCGACGGTCGCACGCCTGCGCACAGCGCCACCGTGCGCACGGTGTTCATCATCGGGCCCGACAAAAAGGTGCGCTTGAGCATGACCTACCCGATGAGCGTGGGCCGCAACTTCGCAGAAATCTTGCGCGCGCTCGACGCCATCCAGGCCACCGACGGGGTGCCGATCGCGACCCCGGCAAACTGGGTTCCGGGGCAAGACGTGATCGTAGCGCTCAGCCTGAACGATGAACAGGCTACGGAAAAGTACGGCGCCCTCGACATCAAGCTGCCCTACCTTCGATTCGCCCGCGCCAAGCACTGAGCCTCACCTGCCGGGCCCGGCGCAGGCAGCCCTCAGTACGTTCGTTCACTCGTCGAGCCGCTTGCGGATGCGGCTCAGCAGCTCTTCCGCGCGGAAGGGCTTGCCGAGCACGTCCGCATCGGGCGGCAACCGCTTCAAGTAGCGGCGATCGGCGTAGCCGCTGGTGAAAATCGCCCGAAGGCCTGGCTGCACTTCACGCATGAGCTGCCAGGTTTCTGGGCCCCCGAGCTCCGGCATCACCACGTCGAGAATGACTAGGTGGACTGCGTCGGGCTGCTCGCGCAATAGCCGAACGGCCTCGCGCCCGTCGGCCGCCGCCATGGTGCGGTAGCCAGCGCGCTGCAAGATCTGGATCACCGCCTTGCGCACCCGGCTGTCGTCCTCGGCGAGCAGGATGACCTCCTGGCCGCTGGGTGGTGCCGACTGAAGCTTGCTGCCCACGTCGGTTGCCAAGCGACTGTCCGCTGGCAGGTAGATCTTGAAGGTCGTTCCTTGCCCGGGTTCGCTGTAGATCGACACCATACCGCCGTGCTGGCGCACGATGCCGTAGACCGTGGATAAGCCGAGGCCGGTACCTTGCTGGGGTCCCTTGGTCGTGAAGAAAGGCTCGAAGGCCCGCTCGCGCACCTCGGGCGTCATGCCAGAACCGGTATCGGTGACGCTGAGCAAGACGTAGCGCCCAGGCCTTGCCCAGCTATGCGCTTCGCAGTAGCGCGCGTTGACCAGAACGTTCTCGGTCTCGATGGTGAGCTGCCCTCCGCGATCCATCGCATCACGCGCGTTGACGCACAGGTTGACGATGACCTGCTCTAGCTGGCTCGGATCTGCGCTGACCGACGCGAGGTTGTGGCCCGGTATCAAATCGATGATGATGTTCTCGGGCAACAAGCGCCGGACAAGCTTCATCAGGCTTTGGATCAACTGGTTGAGGTCGACGGGCACGGGCCGAAACGGTTGACCGCGACTGAAGGCCAAGAGTTGCTTCGTGAGGTCGGCAGCGCGGCGCCCGGCGCTCTCGATTTCAGTCAAGTGCTCGGCGGTCTGCGAAGAAGCCGAGACGCCAGCCATCGCCAGCTCCGCGTTGGCCAGGATGGCGAGGAGTAGGTTGTTGAAATCGTGGGCCACACCCCCGGCGAGCTGACCCACCGCCTCCATCTTTTGCGCGTGGCGCAGCTGCGTTTCGGTGGCCCGCTGCTCGGTGATGTCGCGAGCCACCGCATAGACGTCGTTGGTGACGGGGTCGACGGTCGAGCGCCATGAAAACACTCGGTAGCCGCCATCCTTGCGACGGTAGCGATTCTCGAAATCATTGACGAGGATGCCTCCGCGGATGGTGGCGAAAACATCGAGGGTGCGCGCTCGATCCTCGGGGTGCACGAACTCGACGAAGGGAACATCGGTGAGCTCATCTGGGGTATAGCCCAGCGCCTCACCGAAGGCCGGATTGACGCGCCGGAAATACCCGTTGGGGCTCGCCACGACCAACAAATCCAGAGATAGCGAAAAGAAGCGATCGCGGTCGGCGTGCTCCCGGCGCAGTTCGGTCACGTCGTCCGTCAACACAATCAGCCCGATCACACGACCCTCGAAGCGGATCGGGCCAACGCGCACCTCCCAGATGAGGAGGTTGCCTCGGTCGTTGTAGATGGTCTCGAAACGCGTCCCGCGGCCTGTGCGAAGCGCCTCCGTGTACGCGTCCCGGGCTACCTCGCGATAGCCCGGCGGAACGAGCTCGAGCACGCTTTGGCCCACCATGTCTTCGCGCGCCACGTCCACCGCCGTCCGGCTGAGGTAACGAACGTTCAGATCCGGATCGAGGACCCCGACGATATCGAGCGCTTCCCTGGTGATCAGATCGAGCGTCACCAGCCCCTCGGCCGTCAGCCAACGGGACAAGGCGTCCACTACCGGAGGTGCGCCGCCCATGAGGCCGATCATGCCCCGAAGCCGCGCGGGGACCTAAAGTAATCTAAAGACCACGGGATTTCGGCGTGTCCAGCCCTGCTCAGCGCCCTGCTCGGCGCCTCTCGGCGCCCTGGCGAGCCTGGCCAGCAGGGTTAGTTCGGTAGCCACTCGATGAACTCGAACGGCTCCTTGCGCGCTCCGCACGTGGCCTCGACGTCCTCATCGCACTCCGCTCGGCCTTCGGCCTCGGTGCACCCAATCCACAGACACGTCGTGCCACCGGTATCCGGGTGGGTACAGTAGCTGACGCACGCACAGCCCGTGCAGTTGCTGGCGTTCCCTTGGCATTCGCCCTCGACCCAGGCGCCCCACTGGCAGTCGCTGCCGCAGGTGCGCGCATCATTGCGCCACCTGCCGTTGGTGCAATGCCCGACTCGCTCACCTGGCTCGTTCGGCGTACACACGCCCTCGTTCGTGCACGCCCCCGGCTCACCGTAGGGGCCCCAGCGACAATCCTCGCCGCAGCTCCTCGTCGCCGACGCGGTGCCGCACTTGCCGCACGCTGTCTGCTGCGGGATCGGGTCGGTGTCCCCCGGCGTGCACTCACAGGGAGCACCGGTGGTGCTGCTCGTGCTCGTGCTGCTCGTGCTCGTGCTGCTCGTGCCCGTGCTGCTCGTGCCCGTGCCCGGACCGCCCGTCGTGGTCGAGGTGGCCCCGCCGACACCGCCCGCGCTGGCGGCGCTGCTTTCTCCGGCTCCCCCGCCGTCATTCGCGCCGGCAGCGCCTGCGGAGCCTCCCGCGTGGGACCGGCTGCCACCGGACCCGCCCGCGCTGAAGCTGCCCGCGCTGCCGGAGGTCACGCCCGTTCCCCCCGCTCCAGAGCTGCTCGTGGAATCGGCGAGGATCCGCTCGTCGTTGCCGACGATCGCGTTGCAGCCCACTACGACGAAGCCTGCGCACCCCAGGGTTCGATTCATCCAGCTGCGAGGACCGGCTCTCCGCATGGCGCGACCCTACCATGTCCACGGAGCCTGGTCTCGTGGGACGCGGGGCGCGCCAGGGGGAGTGCCAGGGTGGGCCGCTCCGCGCAGACCCGCCCCGGAGCGACGTTCGGCACGGTTACGGCCGTTCGAGCGTCTCGGGCTCCTCGCCCGTAAGCGCGACGTACGAATCGTAGATCAGCTGTTGCGTGTAAATCGGGTTGTGCACGCCGAACGCGGAGCCGCGCGCGATGATGAGGTAGTTGTAGAGGGCTCCCGCTCGGTCCGCGCTGAGGCCGGTGCCCGAGTTCGGAAGCACGTGATCCAGCTCGAACTCGTCGCCCTCGATCTGCTCCTCGGAGAGCTCGCTGTACGGTGCCGCGTCGTCCTGCGTGAGCCAGCCTTCGGTGTTGAGCGCTACCCGGAGCTCGCGCAACGCCTCTTTCACGTCGGTCTGGCCGCCGGCGACGTCGAAATCCGTCGCGGTGGCGTGACAGCCGGTGCAGACGCTGAGCTGCGGGTAGAACGAGTGATCACCGATACCGTCGTTTTCCTCGATCGCGGGCATATGGCACCCCACGCAGCCTGTTTCGATGGAGAGCTGGTGCGTCGAGTCGCCGTATTCTTGATCGGCGTATTCGTAACCACCCTTGCCCGAGTAGATGTCGGTCTGCGGCCCGTTGTGCGGCCCCCACGTGCTGCTGGTGAGATCGACACCGTCGACCACGTAATTGGTCACGTCTTTGCGCGACTTGTGACACCACATGCAGGCGTTACCCACGCCGTAAGCGCCGACCTCGGTGCCGTCGGACACGCCGACCGCCGAGCTCTTCTCGATGTAGGCCACGTCGCCCTCACCCGAGGGAACCCGCAAGGGGAAGCCGCCCGGCTCGTAGTCCGCGCCCGTCAGGTGCGGATCGTGTTCGGGTGAGTCGTCGTGGCACGTGAAGCAGTGCACCGCGGCGACGTTCGCGTGCCCGCCGTACGAAGCCTCCTTGGCACCGCCAGCGTAGTAGTTGAGCTGCCCTTCGTCGACATGCACCGGCAGGGGATCGGCGATCACTTCTTCTGCCAAGCGATTCTCGATGGCGTCGATGGCGTGGCAGGTGCCGCAGCTCTTCTGCCCGGTCCAAGTCTCGACCTCTTCGCCGCCCAGGTTGGCGACGAATGTGGCGTAGTGCGTGCTGGTCTTCCACTGCTCGACGATGCCGTTGAAGCTGTGGCAGGGCTGGAGACAGCTGGCGTTCAGCGTGCCTTCCGGGACGCCGGGGGCACCCGCTGCGCCGGGGCCGGGCGGCCCCGGCTCACCCTGTTCGCCTGGCTCACCCTGTTCGCCTGGCTCACCCTGTTCGCCCTGTTCACCCTGCTCGCCTGGCTCACCGGGCGGCCCCTGCTCGCCGGTCTCGCCGCGAGCCCCGTCTTTGCCGTCTTCGCCGCTGCAGGCGAACACGAACAGCGCACTCAATGAAGCAAAGAGCCCAACCGCATGCATCGTTCTCATAGCACCATCACCTCGACTGGAGGTCGGTAGCCGCGCCCCCCAGGCGCTTGCCTTCGGCCTGACCAACCGTGCGCAGTGTGCTCATGGACGGGCAACGCTGTCAATTCGAGTCCAGCATCGCCGCCCTGCAAGTATCGACGGTACTTCCGTTGGGTGCGTGCCCGCGCGCAAAGCTAGCGCTTCGATGCGGGTGGAGTGTCGGCAGGCTCGGCCGGGGCCTCGCTGAGCGCCACTCGATCGCCGTCGCTCGAAATGCTGGCGGGTTCGACGCCACTCGCGGGGCGGACGGTGTCGAGCACGATGGCGAGCACGTACAGCGCTCCGGCCAGCATGCCGATGGCGTGACCGATGCTCATGGAGAAGATGACCACCAGGGGCTTCGGGTAAAAGATCGACGCCGCGAACACCGCAAGCGCGACCAACGCCACCACGCAGGCCAGCCGTACGAGCTGGGGGACCGTGCGCTTCACGCGGCGGCGCGCGATAACGGAAAGCCTCATGGCACTCCCGCCGATTCCACCGGAGCTGGAGTGGCACCGGAGGGGACCGCTGGCGCGGCGGGCGTATTCATGATGCTCGACCCGGGCCTGGGGCGTGGGATCGGCGTTTGTGGGCGGTGCTCCGCCTTGAAGAACGGGTGCGCGAAGCCATGGCAACCCGCGCTCGCGCAGCTCACCCGGTTCGACTCGAGCTCCGCCTTCAGTGCCTCGTGCTCCGGCACGCGGCGCCAATCGTGCAGCGTACTGGTGTGGCACTGGCGACAGTTGAGGTTGTCGAACGGCTTCAGCAAATGAATCGCCTGCTTCGCCTGTTCCATCGACATCTCGCCGTAGCCCCCCAAATGGTACTCGTAAACGTGGCGCATGCCCCCGGCTTTGGTCAGCGCATAGCCGTACATGCCGTAGTCCGCGTGGCACACGTAGCAGCTGCGCCCTCCGAAGAATGGGTTTCTGGAGTGCCGCGCTGCCAGCGACTGCGAGGTCGGGTCGGCGCTATCGGCAAAATGCTCTCCCATGACATGGCAAGACCCGCAAAACTCCCTTTCGGTCGTGGCCTCCATGCCCGCCACGGTCGAGGTCGCAGCGCCGAGAAACGGGAACACCCCCAGGCCGAGCAGCAACCACAGCTTCATTCTCAGGTCGAGCGTGGGCTTCTTGACCAGGTAGACGATGAGTATCGCCGCCGCTGCCACGATGGCCGCGAGCGAGATCATCGTCAGCCACGTGAAGTTGCCGTGCATGGGCGGTTCGCATTGAACCACGCCTCGGCCCTCAGGCAGTAGACAAACCGCAACCGGCAGCAACCGGCGACCGTGGCGCGCGGCCGGTGCAACGCCGCGCTCCTCGGGACACCGTCGGACGACCGGGCAGGACGACGGCGCCGCAAATTTCACGCTGCCCCCCGGCCTGACGTACACGCTGCGCCGCAGAAGCCGGTCGTCACCCTCGCCGGAATGCGCAAGTCTGAACACGCTCGAAACTGCTTTTTTGCCTGGACCGACTATCATGGCCCGCACCTTGGTCCACGAAAGGACGCTTTCCGTCGTGCTGGCGCTCGCGGTCATGATGGCTGCGCTAGTGGCCTGCTCTTCCGAAGCGCCCCCCGGCTCGGCGCACGGGCAAGGCGTCTACATCCCGGAGCAATGGCAGACGGCGCGCACCGTCGATGGTCATCACCAGCACGTGGTGCTCGAAAAGATTGCGTGCAGCAAGTGCCACGAGCTCACCGACACCGAGATCGGTCCGGTCGTCCCGGAACGTTGCGCGCACTGTCACGAGAAGGAGGGCAAGCTCGAGCACGCGGTCGCGCAGGCGCGCGAGGCGTTCGGTCCGACGGCCACCGCCGACTGCCGGAGCTGTCACGCCTTCACCGTCGCGCTCCCGGACGATGCCGCACACCAGGGCCCGCTCAAGCCGTTCGCGCCCAGCGACTGTGCGCGCTGCCATCTGCTGGATCAGGGCGACGTACCCGCAGTGCGTGTGCACCATACTCAAGAGTGCCTTTCCTGCCACCGCCCGCACGAACAGGAGAAGCCGGTTTCGGCGCCTTGCAGCGAGTGCCACGAGGTGAGCACGACGCACGCCGCGACCGGCAAGGACGTCGTCGCGACCTGCAGCACATGTCACACGCACCAGCATGCGCCAGCCGCGGACGCGCGCGGAACCTGCGCGCCCTGCCACCAGACCCAGCACCCCCGCATTCCGGAGACCGCGCTGTTCGAAGGGCACAGCGACTGCGCAGGCTGTCACCGGCCGCACGACTTCGAGAAGACCCAGGCGGTCGCCTGTCGCAATTGTCACGAAGACATGCTGGTGCTCGGCGGCAACCGCGTGCAGCCGCACAATGAATGCACCAACTGCCACAACCCGCACGACGTGAAGAGCGCGTCGGCGACGGCTTGCGCGCGCTGCCACACGAACGTGACGCCTAACCACCCCAAACACGGCAAAGTCGGCAGCTGCACCGGTTGCCACGACCCGCACCCGAGCTCTGCGCACGCGGCCGATCGCGCGCGCAACTGTTCGTCGTGTCATCATCAGGCCGCCCACGACAAGGGTTTGCATCAGGGCGTCAATTGCCGCGACTGCCACCAACCGCACGATTTTCTATTGGCCTCGAGAGGGACCACGCTGTGCGCGCAGTGCCACGCAGAAAATACGCGGCACGCGACCTCGCTCGCGGGGCACGCTGCCTGCGCCAACTGCCACCGCGGACTGCCGCATCGCCCCGAAGCGCTGCAGGTGCAGTGCCAGAGTTGCCACCAGCGCCAGCACGGCGAGGTCAACAAAGGTCACGCCGAGTGCCAAGGCTGCCACGAGCCTCACGCCGGCACCCTGCAAAAGGAGTGCAAGAGCTGTCACGCGGACGTGCACCGGGCGGCCCCCAAGGGTCACCAGGCGTGTGTGGGCTGCCATCAACCCCACAGTGGCTCCCCTACTGCGAACCCCTGCGCTGCGTGTCACGCACCGATCGCGAGCACACCACACGCTAAACTGTCGGCGAAATGTAACGACTGCCACCGCCCCCACGGTCCCGGCGGCACGGCGCGCCCTCCCCCCTGTGGCAGCTGCCACCAACCCCAGACATTGCAGGGGTTGCACACGGTCGCGCAGCACGCCGACTGCAAGCGTTGCCACACCGAACACGGTCAGAAGCAAGCCGAGCGTCCGCGCTGCCTCGGCTGTCATACCGATCGCACCGATCACTTCCCGAACGCCCCGGCCTGCGTGAGCTGCCACCTGTTCACGCCGACTCGCTGAGCAAGGCGCGCGCTCAGAAGGCGAGCGCTGCATACCAGCGATGCTGCGAATGGCCGCCTTCGCCCGGATCCCACTGGTATGCGTAGTTGAAGCGGAGCGGCCCGACCTGGGGCGTGACGCCGATCATGGGGTCGACGCGCCAGTCGGTAGTGCGGTGCACGCTCTTGTCGATCTCGGGTCCAGCGTCGATCACGCTCAAGCGCGTGTCATAGCTGCGGTCGTAGAACAGCGCGACGCCGATTTGGGCGCTGAGGCGGAACCAGGTGTCGAGCAGCAGGTACCCGAGCTCGAACTCGGTATCGAAGCGTTTCACCTCGCGCTCGGTGACGGCGGCTTCGGGCGGCGCGAATTCGCCGTCGAGGAACGCAACGCGGAGCCGCGGCAGCCAGGCATCGGCGATCAAGAGGCCCGCGCCCACGGTAAAGCCGGAGATCTCTCCGTCTTCGATGTAGTGCGTCGCCCAACCGAGTTCGACCGAATCGAAGGCGATCACGTCCAACGGCGGGGCGGGCATGCCGATGCGCTGGGTCAGGTCCTGCAAACGGTCGACGTGCGTGACGAGCCCGATGGCTTCGGCTTCGCGCAGGCGGGCGCTGACCACACCCAAGAGCCGTCCGTCGCGAGACAACAGCGGGCCTCCCGAGTTGCCCGGGTTCACGGCGGCGTCGGTCTGAATCCACGAGTCGGACACCGCACCCACGATGCCCTGCGTGAGGCTCCAGTTGAGCAAGCCGCGCAGTTGAGGCAAGAGCCGCGAGAGATCCGCGTACGGATGCCCCAGCACCGCCACCGGCATGCCGACCTCGATCGCATCGGTGAAGGGTTCGAGCACCGGGCGGCCTGGCGCCGGCCCCTCCAGCCGCAGGATCGCGAGATCGTAACGCTCGTCCCACGCGACCACGCGCGCCGGGACGCGCCGTTCGTCGTCGAGAGCGATCTCGATCGCGCGCGCGTTATGGACCACGTGATACGCCGTCGCTACGTGCTCGGGGGAGTGATAAAAAAAGCCCGTGCCGAGTCCGTGATCGGTCTCGATGCGGACCACCGAATGCCGCGTCTTCTCGTACAGCACTTGGAGCTCGGCGAGCTGCCCCGCTGCGGCACCGGCGCCGGCGGGCGGTGGCGCAACGCTGGCGGCCCCCACCGCTTCGATCTGAGCGCCCGCAGGCGCGGACAACGTGAGCGCCGCGAGCCAGACCAGCGTCCCCGCCGCGCGCAGTAAGCATTGCATGAACTCCATGAGACCACTCCCTTTCGTGGCCTCAGCGTAGTTCAGTCCGTTCAACCCGGAGGAAAATTCGAGAGGATGTCGATCGTGGCCTGCTCCACGACCGCGGGCAGGTCTGGCGAGTCGCTCGGCAGCGATTTCTGCGACTTCCAGCCGTGCCAGACCAGCTCCTTCTTCGTCGCGTCGTACACGTCGATGATCAGCGTGCCTTCTTGGTACTCGCTGACCAGCGACTCCTCGCAGGCGATGGCCGCGCTGTCCCAGTTAGTGCCAGGGGGTAGCTCGCCGCGACCGCTCATGTAGCAGTCACGCGCCTGTACCGTTACTTCCCGCAACATGCGGCGCACCACGTAGAAGTTGATGACGAGCTGGGCGGTCTCGGCCGGCGCCTTGGTGTAGCCTTTCTGCGTGAGCTCGCGTTCGATCGTCGAGTTCACCCGGGCCACCAGCGCTTTCTGACGCTGATCCAGTTCCGCCGGAAGCTCGGCCGACTGGGTGAGCGCGAAGGTTTTGCCCGGGCTCAGATCCACGCCTCGTTCCCAATCCGCGAACGCGGCGGGCGCCGCGCATCCGAACAGCCCCCCGAACGCGACGAGCGCAGCGCAGAGTCCCAGCCGTAGGCCCCTCGGTGTCCGTACTTTCATGGTCATACCCTCCTCGGAGTCAGTGCGCCTTCGGCGGGAACTGCTGCATGACTTCGCGGACTGCGGCCCGCACCCTTTCGTCCAGATCCTCGCCTGCCTTCATGACGGCTTCGGCCCATCCCTGCCACAGCACCTGCTTCGTCTTCGCGTCGGTGAAGTGGATCACGAGGGCGCCGCGGGTGACTGCAGTGGCGCTGCCCTCGATGCTACCCGGGTCCCCCTTGCCGTCGTCAGCGTGCACCGCTTCGACGTCCTGGCGCGACCCGGTCGAAAAGCTAACGATGAAACTGGCGTCACTCCGCGCGGCCTGCGCGAAGCCCTTCTGCGTCAGATCCCGATACAACTCGGCGCGGATACGCCGCTGCATAATCGAATTGAACAGGTGCCCCGACGCGAATCCTTCGGGAATGTCACTCGCGGCCGTCGAGAACGAGTAGGTCTTGTAGCTGGCGAAGTCGACGCTGGGGTCGGCCCGCGACTCGACGTGAAATTGGTGGCACCCCGTCAGAAGCGCGAACACCAGGACGCTGGCCCATCTCTTTGCAAACACCGCCGGTTCCTTCCGCGCGCTCGGGGAACGGTCCCGTCGAGGCGCGCGCGGATGCTAGCCAGCGCGTCGAGCCTTGCCAACTGCAATCGCGGGCGGAAGCGCGGACCGTCTTCTTCTGGAATCGATTCAGCCGCCCACCGCCGACCGCGTCAGGGCGTCCAGGAGCAGAAGACGTCGATGTCGAAACTCCGCTCGTCGGAGTTCATCGCAATCAGCAGATTGCGATTCATGTTGGCGGGCACGTTCACCTGCTGCTCGTTGTCGTTCACGGTATTGGTGACATCGCACGAGACAGCGTAGCGGCAGGTGTTGTTGAACAGCGCCATCAAATGGTGCTGGGTCGACGCCGACGGGCGCACCTCTTTGTCGATCTGAAAGCACATCGGCGGCTGGCCTTCGTAACGTCCATCGCCGGCGTAGCCGGTTTGCTGAACGGCGTCCTTGCCGCAAGCGCCGAGTCCTACCGAGGCCGCGAGCGCCAGCACCCTCGAGTCCAACTGCATACCGAGCGTGTAGCATCAAAGTCGTGCGCCAGTAAGCGGTGTTCGACTGGCCTGCACCTGACCACTGCTTGCCGGCCATGCCGCCTCGAGTAGGCTTGGCGCGCCTTCGGGCGGTAGGCCCGGGCTATCGCTGGTGCAAGCCAGGGGAGAACCATGATGACCAAAGCACGTTGCTCGCAAGCCGCCGCCGTCGGGCTGTTGATCCTCGTCGCCAGTGGCTACAGCCACCCTGCACAAGCTCAGCCCGAGCCGGCTCCGGTGCCCTCGGCGCCGGCCACACGGGCGCCGAGCGCGGAGCCTTTGGCAGCGCCGAGCGCGAGCACGGCGCTGCCGCCAGCAAACGCCGCAGTCAGCGCGGAGCCCCCTGCACCGGCGTCGCAGCCCGCCGCCGTCACCCCCGAGAGCGCGTCCCTGGCGAACGCCGGGCCCTTCCAGTCACTCTTGACCGACCTGCGCGCACGCGCCGAGGCGGTCCGGGACCTGCGCACACGCGTCGACGGAGCTCCGGAGGTCGCTCGCTCCATTCTCAATCCGCAACTGTTCGAGGCCAGCTCCGATTACCGGCGAGCGCTGACCGAGGCCGTCGCTACCATTTCGTCGGGCGCGTTCGCCGACGCACCGCCGGCAGCCAGACAGTTCGCGCTGGGCGTCGTGGGGGATCGCCTCGCGAGCGAGGGGCGCGTGATCCGCGCTGCGACCATGGCGCAGTATCGCGAATCGCTGTCGCTGATCGAACGGGTAGCGGACGCGAAACCGGCCGAGCGGGGCAACCTGGAGCAAGCCCGCAACGTAATACTGGAACATCTACCCGTGTTGCTGCACGAGTATCGAGAGAACTTGAAGGCGCGCGAGCGCTTGAACCAGTCCATCCGCAATGACGAGAGCGCCTTCCAGCGGCAGTTGCTCGACGCGGCGAAGTTCACGACCGGCCTCTTGAAGGGCGTCGCTGAAGAAACTGCTCAGCTCAGGCGCAGCTTCGGCGCGGCACCGAAGCCCGAAGAACAGAAGCAGCTCGCAGCCCTCAGGACCTACCGAAAGCACCTGTCCGAGCTGCAGAAAACGCAGATTCAATTGCTCGACGAGTACGGCACGGACACGGTCGATCTTCGGCGAGACTTGATCACGACGACCGGAGACGTCTCCGAAGCAATCTTCGACACCGACGTCGTGGGCGGCCTGTTCAAGAAGTGGAAGACCGACACTCAGAACGTCATCACCGAGAACGCCGTCAGCTTCGTAGTGCGCGCGGCAACCGTGCTGATGCTGGTTCTGGCGTTCGTGCTCGTCGCGCGCCTCACGCGGAGCCTGGTACGGCGCGGGCTCGCGCGCACCACGCTGAGTCTGTCGCACTTGGCCTCTGAATTCATCGTGACCATGAGCGGCCGCGTCATCATCCTAGTCGGGCTCGTGGTGGCATTGGCGCAGCTCGGACTCGAGGTGGCGCCGCTCTTGGCGGGGCTCGGCATCGCAGGGTTCGTGGCGGGGTTCGCGCTGCAAGACACGCTCTCGAACTTCGCTTCCGGCATGATGATCCTGATGTATCGACCGTTCGACATCGGCGACGCGATCGAAGCCGGTGGTACTGTCGGCAAGGTGCAAGCCATGAGCCTGGTGTCGACCTCGGTGCTGACCTTCGACAACCAGATGTTGATCGTGCCGAACAACAAGATTTGGGGCGACGTGATCCGCAACCTCACGCACCAGACGACGCGCCGCGTCGATCTGGTGTTCAGGATTGGCTATCGCGACGATCTCGAACACGCCGAGCGCATTTTGAACGACATCGTCAACACCCACCCCGCTGTCTTGGAAGACCCGGCCCCTGTGGTCCGCCTCCACGAGCTCGCCGAATCTTCGATCCAGTTCGTGGTGCGGCCGTGGGTCAAGACGGACGACTACTGGGAAACCTACTGGGCCATCACGCGCGAGGTCAAGCGACGCTTCGACGCCGAAGGGATCTCGATCCCACTCCCGCAGCGCGACGTGCGTCTGGTCGACGCGCGGTCCACGCCCGGTTCAGCGCGGACCGGCGCACTCGACCAGCGCTCGGGCTAGGCCTGTCCCTGTGTTCCGGCCCGTAAACTCGGACGTTCGTGAGTTCGGTGTCCTTGGCACCTAGGACAGTTATCGAAGTAACTTGCCAAACTGCTAAGTTGAAGGACTCACAGCAGAGCTCGCAGAGCACGCAGAGGGTCTGATCGGGGAGCTCGTTGACGAGCCTGCGGACGCCGCTCACCGCACTCTGACGAGCTTCACATCGAATCAAACAGCAGGCCAACGTGGCGGCCAGACAGCTCGAGGTGAGGTCGTTCAGTCCCCTCCTCTGCGGCGTCCGCGTCCTCTTGCGGTGATCACTGCCATGGCGCGGACCCGAGCATGAGTTGACAACCTAATTTCGGCCCGAGGCCTAAGCGGTCGTAATGCGCCTCCAGCTGTCCGAGGGGCGATGAAGCGGAACTCGTCTGACGTCAGAACGAAGATGTGATGAATCATATCCGCCGCCAAGAGCGCCAAGTTCGCCAGTTTATCTTTTTCAATCGTTCATGGACAGCTAACACCGGGCGGTAGCCTCTGAATCCGCTATTGAGCTGGATTGAGCGCGCTGACCGGCAGGCGCTCCCGATGGGTCAGAGTCCGTGGCGCGCGGCAGAAAAGCCTTGGCGAACCTTGGCGGTCTTGGCGGTCTTTGGTCGTTTCTGGGCCGGAAATTTCTGACGGCTGAGGATGCAACCTCCGCAGCGGCAAGAGGCGGTCAGCGCAAAGTTCGGGCACGGGCACGAGCACGTCCACGGGGTCGGGCTGCCGAACTCAGGGGACGATCCCTAGTCGCTGCTGGGGGCTTCTTCCGCAGCTTCTTCCGCAGCTTCTTCCTCGGCGGCTTCCTGGTCGGCCTCCACGTCGCGCGCCTCGAGCTCGGTCCCCTGACCGCCGCCTTCTTTCTCCATGTCTTCCAACTTCTGTTCGTCCTCGGCAATTCGCTCGTCCGGCGACTTGGGTTCCGACGGCGCACCACAGGCGGCCGCGAACACCCCGAACAACGCAAGTGCGACGAGTCGATTCTGAATCTTCATGGCTAAACCTCCAGGCGAGTGAGCTCACCATGACTTGGTCTCGAGAGGCAAGAGCCGGCGCGGCGCGGAGCGTGAGGGTTCGAAGGGCACTGGCGAATTTCGCGAGGGACACGCGCACCGGGTCGCCGACCCATCCACGAAGTGATACGAGCCTGACGACATGTGGCACGCGATCTTCAAGGAGCCGTTCCTCCAGTTCTTGTTGCTCGGCACGACCATCTTCGCGCTCTACCAAGCTGCTGGCGGCGAGCCGGAAGACAGCCAGGCCGTGGTGGTGACCCCCGCGCTCGTGGACTCCATCCGCGCGCGCCTCGCGGCCGAACAGCAGCGCCCGCCGAACGGCGACGAGCTCGCGCAAGAAGTCGCGAAAGAGCTGCGCCTGGAGCTGATGTACCGTGAGGGCCAGTCCCTCGGACTCGACCAGGACGATGTCATCAAGCGCCGCGTGGCAGAGAAGGTCGAGTTTCTGGCGGCAGATCTCGCCAGCGCCCCCCCGATTGAGGAGCGCGCGGTGCGCGCGGCGTACGACCGTGCAGGCCAGAAGTACGTGCGACCGCGGCGGGTTTCGCTGCGCCAGCTGCTGTTCGCCGGAGACGACGCAAAGGTCGCCGCCGAGCGGGCACACCGAGCCTACGTCCAGCTGAAGTCGGGGACCGTCGCGTTCGAAGCCGCGCGAGTGCAGGCGACCCCGACGCTGTTGCCCACGACGCTCGAACGCGCCGACGCGAGCACACTCGCCCGCAGCTACGGTTCGGATTTCGCGCGACGCGTGATCGGCGCAACGACTACGGGCTGGCTTTTGCCCTTCGAGTCCGGGTTCGGCGTGCACGTCGTCGAGGTCACGGAGCTGCTGCCCAGCGGACCGCTGCCGTTCGAGGAGGCGCGTGAAGAGATCCGGCTGGATCTCGAGCGCCAGCAGCAGGAACGGAGTGCAGAAGCGCTGTACCAGCGGCTGCGTGCCAAGTACCCAATCCGTTTGGACACCGTGAACCTGCCGGGCTTGGAGCAACTTTTGTGACGGGGCTCGCGCGAGCATTCGGCGTTCAGCTGCGCGTCCTCGTGCTCGCGCTGACCTGGCTCTGCTGGCCGGGAGACGCCCACGCTCACGACGTGCGGCCCGCCTTCTTGCAGCTGACTCAGACGGGTCATGCACGCTACCAGGTCCTGTGGAAGCGGCCGCTGCGCGGGGACAAGGCGCCGCCTCTGACGCCGGTCTTCCCTGACGACTGCCACGAACTCTCGAGCAGCGAGGCGCTCTCGGTCCAAGGGGCCCTGGTGCAGCGCTCTTTGGTGGAATGTGAAGCGACGCTCTCCGGGCGTTCGCTCCGGCTCGACGGCCTCGGTCGAACCCTGATCGACACGCTGGTCCAGGTGAATCTGACGGACGGCACCAGCCAGTCTCTTTTGCTCAGAACCCACCACGACACCTTCGTGGTTGCGGCGGCACCGAGCTCGCTCGATGTCGCTGGCTCGTACGTCACGCTCGGCGTCGAGCACATCTTGCTCGGCTTCGACCACCTTCTATTCGTGCTGGGTCTTTTGTGGATCGTGCACGGTCTGCGCCGCCTCGTCGCGGCCATCACGGCGTTCACCGCCGCCCACAGCTTGACACTCGCGCTGGCGAGCCTCGGTTTCCTGCGGGTGCCGGGCCCACCGGTGGAGGCGGCGATCGCCCTCTCCATCGTGTGCCTCGCGGCCGAGATCCTGCACGGACTTTCCGGGCGACCCGGTTGGACCGCCCGACGTCCTTGGGCGATCGCTTTCAGTGTCGGCCTCTTGCACGGTCTGGGCTTCGCCGGCGCACTGGCCGATGTGGGCCTACCGGAAGCCCACGTTCCCCTGGCGCTCTTCAGCTTCAACCTCGGCGTCGAATTGGGACAGGTCGGGTGCGTGCTAGCAGTTTCGTGCCTGCTCCGAATCACGCGCGCTTGGCGTGAGCAGTTGCCACGTTGGCTCGAACGCGGCGCGGTCTATGCGCTCGGATCGATCGCCGCTTTTTGGGCAGCAGAACGCAGCATGAGCTTCCTCTAGCCCCCACGCGGCGCGCGCTCGTGTGCGAGCTCCGATGAGGAACAAATTGACAGCTCCCAAGCGCTAGTCTAAGCACGGCTCGTCACGGGCGAGGCCTAGATGCGGGTTTCACTGTCCTGGTTGGGAGTTTCTATCGCGGCAGTTAGCCTGGTTCGGCCGGCTCACGCCGATGCCAGCGAAAGGGCTCGGGTGCCGCCGCTCGCTGGCGACGGCGGGGTGCCCCGTTATCAGCTCACCGCGCCGTCCTTTGCACCCGCTGGCTTCCAGCAGAAAGCCGGTGACAGGGTGGCTCTGTCGCTCAACGCCCCCCGCGGCGAAGCGCCAGCCCAGACCCAGGCGTCGCTAGCGCGACCGATCGATCTCGGGCTGGTCCCCATCGACTACAACTTGCCCGACCCGAATCGCAACGCCGCGAATCATTTTCGTGCGCTCGGCGGCGTCGTATTCTCGAACTGGATCAACTGGCAGTTCGCGTGGCTGTTCATGGACATGGCGTACGTGACCAGTGAGAGTATCGCGCGCAACATCCGCATCGGCTTCATCTGGGACGACAACTCCTTGATGACGAACTTCTTCCGCCACCCCTACCAAGGGACGATGTACTACCACTCGGCGCGCGGTGCGGGTCTGAGCCTGTGGGAATCCAGCCTCTACACCGCGTTCGGCAGCTTACAATGGGAGTTCATGGGCGAAACGCACCCCGCCGCACCGAACGATTTTTACACCACGACTCTCGGCGGCGTCGCGATGGGCGAGATGCTCTACCGGCTTTCCAGCGAAGTGCTCGACGACAGCAGCTCGGGCATGGAACGCTTCTGGCGCGAGCTAGGGGGCGGTGTGCTCGCACCGATGCGCTTGTTCCAACGGCTAACGACGGGCGACGCCTGGGCCAGCGGCCCGCCTCACGAGAATCCGACTCCCGTCGAGTTCGAGCTAGACTTCGGGGTGGACCACGTGCGCAGCAACGACTTCGGCGAGCTCGACGAATTCGACCCGTCCTTCATGGTCGGGCTCGAGATCGACTACGGTGATCGGCTGCCCAAGAACGACGCCGGCACTTTCGGCCCCTACGAGTTCTTCAACGCGAGTTTCTCGGCAGCGCTTTTCAACTCGGAGCTGAGCGGAGGGCGCATGTTCATCGAGGCCGTGCTCCACGGTTGGAACTCGTGGCTCTCCGAGCCCGACGATCCGCACCCCGACAACAATATCATCGGGTTTTCGCAAGCATTCGACTACGCCAACTCGAACCTGCTGGAGTTGGGCGGCACGGGCGTGGGCATCGCCAACTGGGCCAACTGGCGCTTCGGCAAGGACATGGGTTTCCGGCTCAACGGCGACGTGCAATGGCTGGCCATGTCGGGCGCTACGTCTCCGTTCACTCAAGTGACGGGTCGAACCTACAACTTCGGCATGGGCATGTCCGGCGCCCTCAGCGCGCGGCTGCGCTTGGGTCGCTACGGCGAGCTCGGTCTCATGGGTAAGCAGTACGTCGTCACCGTCGTGGACGGCGAAGAGGGCGGTGAACTGTACGGGCTGGTCCATGGACACTACGAGATCCCCATCTACAAGGGCCTCGGGCTCGGCTTTGCCCCGCTCTGGGTGTACCGCTACGGCGCCTACAAAGAGGTCGAGAATGTCCGCTCGGACTCCTTCGAAACCAAAACCTACGTGATGTGGAAGATTTGAGGCAGGCGATGATGCGACGCTTTGCTGGTTCCCCGATCGTGTCCGCTCTGGTCGCCTGGCAGCTCTTCGCGGCTTTATCCGTCTCAGCGCAGAGTGTCTCCGCGGCGCCGCCCTCATCCGCAGCGCCGGCTCTACCCGTAGCACCCACTCCACCGGCGCCGGCTCCACCCGTAGCGCCGGCTCCACCCGTAGCGCCGGCTCCACCCGTAGCGCCGGCTCCACCCGTAGCGCCGGCTCCACCCGCAGCGCCGACTCCACCCGCAGCGCCGGCTTCACCCGCAGCGCCGACTCCACCCGCAGCATCCGAGCCTGCAGCCCCCCCTCCAGCCACCCAGCCTCCAGAAGCGGCCCCACCGGCTCGAGCTGGCGCCTCCACCGCGGATGCACCCGGTGTTCCCCCGGGCGCCAACTCACGAGACACGGCTGCACCTGACACGGCTGCGCGGGACACGGCCGCCACGGCCACGGCCTCGTATCCGCTTCAAGTGCTCTCTCCGATCCAGGGCTTGGAACTGCAAGTCTACCCGATCGAGCTCGACGACGTCACGCGCGGCCCCACCCGCGACATCGACAAGTTCAGCGGCGCGTGCACGGCTCCGTGCCGGACGTCGCTGGCGCCGGGTGCTTATCAGCTCAGCGTGAAGACGCCGGACGGTGGGCGGGCCACGACCAGGACCGGGTTGATCCTGGACGGGCCTGCCACCCTCGACGTCGACATCGTGTCGCACGCCTCCACGCGCCGCGAGGGGTGGTACTGGGCGCTCATCGGCAGCGGCATCGGCGCCATCGCGACCAGCGTCGGGCTGCTTCAAGACTGCGGACCCGACCACGACTGCGCCAAGAGCGCGTCGTTCGGCATCTGGACCGGCATCACCGTGATGAGCGTTTCGTGGCTGATCGGTATCCCCAAAATCGTCACCGACGACGAAGCCACCGTCAGCGTCCGACCCGGCATCGACGGCGGTCCGGCCGCCTCCCGCGCGCGCCGGCGCGCGCACGCCGGTTCCCGCACGCCCCAGCTGGCAGGAGCGTTCTGATGCCGCGGCGCCCCACCACCCAATTCCTTTGGCCGCGCTGGTTCACCGCGGGGTTGCTCGTGTTGGGCGTCGCCGCCGTGAACCCGAGCTGCTCGAACCGTGCGGACTTCGTGTGCGCCGTCCTCGAGGACTGCGAGCTGCTCGACATCAGCGAAGACGCTTGCATCGATCGTGTAGGCATCGCGGTGGAGTCGGGCGAGCTGGAAGAAGGCGAAGCCTCGAAGTGCCTGGACTGCATCGTCGAGCACCCCTGCCACGAAATCCTCACGTATTGCGGCCAAAAGTCGTGCAAACGCGTGATCGAGGCCATCCAGAAAGAGCTGAGCGAGATGGAGGGCGGCGCTGGGGCCGCCGGCGCGGCCGGCGAAGGCGGTAGCCCCTGACCTGACCTGACCTGAACGGAGCGCCAGCCTGGGGCTGGTGTCTAATCGATGGCACAACCGCCCAACGATAACTTCTACGCCCCTCCGGCTACCGACACCACGTTCACGCCGACAGCGGGCGCGACGATTCACCGCGAAGGAAACGCCGTCGTGGTACCTGCACAGCTGGCAGTCCTGCCGCCGCGCTGTGTGCGGTGCAATCAGCCAGCGTCGAAGCGGTTACTGCGGCGGCTGTACTGGCATCACCCCGCGCTTTACCTCTTGCTGCTCGTGGGCCTCTGTTTCTATCTGATCCCGGCGCTGATCGTGCGCAAGAAGGCCGTGATCGAAGTCGGCTTGTGCGATCGACATCACCAGCGGCGCCTGCAAGGTATCTTGATCGGCTGGCTGGGCTTCGCCGGGAGCTTGGCGCTGACGATCGCGACCATGGAAGACTACCCTGTCGTGGGCGTATTCTTCATGTTCTCGATGATCGTGCTGCCCATCGTCGGCATCGTGATGGCGCAGGTAGTCTCTGCCACCCGCATCGACGAGCAGCGCGCCTGGCTCAAGACCGGGCGCCCCTTCCTCGAATCGATCCGGGAAGGGGTCTGGTAACGCGCGCCGTCACGGCACGTCGATCGTCAACGTCGCGGCCTCGAAGGTGTTGTAGCTGTCGAGCAGCCCGAACGTGAGCGACGCACCGCCGATCAGGCCGGCCAAGCACGACCCAGGGGTCGTCGTCAGCGTCATGCTGGCTTCTCCGAAGCGAATCTGAGGCAACTCGGTGCGCATGCGGACCGCGCCCTGGCCAGTCTCGGCCCACCACGTCGCCACGAACGGCACCGCCGGAGTGGTAGGCAACTGCGCCGTGCCCGTCACCGAGTAGTGCGGGCCCCGGGGGGGTGATGCGGCGATCGAAAGCGCCCCCTGCCCCGGCCCTGTCGGCACGAAGGTATAGGCAAGGTCAGCGTCCATCTCGCTCGGCACGCCCATCGAGCGGAGCTTGCCGTGCAGCTGGCCCAGGTTGGTTCCGAACCACAGCGTGTAGTTGTTGATGTCAGCAGTCGGATCGACGGCCGCTACGCTGATACCCACCTGCGATACCGTACCCGCCTTCGGCTTCCTGCCAGCCACCGAAATCTCCTCACAGTCGGCCACGCGCACGACGATCACGGCGTTCGCGCCGTCCCCGACCAGCTCGTACTCAGCGGGCACCAGTGGCCGCGCGTTGGCGGCAGGCACGAAGCCGATACCAGCGAACTCGGTGCAACCAGCAAACGTGACCTCGGTGCCCGTGCTCACGAGCGCTTGACCGGTCTGCGCTGCTTCGGGGTCCGCCGGGTCCCCGCAGCCTGCTAAAGCGTTCGCGATCGCCACCAAAACCCCGAGCGACGCTCGGGCACGTCGACATCCCATCATTGCTGCCTCCAGGAAGTAACCGCCGGTTGTGCTATCCGGCGCGTCGAGCGCGCGCCAGTGTTTGTACTGACTCTAACACGGCGGCGGCGTCGAAAGGTTTGTGTAATACGGGGCAACCGACCGTCTCCAAGAACGAGCGACCGTATTGCGTGAACGCGCCCCCCGTCATGAAGACGAAGCGCTGTGTGAGCTCGGGTCGACTGCGGATCGCCCGATAATAGAGCTCCGAACCGGGCAGCGCCGGCATCATCACGTCGCACAGGATCACGTCGAAATCGGCGTCCGCCGCCAGTACCTCGAGGGCTTGCTCGCCGTCCCTGACGATAACTACATCGTGCCCAGCGAGCATACGTTTCAATCCTTTGGCCACCGAGAGCTCGTCGTCGATCACCAGCACGCGCGCTTTGACGCTGAGCGCCGGCAGCCGCGCGGTCGGCGGCTCCGCAGGAAAAGAGCGCACCGGAGCAACCGCATACGGCAACTCCACGTTCACGGTGGTGCCCGCGCCCCGCGCGGAGCGCACGGTGATCTTTCCACCGAGCGCGTCGATGATCCGCTTGGAGATGGTGAGCCCGAGCCCCGACCCCTCCCCGCGGCGCTTGCCCGTCGCGAACGGATCGAAGACGTGGTCCAGCATTTCCTCCGAAATACCTTCGCCCGTGTCCGAGATGGCGATCTGCACCCGATCGCCAGGAACACGGCGCGAGACCACACGGATCACGTGGTCGCGCTCGCTCTGCGCTGGAATCGCCTGCGCCGCGTTCACCAGGACGTTGACGAGCACTTGCACCAGCTGCCCTTCGCGGGCCTGCACGAACAACCCCGGCTCGTGCTCGCGCGAGAGGCGGGCGCGATGGCGGATCTCGTTCTGTGCAATGTTCAGCGCGCTGGTCACCGCCTGGATCACGTTCACGGGCTCGGTTGCGCCGGGCGCATCCGACCCCGAGAAGCCCTTGAGCTCCCCGACGATGGTCTTCATGCGCTCGGCGCCTTCCAGTGCTTCCTCCAGCGCTTCGATCTCTGAAGCAGACAGCTTGCCCCGCGTATCGTCGATCAATTGCTGCAGATTCAGGGTGACGTAGGCGAGCGGGTTGTTGATCTCGTGGGCCACCCCGGCGGCCAGCGCTCCGAGCGCCGACAGCTTCTCGGCTCGAGCCAACTCTTCTTGCGCGATGTAATGATCGGTGGTGTCTCGCGAAAACAAGATCGTGGCAGGGCTGCCCTCGAACGACACGGAGCCCGCCGTCGAGATCTCGGCCACACGCGGCTTGCCCCGCCGCAACATCCGCACGCGCGTCACCTTGCCCTGATGCTCTCGCACGAACTGCTCACGATCGTCCGGATGCACGAAGTCCAGGTAGTCCGCGCCGATCACCGAAGCTTCGGAGCGATCGACCATCGCCAAAAACGCGGCGTTCGCGAAGTAGATCTTGCGGTCGCGCAGCACCACCACTCCGTCGGGCAAATTGGCGAGCACGGCTCGAAACTCGTGGTGCGCCACGGTGAGCGCGCGGTCGCGGTCGGCGCGATGCTCGAGCTTGCGCCGCACCGCCAAGTTACCGCGAAACTCGCCAGCGGGGGCGTCGAAGGGGCTCACGTGCGCCTCCATCAACACGCGTCCCCCGCTCTGAGCGCGCGAGGCGATCACGCCGAGCCAGGGGGTGCCTCGCGCCAGCGTATTCAGCGTAAATTGGTAAAAAGCGCGATCGTGGACGGGCTCGTCGGGGTCACGAAACAGGCTGCCCACGGTGCGCCCCGTCACCTCCTGCGGCGTGTATCCGAAGGCTTCACCCCAGGCACCGTTGGCGTAAATCAGGCACGCGGCGCGATCGGTGACTTCGATGGGATCCGCCGCTTGCTCGACCGCCGCGAAGACGATATCTGCCAGCCGGCGCCTGCGCTCCTCCGACAACAGCCGTGTGAGCGCAGCGACCGACTCCGCAAGGCGCGCACCCTCGGGGGGCTCGGATCGCTGGGCGAGGAATAGCCAAGCGTCGCCGCTAGCGTGGAGCTTCGGTTCGACCGGCAGCGGAACCAGCGTGATCTCGCACCCGACCAGCTTGGGGCTGAGCTCACCGGCCGCCAGGCGGCTGCTCGGGCCAAGCAGCCTTTCGAGGCTCGGGGTCACGAGTTCGACACTTGCGGGCTCGACCACCCGCCAGAGCGGCACGAGCACGCCTTCGGGGGCGGCGAGTTCGACGACCGCGAGCGCTTCCGCGGCGAGGGACTCGCGCAGCCTTACCAAGAGCCGCCGCACGGGCTCCATGAAGGTGCTCTCCAGCCCGGCTGGCGGGGCGACATCAGCACACATTCTGGCTGAAGAAGTGTACAGCAGCGCCAGTACGCACGCGAGGAACGTGAGCGCAATGTTGGACCGGCGCCATCGAACCCGCGGAAACCCGTGCAACAACCCTGGCGGTTTCCGTCACCGGCCGCGCGGGTACCCCAGCGCGCGGCCGTGCCATCGGCTTTCTTTCCGCGCTGCCGCGCGCTGCGGTCGCCCCGACACGGCCCGCCCCCCCGCGGCCAGACCACATCTGGGTGCGCCACGCACATGCGCAACCTCTGCGTTTCCACAGCCTGTGGAGACCGTGTGGAAGACGCGAATGTGTGCGCTCGATGTGTCGCCCCAGTGTCACCCCGGCGAACGTAGCTTTTCGTGAGGACACGGCGTGCCCCCCGCTCGATACCCCCGGGCGCCGCTTCGATGACGCAGGGCGACCATGCGCGCGTTCGGTGAATGCGTGAGGGAGTGCCCGTTGATTAGGGCCTGTCCCTGAATTGGTCCGCCCGTGAACGTGAACGTGTGCGTGCCCGTGCCCGAGAAGTCGAGGAAAGAGCTATCCATGGCGGTCGAAGTGTGTTCCATGGGTAGGCCAGCATGGTTAGACAGCAGCTGAACGGCCCGGGTGAACTGATCCGACAGGTGGCCTCGTCCTCGCGGTAGTCCTTCTATGATCGCGTTCGCGATAACGAGAAAATCCAGCGCGACTTGATACACTTCCAATCCCTCATGATCGAGCCACATGCTCCAGCCATCGGCCCCACCTCGGCATCCGTTGCGCTACTTCGGGCACGGGCACGTTTACGTTCACGTTCACGTTCACGGGGCCATCGTCCAATTCAGGGACAGGCCCCA